>NZ_JBVIIE010000021.1:33210-132178 GCF_055569945.1 Streptomyces sp. NPDC031340
GCCCCGGCCCCGGCCCCGGCCCCGGCCCCGGCCCCGGCCCCGGCCCCGGCCCCGGCCCCGGCCCCGGCCCCGGCCCCGGCCCCGGCCCCGGCCCCGGCCCCGGATCAGGCGGGTGCTTCAGTCCGTCCGGCAGTGTTCCTCCAGGTAGTCCGCGGCCAGTGCGCTGGCCCGGGTGAACCAGTCCGTCAGGACGGCGTGCGGGCCTGTCCCGCAGGGAGGGAGTGCTGGGTGGGCGCACATCAGTATGACGAGGGGCATACCGTCGCGGGGTGGACCGGCTTCGGGGGCGCGGTCGTCGGGGCGGCGGTGACCGGGGTGGGAGTCTGCGTGGCGTCCGGCGCGGTGCTGGCCGGGGGGCTCGCGGTCGTGGCGGCGAGCGTCCTGGTCATGTGGGTGCTGCACCTCGCCGGGTGGGGCAAGCCGTCGGGGCCGCGGCCCAGGGACCAGTGGGACTGGCGGGTGCGGGACCTCACCGCCCGGGAGGGGCATCCGGGGTGCGCGGGATGTCGGCTGGCGGGGCGCGGAGCGCGCCGTGCGGATGCAGCCGGAAGCCAGTCCAGCAGGACGCCGGTCAGTGGCAGAGCCACGACCACCGGAATCTGAGTAACAGGAACTGCCAGGCTCAATGTCAGTGGCTCCGCCTACGCTCGTGAGTGATGGCACAGGCATGGAAGTGTGCGGGGCTGCGCTGGGCGCGGGGTCGTCCCGTGCTGGTCTGGGACGGCGGGCGGCGCAGCGCGCTGGTGCCGGGGAAGCGCGTGGCTTTCGCGGTCGTGGACGGGGGTGGGCGGACCTGCGTGGGAGCCAGGGGGAATCCGTGTCCGGTGCGGGCGGGCGTGCCGGGGCGGAGCACGGGGGCGCGGTGCGAGGAGTGCGCGCGGCTGGACCGGGCGCACTCCGTCGCCGCCGACACGATCGCGGACGACCCGCGGCCGTACCGCGTGTACCTGGCGTGGTTCGGGCCCGGCATGGTCAAGGTCGGGATCACCGCGGTGGAGCGGGGCTCGGCCCGGCTGCTGGAACAGGGGGCGGTCTGCTTCAGCTGGCTCGGCGCCGGGCCGCTGATGGCCGCCCGGCGGACCGAAGAACTGCTGCGGGCCGCGCTTCAGGTGCCGGACCGGATCCCGTACGGCGAGAAGCGGGCGGTGCGGTCCCGGTTGCCCGCGTCGGCGGCGGAGCGGGCGGCCGAGGTGGCGGCGCTGCACGCGCGGGCGGTGGGGCTGGCCGGCTGGCCGGAGTCGCTGGCGCCCGAGCCGTGCCGGGTGGTGGATCACGTGGAGGCGTTCGGGATCGCGGGGCTGCCGGCCGCCGCAGGGCAGGTCGGTGAGCTGGTCGCGGGCGGGTCGGTGGCCGGCGAGTTGCTGGCGGCGGCCGGGCCCGACCTGCATCTCGCGACCGGGCGCGGGGTCGTCGTGCTGGACACCCGGCTGATGACCGGCTGGGACCTGGTGCCCGCCCCGGACGGGAGCGGGTTCACCGTCCCGGTGCGGGAGTTCAGGGAGGACACGGGGGTTCAGGACGGGTTGTTCTGACCTGCCGGACGGGTTGTTCTGACCTGCCTGTGCGGGTGAGGGTGAAGGCATGAGCGATCACCGAGAGCCCGCCCCCGCCGAGCCCGCCATCGGCGAGGCCGCCGAAGTCCGGCGGTTCTGGGAGCGGCTCGGGGTGCCGGGGCTGATCGACGTCCACACGCACTTCATGCCGGAGCGCGTGCTGCGCAAGGTCTGGGGGTACTTCGACGCGCTCGGTCCGCTGACCGGCGGTGTCGAGTGGCCCATCACCTACCGGGCCGAGGAGGCCGAACGGGTCGCGCTGATCCGGGTGTTCGGCGTGCGCGCGTTCACGGCGATGCTCTATCCGCACAAGGCCGGCATGGCCGAGTGGCTCAACGGCTGGGCCGTGGAGTTCGCCCGCCGCACCCCGGACTGTCTGCACACCTCGACGCTCTTCCCCGAGCCCGGGGTCGAGGCGTACGTGCGGGACGCGGTCGAGGCGGGCGCGCGGGTCTTCAAGGCGCACGTGCAGGTGGGGGCGTACGACCCGGCCGACGAACTGCTCGACCCGGCGTGGGGGCTGCTGGCCGACGCCGGTACGCCGGTGGTGATCCACTGCGGTTCCGGTCCCGCGCCCGGCAAGCACACCGGTCCCGAACCGGTCGCCCGCGTGCTGGCCCGTCACCCCCGGCTGCGGCTCGTCGTCGCGCACATGGGCATGCCGGAGTACGAGGACTTCCTCGCCCTGGCCGAGCGGTACGACGAGGTGCGGCTGGACACCACCATGGCGTTCACCGACTTCAGCGAGCGGCTGGCGCCGTTCCCGAAGCGCGCGCTGCCCAGGCTGGCCGATCTCGGCGACCGGATCCTGCTCGGCAGTGACTTCCCCAACATCCCCTACCCCTACCTCCACCAGTTGCGGGCCCTGGAGGAGCTGGGGCTCGGGGACGCGTGGCTGCGCGCCGTGTGCCACGACAACGGGGCGCGGCTGTTCGGGCTGTGACCTCACGTCAGCGTCCTGCCGGGGAAGCGGTAAGGGACCCCCAGGGCCGCCCAAGGACCGCCCAAGCACCGCCCAGGCGCCGCCTGAGAGGCGCCTGTGAGTTTCTCAGGGAAATCACAGGTTGCCGAAAGGGTGCTCTCAGAGCGCCCCGACAGTGTGTGCACCATGACCACGACCTCGCCCCAGGGGCGCACCGAACTGCTGAGGCCGGACGGGAGCCCCGTCCGAGTCCTGGTGGTGGACGACGAACTGTCGATCACCGAACTGCTGTCCATGGCCCTGCGTTACGAGGGCTGGCAGATACGCAGTGCCGGTGACGGCACGGGAGCCGTCCAGACCGCGCGGGAGTTCCGCCCCGACGCCGTCGTCCTCGACATGATGCTCCCCGACATGGACGGGCTGACCGTCCTGGGGCGGCTGCGCCGCGAGCTGCCCGACGTGCCGGTCCTGTTCCTCACCGCCAAGGACGCGGTCGAGGACCGTATCGCCGGTCTCACCGCCGGCGGCGACGACTACGTGACCAAGCCGTTCAGCCTCGAGGAGGTCGTCGCCCGGCTGCGCGGACTGATCCGCCGTTCCGGCGCCGCCGACCGGCGCTCCGAGTCGGTGCTGGTCGTCGGCGACCTCACCCTCGACGAGGACAGCCACGAGGTCTCGCGGGCCGGCCAGAACATCCACCTCACCGCCACCGAGTTCGAACTGCTGCGCTTCCTGATGCGCAACCCGCGGCGCGTGCTCAGCAAGGCGCAGATCCTCGACCGCGTGTGGTCCTACGACTTCGGCGGCCAGGCCAACGTGGTCGAGCTGTACATCTCCTACCTGCGCCGGAAGATCGACGCCGGGCGCGAGCCCATGATCCACACCCGCCGGGGTGCCGGGTACCTGATCAAGCCCGCCGCGTCATGAGCGGGCGACGACGAACGCGTCCGCAGAAGCGTCGAGCGGGACAGCCGCGCACCCTGCGGGCGCGGCTCGTCGTCGCTTCCGTGGCGCTGATCGCCGTGGTGTGCGCGGTGATCGGCACGGTGACGACGCTGGCGCTGAAGTCCCATCTGTACGACCAGCTCGACACCAAGGTGGCGGACGTCGCCATGCGCGCGGTCGGCGGCCGGATGGACGGCAAGCAGCCGCCCGGCGGTCAGATCGGCGGCTCGAACAGTAGTTCCTCCGGGGTCGCGGGCCAGCTCGGCGACCGGGACGACGACATCCCGGCGAGTGAGAAGGCGACCAAGTTCGTCAAGCAACCCCCGACGCAGCTCGGGACGATCGCCGCCTACGTGCAGAAGGGCAAGATCGTCAGTGCGGCCGTCGCGGAGCAGACGAGCGACAGCAACGGCGTGTTCAAGGACATGAAGGCGGGCAGCCTCAGCACGGCGCAGAAGGCGGCCCTCGCCTCCGTGGCGAAGGACAACACCGAGCACTCCGTGTCGATCCCGGGCCTCGGGGACTACCGCGTCCGGTACGTCACGAACGGCAGCGACTCGTACTACGTCGCCCTCCCGACCAGCGAGGTCGACAGCACCGTCAACACCCTGATCCTCGTCGAGGTCAGCGTCACCGCCGCCGGTCTCGGCGCCGCCGTCATCGCCGGTTACGTGCTGGTCGGCGTCGCCACCCGCCCGCTGCGCCGGGTCGCCGCCACCGCCACCCGGGTCTCCGAACTCCCCCTGCACACCGGCGAGGTCAACCTCAGCGAGCGCGTCCCGGAGTCCGAGACCGACCCGCACACCGAGGTCGGCCAGGTCGGCGCCGCGCTCAACCGGATGCTGGACCACGTCCACGGCGCCCTGCACGCACGCCAGCAGAGCGAGATGCGGGTACGGCAGTTCGTCGCCGACGCCAGCCACGAACTGCGCACGCCCCTCGCCTCCATCCGCGGGTACGCCGAGCTGACCCGACGCGGCCGTGAACAGGTCGGCCCGGACACCCGGCACGCCCTCGGCCGCATCGAGTCCGAGGCGGGCCGGATGACGCTGCTGGTGGAGGACCTGCTGCTGCTCGCCCGGCTGGACGCGGGCCGTCCGCTGCAGTTCGAGCAGACCGACCTCATCCCCCTCGTCGTCGACACCGTCAGCGACTCCCGCGCGGCCGGCATGGAACACAACTGGCGCCTGGACCTGCCCGACGAGCCGGCCCTGGTGTCGGCCGACGCGGCCCGCGTCCAGCAGGTGCTGGTCAACCTGCTCGGCAACGCCCGTAAGCACACCCCGCCCGGTACGACCGTCACCGCGCGGGTGCAGCGGCGCGGGCCGTGGATGTGCGTGGACGTCGAGGACAACGGCCAGGGCATCCCGCCGGAGCTGCTGCCGCACGTCTTCGAGCGGTTCGCCCGCGGCGACTCGGCGCGCTCCCGTACGACCGGCTCGACCGGCCTGGGGCTTGCGATCGTGCAGGCCGTGGCGACCGCGCACGGCGGTGCCGTCACCGTGGACAGCATGCCCGGACGCACGGTGTTCACCGTGCATCTGCCGGCCCTCGTCCCGGCGACGCCCCAGCCCGCCCCCGAAACGAATTGGCAATCGCACTCACAGGCACAGCACAGCGCCACCACATGGGTGCGACAGGGCACTTGACGAGAGTCGATGCCATGCGAACCGATTCCTCTCCCGGCACCCTGCCGGCGCGGGAGCACCTCCCGGCCGGCGACGCCGGTACGCCTGTTCTGGACGTAGTGATCCCCGTCTACAACGAGGAGAAGGACCTCCAGCCGTGCGTGCTGAGACTGCACGAGCACCTCAGGCGCACTTTCCCGTACGCGTTCCGCATCACGATTGCGGACAACGCCTCGACGGACACCACCCCCCTGGTGTCCCGGCGGCTGGAGGCGGACATCCCCGAGGTCCGGGCCTTCCGGCTGGAGCAGAAGGGCCGCGGCCGCGCGCTGCGGACCGTCTGGTCCGCCTCGGACGCCCCGGTCCTCGCCTACATGGACGTGGACCTGTCGACCGACCTCAACGCGCTGCTGCCGCTGGTGGCGCCGCTGATCTCGGGCCACTCCGACCTGGCGATCGGCTCCCGGCTGGCCCGTTCCTCCCGCGTCGTACGGGGTCCCAAGCGGGAGTTCATCAGCCGGGTCTACAACCTCATCCTGCGCGGCTCGCTGCAGGCCCGGTTCTCGGACGCGCAGTGCGGCTTCAAGGCGATACGCCGTGACGTCGCCCAGGTGCTGCTGCCGCTGGTGGAGGACACCGGCTGGTTCTTCGACACCGAGATGCTGGTCCTCGCCGAGCGTGCGGGCCTGCGCATCCACGAGGTGCCGGTCGACTGGGTCGACGACCCGGACTCGACGGTGCACATCGTGAAGACGGCGACCGACGACCTCAAGGGGGTGTGGCGCGTGGGCAGGGCCCTGGCCACCGGTTCGCTGCCGCTGGACCGGCTCGCCCGTCCCTTCGGCGACGATCCGCGCGACCGCGACCTGAAGGACGTACCCATGGGGCTGGCCCGCCAGCTCGTCGGGTTCTGCGTGGTGGGCGGTCTGTCGACGCTGTTCTACCTGCTGCTCTACAGCGGCTTCCGCATGTTCTCCGGCTCCCAGGTGGCCAACGCGCTCGCCCTGCTGGTCTCGGCGGTCGCCAACACCGCGGCCAACCGCCGCCTGACCTTCGGGGTGCGCGGGCGCGGCGGCGCGGTCCGGCACCAGGCGCAGGGCCTGGTCGTCTTCGGCATCGGCCTCGCGCTCACCAGCGGTTCGCTCGCCGCTCTCAACGCGGCGACGTCCGACCCGGCCCACTCCACCGAGCTGGCCGTCCTGATCGCCGCCAACCTCGCGGCGACGGTGCTGCGGTTCCTGCTGTTCCGGGCGTGGGTGTTCCCCGACCGCCAGGAGGAGCGGCACTCGGCCGTGATCGCCTCGCACACCCCGTCCGCGCCGGCCCACGCTCAGCAGCCGCGGCCCGAGCCCCAGCGCCCGCCGCTGCCGTACCGGCAGCCGACGCCGGCCCCGGTCCGCGCCGGTGAAGCCGCGGACCGCACCCGCACCTGGGGGGACGCCACCGTCCGGCTTCAGCCGGTGCGCCCCACCGACACCGACCCGAGGGACTTCCGATGACCACCGACTACGACCGGACCAGCCACGAGGGCGGACCGGGTCCCTCCTCCTGGGGACCACCGACGACGAGCGCATCGCCGGTGAGCGCGCCGGTGACGGACACGCTCACCCCTGCTTCCCAGGAGCCCGTGGCGCCGCCGCTCCCGCCCGCCCCCGCGGCGGGCGAACCGAAGCAGCCGCTCGGCCGCGGACTGTGGCGCGGCCGGCCCGAGGACCCCCGCTGGGCGCGCCCGGCCCTCCTCGGCCTGCTGCTGGCCACCGGCCTGCTCTACCTCTACAACCTCAGCGCCTCCGGCTACGCCAACTCCTTCTACTCGGCGGCCGTCCAGGCCGGCAGCAAGAGCTGGAAGGCGTTCTTCTTCGGCTCGCTGGACGCGGGCAACGCCATCACCGTCGACAAGCCCCCGGCCTCGCTGTGGCCGATGGAGCTGTCGGTGCGGATCTTCGGGCTGAACTCGTGGGCGATCCTGGTCCCCGAGGTCCTCATGGGCGTCGCGACGGTCGCCGTCGTGTACGCGGCCGTGCGCCGCCGGTTCAGCCCCGCGGCCGGACTGATCGCCGGCGCGGTGCTCGCGCTCACTCCCGTCGCCGCGCTGATGTTCCGGTTCAACAACCCGGACGCGATGCTGGCCCTGCTGATGTCGCTGGCCTGCTACTACGTCGTCCGCGCGGTCGAGGACGGCCGGACCAAGTGGCTGCTGTGGGCCGGGGTCGCGATCGGCTTCGCGTTCCTCACCAAGACCCTGCAGGCCTTCCTGATCCTGCCGCCACTGGCGATCGTGTACGCGGTGTGCGCGCCGGTGTCGCTGAAGAAGCGGTTCGGACAACTGGCGGCGGCGACGCTCGCGCTGGTCGTCTCCGGTGGCTGGTGGGTCGCGATCGTCGAGCTGTGGCCGGCCTCCTCGCGCCCCTACATCGGCGGCTCGCAGAACAACTCCTTCCTGGAGCTGACCTTCGGCTACAACGGCCTCGGCCGCCTGAACGGCGACGAGACCGGCAGCGTCGGCGGCGGGGGCGGCGGGGGCGGCACCGGCATGTGGGGCGAGACCGGCTGGAACCGGATGTTCAGCTCCGAGGTCGGCGGCCAGATCTCCTGGCTGCTGCCGGCCGCGCTGACCCTGCTGGCCGCCGGTCTGGTGGCCACCCGCAAGCTGCCGCGCACCTCCGCGACCCGCGCCGCGTTCCTGGTCTGGGGCGGCTCGCTGCTGACGACCATGGTCGTCTTCAGCTACATGGCGGGTATCTTCCACCAGTACTACACGGTCGCCCTCGCCCCCTACCTGGCGGTCGTGGTCGGCATGGGCTCGGCGCTGCTGTGGGAGAGGCGGAGCGAGACGTGGGCGTCGCTCACCCTCGCGGCCTCGGTCGTGGCGAGCGCAGCCTGGGGCTACGTCCTGCTCAACCGCACCTCGGACTACCTGCCCTGGCTGAAGTGGCTGGTCCTGATCGGCGGTCTGACCGCCGCGCTCGGTCTGATCTTCGCGGGCCGCGTCACCCGGCGGCTCGCCCTCGCGGCGGCGGGCCTGGGCCTGGTGGCCGCGCTGGCCGGCCCGACCGCGTACACCCTGAGCACTGTCGACAGCGCGCACACCGGCTCCATCGTGACGGCCGGTCCGGCGGGCGCCGGCATGGGCGGCGGCCCCGGCGGCGGTGGCGGCATGCGGGGCGGCTTCCCGGGCGGCACGCAGGGCCAGCAGGGGCAGCAGAACCAGCAGAACGGCAACGGCAACACGCAGGGGCAGCAGGGCAACGGCTTCCCCGGCGGCGGCACCGGCGGCTTCCCGGGCGGCACGCCCGGCCAGCAGGGCCAGCAGAACGGCAACGGCAACACCCAGGGCCAGGGCCAGAACCAGCAGGGCGGCATGCCCGGCGGCCAGATGGGCGAGGGCGGCGGCATGGGCGGCGGCGGTGGCGCCGGCGGCCTGCTGAACGGCGCGAGCGTCAGCTCCGAGGCCAAGAAGCTGCTGGAGACCGACGCGGACAAGTACACCTGGGCCGCCGCGGCCATCGGCTCGCAGAACGCGGCGAGCTACCAGCTCTCCACCGGCGAACCGGTGATGGCGATCGGCGGCTTCAACGGCACCGACCCGTCCCCGACGCTGGCCCAGTTCAAGAAGTACGTGGCGGAAGGGAAGATCCACTACTTCATCGCGAGCGGCGGCATGGGCGGCGGCATGGGCGGCAACAGCGGCACGTCCTCCCAGATCACCTCCTGGGTGGAGGCCAACTTCAAGAAGGTGACGGCCGGTTCGGCCACCTTCTACGACCTCACGCAGAAGACCGGCGACTGACGGTCCGTCGGACGGAGCAGGGCGGTGGCCACGGCCACCCCCCTGCTCCGTTCTGTCGTCCAGCGCGGGAAACGTCCCGCGGCTCACACCGCGTTGGCGCGCGGGGCGGAGCGGGCAGACTCGGGGTGGTGGCCGCCCGCAGCCGGGCGGGCGGATGCCGCCACCTGGCATCCTGGCCGGCGAACGACGTCGAGGAAGGTACGCCATGGTGAGGGCAGCCGAGCGGGCCGGGCGGACCAGCGTCTGGCTGGAGGGCAAGGCCCGCCGGGGCGGGCGCGGCGGCGGTCAGCCGTCCGGGCTGGACCGGGAGCGGATCACCGAGGCGACGGTCCGGCTGCTGGACGGCGAGGGGCTGGCCGGATTCTCCATGCGCCGCCTGGCCGCCGAGCTGAACGTCACCGCGATGTCCGTCTACTGGTACGTCGACACCAAGGACGACCTGCTCGAACTCGCCCTCGACGAGGCCTTCGGCGAGCTGGCCCTGCCCGGCCCGGACGCCGGCGAGGACTGGCGCGACCAGCTGCGGGCGCTGGCCCGGGAGTACCGCGCCCTGCTGGTGCGCCACCCCTGGCTGTCCCCGCTGGCCGGCACGTTCCTCAACATCGGCCCGAACTCGCTGTCGTTCTCCCGCGCCGTCCAGCAGGTCGTCCGCGGGACCGGCCTGCCCGTGCACGGTCTGACCGGCGCCATCTCCGCCGTCTTCCAGTTCGTGTACGGCTACGGCACGGTCGAGGGCCACTTCATCGCCCGTTCCGCCGCCGCGGGCATGACCCAGGACGAGTACTTCCGGCACGCGATGAGCGCGGCGACCCGGGCCCCGGAAGCCGCCGAGGTCGTCCACGAGTCCGCCGAGCTGATGGCGGCCCGCGGCGGCGACACGGTGCAGGACATGCGGGAGCGGGACTTCACCTACGCCCTGGAACTGCTGGTGGCGGGCATCGAGGCGATGGTCGCCCGGGGCTGACCGCTCCTGGGCGCCGGCCACGCTGCCCTGCGCGCCGGCCGCGTCACCGCCCGTCCGCCGGCCGCGCTACTCCTGGGACGCCAGCCGGGCCGGGAAGCCGCCGGTGGCCACCGGACCCCACTTCTCGGGCGTGACCCGGATGATCGACTTGCCCTGCTTCAGCATGGCCGCCCGGTACTCGTCCCAGTCCGGGTGCTCGCCGGCGATGTTGCGGTAGTACTCGACCAGCGGCTCGACGGAGTCGGGGGTGTCGATCACCTCGGCGGTGCCGTCGACCTGGACCCAGGGCCCGTTCCAGTCGTCGCTCAGCACGATCAGGCTGACCTGCGGGTCCCGCTTGGCGTTGCGTGTCTTGGCGCGCTCGGGGTAGGTGGAGACGACGATCCGGCCGGAGTCGTCGACGCCGCAGGTCAGCGGGGAGCCCTGCGGGCTGCCGTCGGCACGCCGGGTCAGCAGGATCGCGCGGTGGCGGGGCCGTACGAAGTCCAGCAGCTCGTCGAGGGAGACGCGGGTGTTGGTCGCGATGTTGGGTGCCATGGCGTCAGCCTAGGATGTCTCGCCGGCCCGGGCGTGTCGCGCGGTTCCGCGCCGCGCCGCTCACCCCGAGAGTGCCTCCGGCAGGTTGTCGAAGACGGGCACGTCCCGGCGTATGCCGGTCAGCTCCAGGACGCGGCTGGGCAGGCCGCCCGGCGCCGCCACGACCCGCAGCGGGGCGCGGCCGGCCAGCAAGCGGTGGACGTCCCCGACGAGGCGGGCGCCCTGGGAGTCCATGAAGCCGGTGCCGGTCAGGTCCAGCACCAGCAGGTCCATCCGGTCGAGGCGGGGGGCCACGGCGGCGGCCACGGCGTCGAGCAGCAGGGCCCCGTTGGCGAGGTCGATCTCGTCGGGGAGGGTGATCAGTGTGCATCTGGGCAGGTCATCGACCTGGCAGAGGGCCAGCAGGAAGGTCATCGCACTCACCTGGCAGACGGCAGACGGACGTCCGGAATCCGGGGGAGGCCACTTCCCGACCTGCCGTCATTCCACCATGCCTC
The DNA here is from genome assembly GCF_055569945.1 of Streptomyces sp. NPDC031340. Classification (NCBI taxonomy): domain Bacteria; kingdom Bacillati; phylum Actinomycetota; class Actinomycetes; order Kitasatosporales; family Streptomycetaceae; genus Streptomyces; species Streptomyces sp. NPDC031340. The sequence continues at coordinate 44,047 of NZ_JBVIIE010000021.1, forward strand.
ATGGATCCTTGGAAAGGCGGTCGTAGCGATGGCCGGGCGGACGGGACCGGCGTGCGGGAGAACGTGATCGGCGTGCGGGAGAACGGATAAAGTGCTGTCCGTACTGTGCTCGCAGTCAGGAATGTGCTGCGGAGCTCTCCTGCGCACGGCTTGTCGGCCGTGCATGCCGAAGAGGTTCGTGGTGACTGCGCCTGAATTTTCTGATTTGCCCCCCTTTCCAGTGGGTTTCGAGCTGGCCGAAGCCCTGACGGTGGCGGCACAGCAACTGCACGACACCGTCACCCCCAACAGCGCCATGCGCACCGCGGCCCGGCTGGCCGTGCGGCTGCTGCCGGGCGCCGAGCACGCCGGCGTCTCCGTGCTCGACGGCGACAGCCACCCGCGCACGGTCGCCTGGACCGACGAGATCGTCCGCGCCGCGGAGGCGTCGAGCGCGGACGGGGACCGGCAGCAGTCGTACTGGGACGGGCTCTGGCACCGGCCCGTAGTCCGCCTGGACGACAGCGAGACCGAGGAGGGCGGCGGCGGGCTGGCGGACCTGGGGCTGCGCTCCGCGCTCGCGCTGCGGCTGCGCACCGACCGGCGGCGGCTGACCGTGCTGACCGCGTACGCGCGCCGGCCCCGGGCCTTCGACGAGGCCGCCACCCGCATCGGCCGCCTGTTCACCGCACACGTCAGCCTGGCCCTGGACTCCACGACGGTGCGTGAGCAGCTCACCGAGGCGATGCGCACCCGCGACCTGATCGGCCAGGCCACCGGCATCCTCATGGAGCGCATGAACATGGACGCGGCCGAGGCGTTCGACAGCCTGGTGCGGGCCTCGCAGCGGGAGAACGTCAAGCTGCGCGACCTGGCCCGACGCATCGTCGACGCGAGCAACCGGCCGGCCTGAGGGTGCGGGAGCGCGGGCGGCGGTGCGGCGTCCGCCACGGTCCGGTCCGTGCTTGTCCGCGGCCTTCCGGGTTATCAGTACTCTCATGAGTCCTGACACGCCCGGCACATCCGGCTCCGACACGTTGGAGATGGCGATCGCCCGCAGCGGCGGACTCGACACGCTGCTGCGGGACCTGACCGACCGAGCGGTCCGGGCGGTGCCCGGCGCCGCCGCGTGCAGCGTCACCGTGCGCCGGGGCGACCGCCTGCTGACCCTGGCGGGCAGCAGCGACCTGGTCAACGGTCTCGACCAGCGCCAGTACGAGAACGGCTCGGGCCCCTGCGTCGAGGCCGCCGACACCGGCCTGGAACAGTACGCGCCGGACCTCGCCGCCGAGACCCGCTGGCCGCGCTACACGGCCTACGCCCGCTCCGTCGGCGTCCGCTGCGTCTTGGCCCTGCCGCTCGTCGTGCATGACGAAGGGGGCGCCGCCGTCAACTTCTACGGCGTCGAGCCGGGCGCCCTGGGCACCGGCCGGCGGGCCGCCCGCGCCTTCGCCGCGCAGGCCGCGGACGCCGTCAGTCTCGCGCTGCGCGTGGAACGCGAGGCGGACTCCGTCGCCGACGTCCGCACCGCCCTGCTCTCCCGCAGCGTCATCGACCAGGCGATCGGCATCCTCATGGCCCAGGAGCACATCAACGCCGCCACGGCCATGGAGCGCCTGCGCCGCGTCTCCCAGAACGCGAACATGAAGCTGCGCGACCTCTGCGCCGAACTCGTCACCCGCACCGCGGGCAACTGACGCCCACCCCGACACCACCCCACGCGCCCGGCCGCACCGGGCCCGCTGCCGTGTCCCGCACCGGCCTGTACGGGGCCGACGTTGGATCGCCCCGCGTTCAGCAGGCGGGCGCCGAACATGGCCCCCACCGGGCCCGTCTGCGCGAGCCGGCCCGGGTCGGACCGTGTCGGACCAGTGCGGGTCGGACCGGTGCGCGCCCGTCTGGTCCGCGTCGAGCCGACGGCAGCCGGCTCCCTGCGCCGGGCCTCCACGCCGGGCTGCTCCGCGCGGGCCGGCGTGTGCCGGGCCGGCCTGTGTCGGCTGGCGTGCGTCGGGCCGGTCTGTGCCGGCCGGCGTGCGCCGGATTGCCGCGTGTCCGGCAGGCCGGCGTGGAGGCACACATGGCCCCGCCCGCCTGCTCCGGTCCGCGTCGGCCCCGGGCCACGCGGGCTGGTCTGTGGCGGAGTGCCCTGTGCCGCGCCGGGCTGCCCCCGGGCCGGGCTGCTCCGCGCCGGTCCGGCCCGCGCTGGAATGCCTTGCACCCGGCCGGTCTGCGTCGGGTCGGCCCCGTGCCGGCTTCCCCGCGCCGGTTGCGGCCGCTGCGGGGCCGTGTGGTGCCGGGTCTCCGGCGCGCGGCGGCCGGGGTACGGCTGAGGCAGGGCCTCGCCCCGTACCGCTTACTGCTGGGGCAGGATCTCGCCCTGTACCGCCTGGATGTCCAGTTCCACCTTCAGCGTCGTGCCGATCGCGGCGATGCCCGCCTGCACGACCTGGTTGTAGTGCATGGCGAAGTCCTCGCGGCGCAGCTCCGTCGTCGCGCGGAACGCGACGCGGGTGCCGCCCCACGGGTCGGCGCCGGTGCCGAGGTAGGCGAGGTCGAGGTCGACGGGCCGTACGACGCCGTGCAGCGTCAGCTCGCCGTGCACCGTCCAGCGGTCCGGCCCGGCCGCCGTCAGGCCCGTCGAGCGGTAGACGATCTCCGGGTACTTCTCGACGTCCAGGAAGTCGGGCGAGCGCAGGTGGCCGTCGCGCATGCCGTTGCCGGTGTCGATGGACGCGGCCCGGATGACGGCCTCGACGCTCGACTTCTCCACCTCGTCCGGGGCGATCTCGACGCGTCCGGCGAACTCGGTGAACCGGCCGCGGACACTGGAGATCCCCAGGTGCCGGGCGACGGCGGTCACCGCGGAGTGCGCCGGGTCGATGGTCCACGGCCCGGGCGCCGGCAGCTCGGTGCCGCCCTGCGGGGCCAGCGTCACCGTGCCGACCTCCGCCCGCCTGCTCGCGGTGACGATCGCGGTCACGGCGGCGGGCGCGTACCCGACGGCCGTGACGATGACGGTGTACGGCCCGGGAGCGAGCCCGGTCGTGTCCCGTACGGTTCCCTCGGCGTCCGCCTCGGCCCGCAGCACCTGCGCGCCGGTCATGTCGGTCACCGTGACGACCGCGTGCGACACGGCCCATCCGTCCCGCGTGCGGATCCTCGCGGTCAGTCCCATCCCGTTTTCTCCCTGCAACAGCACGTGGTCGTGAAAGAGACCGGCCCGTGGCGGGCGCACCGCCGCTCACAGTGCGCCACCGCCACGGGCCGGGGTCGGTTCCGAACTACTCGCCCGGGTGGGCCAGTTCGATGTCGTGGTCGTCGACTCCGCGGCCGCTGACGGTGAGCGCGGTGGCCACCGGGGGGTAGCCGGTCGCGATCACCGTGTACTCGCCGCCGTCCAGGTCGGCGAAGGCGTACGCGCCGTCCGACCCGGTGGTGGCCGTGCCGACCACGTTGCCCGCCGCGTCGACCAGCGTCACCCGGGCGTCGGCCAGCGGCCCGTGCGGGGACCGTACGACGCCCTGGACCTGGGCGCCCGCGTCGAGGTCGACCTCGATCCGGGTGACGCCGGTGCCGCCCACCTCGACGGGCAGCGCCCGCGGCCGGTATCCGGAGGCGTTGACCGCGACGGTCACGGCACCCGGCACCAGCTCCGTGAAGCCGAACTCGCCCTGCTCCCCGGTCGTCCCGGTGGCCAGCAGGTCCCCGCGCACGTCGGTGACGACGACCATCGCGCCCTTCACCGGCGCACCGGTCTGCGCGGCCCGCACCAGACCGTTCAGCCCGCTGGTCCCGCTGAGCAGGACGTCGTAGGAGAGCGGCTCGCCGCCCACCACGACCGTGGACGCCTGCGGCTGGAAGCCGTCGGCGGCGGCGATCAGGACGTACGAGCCCGTGCCCGGCGCGTCCAGCGCGTAGGAGCCGTCGGCCTGCGCGACCGACCGGCCCAGCTGCCGTCCGGTCAGCGAGATCAGCGTGACGGCGGCCTGCGGCACGGGCACGCCCTCGGCGCCGCGCACGAACCCGCGCACCGGTATGCCGTCGGAGTGGCCCGGGGCACCCGGGGCGCCCGAGGTCTCCTCGGGGCGGGCCGCCGTGGCGACGGCCGCGAGCTGCCGTCCGCCCTCGGTCGCCGGCTCCGTGTCGGACACCGCCCGGCCCGCGGCCGTCCCGGCGCCGGGAGTCCCGGCCTCGACGGCCGAGACGGAAGCGGGCGCGGCCTCGACGGCGGGCGCGGCCTCGGCGGGAGCCCCGGCCGGCGTCTCGCTCTCCGCGGCCTGCGCCAGTCCGCCCTTGGTCCGCAGCGGGACCTCCTTGATGAACAGCGTGATCAGGAAGGCGACCAGCGCCAGGCCCGACGCGATCAGGAACACGTCCGCGATGCCGTGGCCGTAGGAGCTCTCCATGACGGTGCGCAGCGGCGCCGGGAGCTTGTCCATGTCCGGGATCTGGCTGGAGGAGCCGGCGCCGGACGCCAGCGCGGCGTACTTCGGGCCGAGGCCGGCGATGCCGTCCCGGGCGTAGTCGGTGATGCGGTTGGCCATGACGGCGCCGAGCGCGGAGACGCCCATCGCACCGCCGAGGGACCGGAAGAAGGTGACCGTGGAGCTGGCCGCGCCGAGGTCGTGCGGGTCGACCTGGTTCTGCGTGCACAGCACCAGGTTCTGCATCATCATGCCGATGCCGAGACCCAGCAGGGCCATGAAGACGGCGGTCTTCCAGTACTGCGTGTCGTAGCGGATGGTGCCCAGCAGGCCCAGCCCCGCGGTGACCAGCACGCCGCCGCTGACCAGCCAGGCCTTCCACTTGCCGGTGCGGGTGATGAACTGCCCGGAGACGGTGGAGGAGACGAACAGGCCGCCGATCATCGGGATCGTCAGGACGCCGGACATGGTCGGGGACTCGTCCCGGGCCAGCTGGAAGTACTGCGCGAAGAAGACCGTGCCGGAGAACATCGCCACACCCACGAACAGCGAGGCGAGCGACGACAGGGTGATGGTGCGGTTGCGGAACAGCCGCAGCGGGATGATCGGCTCGGCGGCCTTCGACTCGACCAGCAGGAAGATCAGCCCCAGCACCACGGACCCGGCGATCATCGTGTACGTCTGCCACGACAGCCAGTCGTACTTGTCACCGGCGAAGGTGACCCACAGCAGCAGCAGCGAGACCGCGGCGGAGACGAAGAACGCGCCGGCCCAGTCGACCTTCACGTCCCGCTTGACGACGGGCAGGTGCAGGGTCTTCTGCAGCACGATCAGCGCGATGACGGCGAAGGGCACGCCGACGTAGAAGCACCAGCGCCAGCCCAGCCAGGACGTGTCGGTGATGACACCGCCGAGCAGCGGGCCGCCGACGGTGGCGACGGCGAAGGTCGCGCCGAGGTAGCCGGAGTAACGGCCGCGTTCACGCGGGGAGATCATGGCGGCCATGACGATCTGGGCCAGGGCCGACAGACCGCCGACGCCGATGCCCTGCACGACACGGCAGGCGATCAGCATCCCCGAGCTCTGCGACAGACCCGCGGCGGCCGATCCCAGGACGTACACGATCAGGGCGACCTGGACGAGAGCCTTCTTGCTGAACAGGTCGGAGAGCTTGCCCCACAGGGGAGTCGTCGCCGTCATCGCCAGCAGGCTGGCGGTGACGACCCAGGTGTAGGCGGACTGACCGCCGCCGAGGTCGCCGACGATCTCCGGAAGGGCGTTGGAGACGATCGTCGACGACAGGATCGCCACGAACATCCCGAGCAGCAGCCCGGAGAGCGCCTCCATGATCTGCCGGTGCGTCATCGGAGCGCCGCCGGAGGAGGCTCCCCCGTGCTTGGCGTGGGCCCGCACACCGGCTGGTGTGGTCGTTGCCATGGGCTTCCTTCTCTTACGTGCTTGCGGGTGTACGGGTGGTCGGTGCGAGTGTGGGCGGCGCGTGCCGGGGCGCGGTGGAGCGGCAGTCGTCGAAGCTCGACCTGAGCCGCGCCATGAGCCGGGTGAGCTGTGCGACCTCGTCGTCGCTCCAGTCGCTCAGGCGGTCGGCGAGCAGTTGAGCGGTGCGCTCGGACAGCGCCTCCAGCTGGGCGCGGCCCGCGGGTGTGAGGTGCAGGATCCGGGACCGCTTGTCCGACGGGTCGGGGGAGCGGTCGATCCAGCCCTGGTCGGCGAGGTGCGCGGCGTGGCGGCTGGTGACCGACATGTCCACCGAGAGCAGCTCCGCGAGCTTGCTCATGCGCATGTCGCCGTGGCGTCCGAGGAGCGTCAGGACGGCGGCGGAACCGCTGGGGCAGTCGTGCGGCAGGATGCGCCCCAGCTCCCGTTTCACGGCACCGAAGGCGCTGAACTGGCGGATCAGTTCCTCGTACTGCGCCCGCTCGGCCATGACACCTCCCACGTTCGTTGCTTAGGGCAACCATAGGAGTTGTTGGTTGCTGCAGGCAAACAAAATCGGCGGGCGCGGCCCAAAAACTTGGCAAAGGCAAGTATTGCGGACGTAAACGCGCAGGTGGGGGCGTCCGTGGTGATGGGCCGCCCCGCACTTGGGTCCCCACCCGGTATTCGCTAGTGTTCCGGGCTATGGCTAACCCCCAGGGCCCCCAGGGCAACCACGACCCCGCAGGCAGCACCCAGATGTTCCGTGCCTTCGTCGACGAGGCGCCGCCGGCCCAGCAGCAGGCGGCCGCGTCGTCCGGCCCGCGCGTCGGCCTGATCGTCGGCATCGTGGTCGCCGTCGCGATCGTCGCCGCGGTGGCCTGGCTGGCGTTCAAGTAGAACGGACCGCGCCCGAGCCGCCCCCGGCGGCCGGGCTGCCCGGCTACTCCCACCGGACGGAGACGTCCCGCGTCTCGATGTGCATGCCGAGCGGCACCCGCCACCAGTCCACGCACACCGTCCAGGTCCGCTCCGTCCGAGTGCCGGCCCCGATCGGCGCCGGAAGTCCCACAGTGGACTCGACGGTCCCCCAGTCGACGCCGAGCGCGCCGACGACATGGGTGCCGAACGTGACGGTGCCCGAACGCACCGCGCTGCCGCCGGAGTTGTCGAAGGCGACGGTCACCTTCTCGCACCACCGCCGGTCCGTCGCCTCCCGCTCCGGCTCGCCCCAGCTCAGCACGGCGGGGCCGGCGGGCGTCGGCTGACCGGGAGTCGGCTGAGCGGGCGTCGGCGCCGGAGAGCCCGGGCCGGCCGGCCCACCCCCGGAGGAGGGCGTGCCGTCGCCCGGCCCGCCGGTACCGCCGTGCGTGCCGGACGCCGTCGTCGGCGTGTCCCGGGGAGTGCCACCGGGGTCCGGAGCACCGCCGTGAGCCGTTGAGCCGCCCGCATCCGCGGCCGGACTCGCACCCGCCGCCCGCCGGTCACCCTCGCCGCCACCGTCACTCGAGGCGCCGCCGTTCCCGCCGTCCCCGTCGAGCGGAACCAGCCGCACCCCGCCCGTCGGCGCCGCGGCCGCGCCCGAGGCCGCCGGCGGCCCGCCCGCCGCACCGGTCGCGACGTATCCGCCGCCCCCGTCGTCGCCGGCGCAGGCGCCCAGGACGCCGCCCAGGCAGACGACGGCCGCCGACGCGCCGATCAGGGCGCGCCGACGGCCGGGTGTCCATGTCGTCGTAGTCCGAGAAGACCCGCGAAGCATCGCGCCAGTGTGGCTGACGCCCCGTCAGAAGAGAACCCCCCGGAAGGGAACCCCTGTCTGAGAACTGGACGGAACCCCTCAGTCGGAGATGAGCCCCTCGCGGAGCTGGGACAGGGTCCGGGTCAGCAGTCGCGAGACGTGCATCTGGGAGATGCCCACCTCCTCGCCGATCTGCGACTGGGTCATGTTGGCGAAGAAGCGCAGCATGATGATCCGCCGCTCCCGGGGCGGGAGCTTGGCCAGCAGGGGCTTGAGGGACTCGCGGTACTCGACGCCCTCCAGGGCGCTGTCCTCGTAGCCGAGGCGGTCCGCGAGGGAGCCCTCGCCGCCGTCGTCCTCGGGCGCCGGGGAGTCCAGCGAGGAGGCGGTGTAGGCGTTGCCGACCGCGAGGCCGTCGACGACGTCCTCCTCCGAGACGCCGAGCGCGCCGGCGAGTTCGGTGACCGTCGGCGAGCGGTCCAGCTTCTGCGAGAGCTCGTCGCTGGCCTTCGTCAGGGCCAGCCGCAGTTCCTGGAGGCGGCGCGGCACGCGCACCGACCACGAGGTGTCGCGGAAGAACCGCTTGATCTCGCCGACGACCGTCGGCATCGCGAACGTCGGGAACTCCACGCCGCGTTCGCAGTCGAAGCGGTCGATCGCCTTGATCAGGCCGATGGTGCCGACCTGGACGATGTCCTCCATCGGCTCGTTGCGCGAGCGGAAGCGGGCGGCCGCGTAGCGCACCAGCGGGAGGTTGAGCTCGATCAGGGTGTCCCGGACGTACGCGCGCTCGGGGCTGTTCTCGTCGAGGGCGGCCAGCCGCAGGAAGAGGGAGCGGGACAGGGTGCGGGTGTCGATGGTCTCCGAGGCCGGGAGGGCCGGGGCCGGCGCGGCCTCGAGAGCCACCACGTCGTCGAGCACGTCGGGCTCTGCGGGCGCCACCTCGCTCTTCGTGAGCGTGAGCACCTTGGAGCTGCCCTGTTCTACGGACATGCCACCCCCTCTGGGTCGCGGGACGGTCGCGGCGAACGTCCCATCGAGGAACGCAGCCTTCACCTGAATACCGGAGCCGAAGCCGCGGCAAACGCGCTTCCGGAAGAATGTCACATGTCGGCAACACGCTGTAGTGACATGTCGACACGTAAGAGTCGAATCGGCCCTGGAAAGAGGGGGTCTGAGGCTTTTTCAGCGCGAAACTGTCGGGAAGAGTGCTGGTGGGCGATTCGCTCGCATCGGTGACCCGTCGATCCTGCTTGCGAACTGCGGAGTTCCTGACGTGTTCCCGGTGTGCTCCCGTGCGCCTCTTATGCCTCGATGCGGTTCGCGGACCGCAGCCGCTGAAAGCTACGCGCGAGTAGCCGTGAGACGTGCATCTGTGACACGCCGAGTTCCGCGCTGATCTGCGACTGGGTGAGATTGCTGTAGTACCGCAGAAGAAGGATTCGCTGTTCCCGCTCGGGGAGTTGGACGAGCAGATGCCGGACCAGATCGCGGTGCTCCACGCCGTCCAGCGCCGGGTCCTCGTAGCCGAGCCGGTCCAGCAGCCCCGGCAGCCCGTCGCCCTCCTGGGCGGCCTCCAGGGAGGTCGCGTGGTACGACCGCCCGGCCTCGATGCAGGAGAGCACCTCCTCCTCGGTGATGCGCAGCCGCTCGGCGATCTCGGCGGTCGTCGGGCTGCGCCCGAAGGCGGTCGTCAGGTCCTCGGTGGCGCTGTTGACCTGCACCCACAGTTCGTGGAGGCGGCGCGGTACGTGGACGGTGCGGACGTTGTCGCGGAAGTACCGCTTGATCTCGCCGACGACCGTCGGCATCGCGAACGTCGGGAACTGCACGCCCCGGTCCGGGTCGAAGCGGTCGATGGCGTTGATCAGCCCGATGGTGCCGACCTGGACCACGTCCTCCATCGGCTCGTTGCGGGAGCGGAAGCGGGCGGCGGCGTAGCGCACCAACGGGAGGTTGGCCTCGATCAGCGCACCGCGCACCCGGTCGTGCTCGGGGGTGCCCGGCCGCAACTGCTTGAGCTCGGCGAAGAGCACCTGGGTGAGGGCCCGGGTGTCCGCGCCGCGGCTGCGCCGGTCGGCGGCGGGCGCGGAGTCGGGGGCGGGGTCGGGGGCGGGGTCGGGAGTGGGGTCGGGAGCGGGCGCGGGATCGGTGACGTCCTGGGGAGGCGCAGTACTGGCCGACACGGTCAACGCCACCTCTTCATCGGTCATACATCGGTCAACTCATCCGTCAAAAGCGGTCATAGCATCACAAGACATGTGCACTGTGTGCAAGCACCGTATAACGCCGTGTTGAGGGACGAGTTGGCCGGTGAACGCGAGAAAGCCCCCCGCCGTCGCGGCGGAGGGCTCGGAAGACGCCGGGCTCAGTATTCGTAGTCGGCGATCACCCAGGTGGAGAACTGCTTCCACAGTGCGACCCCCGCCTGGTGCTCCGGGTGCTCGACGTAGCGACGCAGGCCGGCGATGTCGTCGAAGCCGGAGTTGATGGCGAAGTCGTAGGCGATGGGCCGGTCGCTGAGGTTCCAGCCGAGCTCCCAGAACCGGATCTCGGGGATCTTTCCCTCCAGCGAGCGGAAGGCGTCGTAGCCTTCCACGACGCGCGGGTCGTCACGCTCGACGCCCTCGTCGAGCTTGAAGAGGACCAGATGGCGGATCATGACTTACCTCCGTTGACGACCCAGGTCGCGAAGTCGCCGAGAGCCTTGGCGGCGTCCGATATGCCCTCGAAGCCTATCTGGACGTAGTCGGCCGCCCGGGCCGGGTCCGTGATGATCACGTACAGCGCGAAGACCGCGAGCAGGTAGACGGCGATCTTCTTCAAGTTCACCGCCACCGCGGCCTCCCCTGTGACTGCTGTGCCCCGAGGGCCCCCTGTTGCCGGCGGCGAGTGTAACCCCCGGGTCGTCTTCCTCACATCGTCTTTAGGGACCAACGGCCCGCGTATCAGGGGCTTTCGCCGGGTCCGCGCGGCGCCGCCGGGGGCCACCATGGAACCAAGCCCGGCGGATCTGGCAGGAGTCCCAAGGGCCCGGACGGACCCCACTGCGGGGTGTGCGCCGCTGTTCTCCCCCGTCGGCGACGCGCACTTGAGGGTCCGTCCGTAAGCACACGAAGGGCCCCGTCTCACGACGGGGCCCTTCCGCAAGCGGTAGCGGAGGGATTTGAACCCTCGGTGACTTGCGCCACACTCGCTTTCGAGGCGAGCTCCTTCGGCCGCTCGGACACGCTACCGAGGGAGACCCTACAGCAAGACCGGCCCAGCTCAGAAATCGGTATTCAGCGGTTCCGGAAGAAGTCCGTGAGCAGCCGGGCGCAGTCGTCGGCGAGCACGCCCTCGATCACTTCCGGACGGTGGTTGAGCCGCCGGTCGCGCACCACGTCCCACAGGGAACCGGCCGCGCCGGCCTTCTCGTCGCGGGCGCCGTAGACGACCCGGTCCACGCGGGACTGCACGAGCGCGCCCGCGCACATCGTGCAGGGCTCCAGCGTGACGACGAGCGTGCAGCCGGTCAGCCGCCACCCGCCGAGCCCGGCGGCGGCCCGGCGGATCGCCAGCACCTCCGCGTGGGCGGTGGGGTCGCCGGTGGCCTCCCGTTCGTTGTGCCCGGCGGCGAGCACCGTCGTACCGTCCGGGGCCAGCACGACGGCGCCGACCGGCACGTCCCCGCCCCGGCCGGCCTGCTCGGCCTCGGCCAGGGCGAGCCGCATCGCGGCCCGCCAGGGATCGCGTACCGGGTCGGCCGTACGGGGTGCGGTCGGTGAGGTCAGCGGACGGTCTCCAGTACCTCCGAGGCGCCCAGGGCCTCGGCGATCGCGGTCAGGGCGTCCTCGTCGAGCAGCCGCAGCTCCTTCGCGCTGACGCCGAGGTCGTCGAGGATCTCGCTGTCGCCGACCGGGCCGTGCGGCACGGACTCGGCGGACGGGGCGTCCTCGTCGCCGTCCTCGTCCTCTCCGTCCTCCGTGCCGTCGAGGTCCAGGGAGTCCAGGTCGGGGCCGTCGTCGCCGGGCTCCCTTCCGAGCAGTTCGTCGGTGAGCAGGATCTCGCCGTAACTGCTGCGGGCGGCGGCTGCGGCGTCCGAGACGTAGATACGAGGGTCGTCCTCGCCGTCGATCCGGACGACGCCGAACCACTCGTCCTCCTGCTCGATGAGAACGAGCACCGTGTCCTCGTCGGCGGAGGCTTCCCGGGCGAGGTCGGCCAGATCCGACAGGGTCTCCACGTTGTCGAGGAGTTCTGTGTCGCTCGCTTCCCACCCGTCTTCGGTGCGCGCGAGCAGTGCGGCGAAGTACACCGTGACTCTCCCACTGTTCTTAGGCGTGCCGGTTGGGGATCCCCCCGGCGGAGGCTACGGGCGGGGAGAGCTCGGGCTCCGAGCCCCACCCACTCGGAATCGTGGCAGAAACAAGGCGTTCAGGGGACGTCTTCGGCTCCCTGTGTCCGGCAGTTTCGACCGCGCGTCCGCGGGCGCGTCGGTCAAGCACTCACCAGCACACTCGTTGCCGCCACCAGCGGATCGTACGCGGCTTTCCCCCGAGTCCATGCACGGCCACCCGGTCAACACCCGTGTGCCCCGAAGATCTTCCCGGCGCGGCGGAGCGGCTGGTCCTACCAGCGGAACGTCCGCATGCGCAGCGCGTGGCGCAGCCGGGCCGCCTTGGCGCGCCGGGGCTGGACCCGGGCGCGCAGCTCACGGGCCTCGGCGAGGTCGCGCAGGAACTGGGCGCGGCGCCTGCGGCGCTCGGCATCGGTTTCGCGCTCGGAGGTCTCCCGCTCGGAGGTCTCCCGTGCGGAGGTGTCCCGTGCGGAGGTGTCCCGCGCGGTGGACTCCGGCTCGGATTCTGTTTCCGGTTCGCCCTCCGGTTCGGCTTCCGGTCCGCTTTCCGGCAGCTCAGACAGCTCAGACAGCTCAGGCATCGGTTCACCACCCTGGTCCGTCCCTCCCGCTTTCCCTCGGGTGAGTGGTTTGATGCCGGCTCCGGAGTGAATGCCGGTGTGGCGGCTTGTGCCTGGTGAGGACGCCGGCCCCGGCGGGCCCGGTTACTGTGTGGTCATGCGTCTCCACGTCGTCGACCACCCTCTGGTCGCCCACAAGCTCACCACGCTGCGCGACCGCCGCACCGACTCCGCGACCTTCCGCCGTCTCGCCGACGAGCTGGTCACCCTGCTCGCCTACGAGGCCACGCGCGACGTGCGCACCGAGCAGGTCGACATCAACACGCCGGTCGCGGCGACCACCGGGGTCAAGCTGTCCCACCCGCGTCCGATGGTCGTGCCGATCCTGCGCGCCGGGCTCGGCATGCTGGACGGCATGATGCGGCTCCTGCCGACTGCCGAGGTGGGCTTCCTGGGCATGATCCGCAACGAGGAGACGTTGCAGGCCTCCACCTACGCCACGCGCATGCCCGAGGACCTCTCCGGCCGCCAGATGTACGTCCTGGACCCGATGCTGGCCACCGGCGGCACGCTGGTCGCCGCGATCCGGGAGCTGATCAGGCGCGGCGCCGACGACGTGACCGCCGTGGTGCTGCTGGCCGCCCCGGAGGGCGTCGAGGTCATGGAGCGCGAGCTGGCGGGCACCCCGGTGACGGTGGTGACGGCCGCCGTCGACGACCACCTCAACGAGCAGGGCTACATCGTGCCGGGCCTGGGCGACGCGGGCGACCGGCTCTACGGCGCCGCCGAATAGGCCCGGGCGGGCCGGTCCCCGGGCGGGCCCGGCCCCGGGTGGCCTCCCCGCCCACGGAGCCTGCCGGGTTCGGCGGAGGAGGGCCCACCGGGTTCAGCGGCTCTCCCTCGCCGGGCTCAGCGCCGCGTCCGCCGGGCTCAGCAGCCCTTCTTCTTGCTCGGGGCGGGCGTCGGCCGGGGCTCGGCCAGCGTGGCCAGTGCCTTGTCGGCGTCCGCCTTCTTGGTGAGCGCCTTGAAGCCGCTGCCGATGATCAGGTCGACGTCGGTGCCCTTGCGGGCCGCGTCGGCGCGCTGCTCGGCGGAGGCGATCTGGGTGGCGAGCACGGGCAGCGAGGTCTTCAGCGACGCGGCCGGGCCGAGCAGCAGCCCGGTGCCCTTGACCTTCTTGTCGTACTCCTTGGTCGCGTTGCCGATGTCGCCGATCTTGAAGCCGCGCTTCTTCAGTTCGTCGGCGGTCTCCTTGGCCAGCCCGCTGCGGGGCGTGGCGTTGAACACGTTGACCGTGATCTGCGCGGGTCGGGGCAGCGCGGCCGGGGTGGCCGACGGCCGCGCCTGGGCCGCGCAGGCCGCCTTGGTGCGGGCCCCCGAGTCCTTCTCTCCGCCGCCGGTGAAGACGTCGATGAGCTGCAGGGTGCCCCAGCCGAGCAGACCGAGCACGGCGACCGACGCCGTCGCGGCGACCAGGAGCCTTCCGTGCCGTCGGCGCGGCCGCATCCGCGGGTACGTGTCCCCCGTGATCCGGTACTTCCCGCCCATGCCCGGGGGAGTCAGCATGCTCATGGGCGCAGCGTAGTGCGCCCGGGCGGTGATTCCTACTAGATGATCATTGGACGCCGCTCAGTCAACCCGAAAGGTCCAACCCGGTGCGCGGGAGGGCGTCAGTCCAGCTCCAGGACGCGCGCGTGCAGTACCTGGCGCTGCTGGAGCGCCGCCCGCACCGCGCGGTGCAGTCCGTCCTCCAGGTACAGGTCGCCCTGCCACTTGACGACGTGGGCGAACAGGTCGCCGTAGAAGGTCGAGTCCTCGGCCAGGAGGGTCTCCAGGTCGAGCTGCCCCTTGGTCGTCACGAGCTGATCGAGGCGGACCGGGCGTGGCGCGACGTCCGCCCACTGCCGGGTGCTCTCCCGGCCGTGGTCGGGGTACGGCCGGCCGTTTCCGATGCGCTTGAAGATCACACGGAAAGCCTACCGGGCAAGCCTCGCCGGGCGCAGCCTCCGGGCCGGGGCGGGGCGGGACAAGTAGACGAAGATTCCGGCCATGTCGGTCAAAGGGGGTGGTCGCGACCGGCTTGCCGGGACATGTCCGCATGGATGACCGAAAGCCGCCGGGGTGGGCCGGGCGCCGTCCGGCGGCGCCCGGCCCCGCGGTCAGCCGCGCCGCTGCTGCTCGGCCGGCCGCGGTTCCGCTTCCGTGCGCTGCGGCCGGGACGCGCTGCGCACGGCCTCCGCGCGCAGCAGGGCGCGCAGGACCGCGTACGGGTCGGTGGGCATGTCTGTGGGCATGGGAGTGCTCCTTGCGTTGGTGCCGACGGGCCGGGGGAGGAGGGCCGGTCAGCAGCGCAGGACCACGGAGCGCCGGGCCCGCAGGGCGTACGGCGGCAGCGGCGGCGCGGCGCCCGGGCGGGCCCCGGGCACGGCGCGCGCGGCGGGCGCGGCGGCCGGGACGGGGGCCGGGCGCGGGGGCGCGGCGGGACGGTGAGCGGCGGGTGCCGGGGGCCGTACGGCCGTGTCCGGGGCGTCGTACTCGGCGGTCTGCACGGACATCGCCGGTGGGGTCAGGACGTCGGTGTGCGCGGCCGGCACCAGCAGGACGAACAGCAGCACGAGCAGCCGCGGCCAGGCGCGGCCGCGCGGGAGGCGTCGTGCGGTGCTCACGCCGGGTGGCTTCCCCCGGCACGCCCGGTGTGCGTCATGCGGACGCGGAATCCGCCCGTTCGGCGTACCGGGGGCCGGTCACAGGGCGCGCGGTACCTGCCGGGCCACGCCCCGGATGCGCAGCGCGGTGACGATCTCCACGACGCCGACCGCGACCAGCCAGATCCCGCCGACCAGGGTGAGCACGGCGACCGACGCGAAGGGCGAGACGATCAGCACGATCCCGGCCAGGAAGGCGAGGATCCCGAGGAAGATCTGCCAGCCGCGCGCCGGCATGGACCGGTCGGAGGCGGCGGCGAGGGTCTGGGTGATCCCGCGGATGAGCCAGCCGATCCCGATCCACAGGGCGAGCAGCAGGATCGAGCGCATGGGCCCGCGCAGGCAGAACAGACCCAGCAGGATCGACAGGGAGCCGCTGACGAAGGCCAGCACGCGCAGGGACGTCGTCCGGTGCGTGCCGAACGCGGCGACCAGCTGGAAGACGCCGCTGATCAGCAGGTACAGGGCGAACAGGATGCCCACGGCGAGCAGCGAGGGGCCCGGCCAGACCAGCAGCAGGACGCCCAGGACGAGGGACGCCACACCGGTGAGCAGGACGACCTGCCAGGCGGCATGGGACAGCGCGTGCAGGGGTCCTTCGAGGGGCGGCTCGGGTTCGTGCGGGCCCGGTACGTGGCCTGCGGCGTGGACCTTGCGGTCGTCGTAGTGAGGGCCCTGTGGGGAGCCGGTCGGTGCCTCGTTCATGGTCCATGCTGGGACCGGCCCCGGCCGGGCCGCCACCGGAGGCGGGCCGGTCGGCTTACGGCCGTCCGGCCGCCCGATGGTCCAGCTCGCCCGACAGTCTCGCTCCACTGTCCCGCTCGCTCGCCCGACCGTCCCGTTCGACCGTTCAGCCGCGGGCGCTCTTCGCCGCCTTTGCGGCCGCCTTCATCTCCTGCTTGTGGGCGCGCACCTTGGCCAGCGACTCCGGCCCGGTGATGTCGGCGACGGAGCGGAACGACCCCGGCTCGCCGTACGCGCCGGCGGCCTCCTGCCAGCCCTCCGGGCGCACGCCGAGCTGCTTGCCCAGCAGGGCCAGGAAGATCTGCGCCTTCTGCCTGCCGAACCCGGGCAGCTCCTGCAGGCGGCGCAGCAGCTCGCGTCCGTCGGTGACGCCCTTCCAGACCAGCTCGGCGTTGCCGTCGTAGTGCTCGGCCAGGTACTGGCACAGCTCCTGGACGCGCTTGGCCATGGAGCCGGGATAGCGGTGCACGGCCGGCTTCTCGGCCAGCAGGGCCGCGAACGCCTCCGGGTCCTGCACGGCGATGTCGTGCGCGTCCAGGTCGTCGGCGCCGAGCCGGTCCGCGATCGTGCGGGGTCCCTTGAACGCCCACTCCATGGGGACCTGCTGGTCCAGCAGCATCCCGACGAGCGCGGCGAGCGGGGAGCGCCCGAGGAGCTCGTCGGCCTCGGGGTCCTGGGCGAGGTGCAGGGTGACGTCCATGGGTCGATGATCCCGCGGACCGATCGTGGCCGCGCGCGGTGCGCCTTTCCGGCCGTACGGCCCTCCTGGCCGTGTGCCCCTCCCGACACGGTGCGGCGCTCCGGCCGTATGGCCTTCCCGGCACGGTGCGGCGCTCCGGCCGTATGGCCTTCCCGGCACGGTAGGACGCTCCGGCCGTATGGCGCCTTCACCCCCTGACGTACGATTCCGTCCGATTGGTTAGGCAAGGCTTACTTAAGTGAAAGGGGGTCGCGGATGGCAGCCGAGATCCGTCGCGACGCCTGGGGCATCCCGCATCTGCGCGCCGACGACGCCCGCGCACTCGCCCGCGCCCAGGGCGTCGTCACCGCCCGCGACCGGGCCTGGCAGCTGGAGGTCGAGCGGCACCGCGCCCAGGGCACCTCGGCGTCCTTCCTCGGCGCCGCGGCCCTGCCCTGGGACGTGTTCGCCCGCCGCGCCCGCCTCGACGACACCGCCCGCCGCTGCTGGGCGAGCCTGGCGGAACAGGACCCGGAGACCGCCGAGTGGGTCCTGGCGTACGTCGACGGGGTCAACGCGGAACTCCCGCGGGCCGCGGCGCCCGAGTTCGCCGCGACCGGCCTGCGCCCCGGCCGCTGGCAGCCGTGGACCCCGCTCGGCGTCTGGCTCGCCACGCACATCCTCTTCGCGGGTTTCCCGGCCAAGCTCTGGCGCGAACAGGCCCTGGCGCACCTCGGGCCCGAGGCGGTCGGCCTGTTCGCCGCCGACGGGCCGGGCACCTCGGGCAGCAACGGCTGGCTGGTGAGCGGCGAGCGGAGCGCGACCGGGCACGCCGTCCTCGCGGGCGACCCCCACCGCTTCATCGAGGACCCGGGCGTCTACCAGCAGATCCACCTCTCCTGCCCCGAGTTCGACGTCGTCGGCCTCGCCGTCCCCGGCGTTCCCGGCATCGCCCACTTCGGCCACACGGGCACGGTCGCCTGGGCGATCACCAACGCCATGGCCGACTACCAGGACCTGTACCGGGAGCGCCTCAGACGCACCGGCGCGGGCGTGCAGGCCCTCGGCCCGGACGGCGCCTGGCACCGCGCCTCACGCCACACCGAGACCGTCGAGGTGGCCGGGGAGGAACCGATCGAGATCGAGATCCTCGAAACCGCCCGCGGACCGGTGATCATCGGCGGCCCGGAGGGCCTGGACGGCGGTGTGCCGGAGGGCCAGGACGGCGGGGGGACGGAGGCCGGGACACCGCCGACTGCAGGCGCCCCCGGCATCCCCGTCCCCCTCGCCCTGGCGCTGCGCTACCCGCCCCGGGTCACCGGTGACCTCGGCTTCAGCGCCCTGCTCCCGTTGCTGAGGGCGCGTCGGGTCGGTGACGTCGACCGCGCCGTCGACCTGTGGGCCGAGCCGGTCAACGTCGTACTGGCCGGCGACACCGAGGGCGGCGTGCTGCACCGGGTGGCGGGCCGGGTGCCCGTGCGCTCCGCGGCGAACCGCGTCCGGCTCGTACCCGCGTGGGAGCCCGGTCACGAGTGGCGGGGCTGGCACCAACCCCCGCGGGCCGGCCTGACCGACGGCGTCGCGGTGATGGCCAACCAGCGCGGCCCCGCGGCGGCCCTCGGCGTCGAGTTCGCCCCGCCGCACCGCGCCGACCGCATCACCGCCCTGCTGGCGGAAAAGGACCGGTGGGCACCCGGCGACATGGCGGCGATCCACATGGACACCCACCTCGCCTCCGCCGCGCCCCTGCTGGACCTCCTCGCGGCCCTGGACGGCCTGTCCCCCGAGGCCGCCGCCCTGCGCGACCGCCTGCTGCGCTGGGACCGCCGGATGGACGCGGACAGCGCCGACGCGGCCGGCTACGCGGCGGTGCGCGGGGCGGTCGTACGCCGGCTCGCCGCGCACCCGGCGTTCGCCGCGCTGGGCGTGCCGCCCGCCTACCCGGAGGTCTTCCTTCCCTGGCTCGCCCTGCCGCCGCGCATCGGCCTGGCCCTCGAACACCTGCTGCGGGCCGAGGAGTTGTACGGCGTCGACCGCCCGGCCATGGTCCGCGCGGCCCTGGAGGAGGTGGCCGCCACCGGTCCGGAAGGCACCTGGGGCGACACCCACCGCCTCGCCCCCTGGCGGGCGCTGCCCACTCCCGCCTCCGGGTACGGCGAACCGGCCCTGTCCGGCGACCACGACTGCGTGCTGTGCACCTCCGGCGTGCCCGGCGTGACCGATCGGGCCGCGCGCGGTCCGGCCGCCCGCTACGTGTGGGACCTGGCCCGGCGCGAGGACAGCCGGTGGGTGGTCCCGTTCGGCGCCTCCGGGGTCCCCGGCTCGCCCCACCACCGCGACCAGCTCCCCCGGTGGCTCACCGGAGACCTCGTCCCGGTCGTCACCGACTTCGCCCGCCTCGAGAAGGAGAGCCATGCCTGACATCCCGCCCGCCCCGGTCCACGAGGAGACCGTCGACGGCTTCGGCACCGTCCGCATCCGGCCCCTCGACCCGTACGGCGACGCCGCCACGGTCCACCGCTGGGTCCGCGAGGAACGCGCCGCCTTCTGGGGCATGAACGGCCTGACGCGCGACCAGGTGACCGACATCTACGCCCACTTGGCCGGCCTCGACACCCACCACGCCTTCCTGATCGTCAAGGACGGCGAACCCGCCGCGCTGGTGCAGACGTACGACCCGCGGGCCGACCGGGTCGGCGAGTGCTACGAGGTGCGCCCCGGCGACGTCGGCCTGCACCTGCTGCTCGCACCCGCCGGGCCGGGCGGCCCGCGTCCCGGCTGGACGGCGGCGCTGCTCGGCGTCGTCACCGCCCACCTCCTGACCGGCCCGGACCGGCGCCGGATCGTGGTCGACCCCGACGTGCGCAACGAGAAGGCGGTCGCCCGTTTCCTTCGCCAGGGCTTCACGGCGGGCCCGGTGGTCGTGCTCCCCGAGGTCGACCTCCCGGACGTGTACCTGCCCGCCAAGACGGCCCGGCTGGCGTTCCTCCACAAGCGGGCCGAGGGCGGGCGGTAGCCTCGCCGGATGACTCCGGAAGACCTCGTCGCCCACTACCGGATGGAGCCGATCCCGCGTGAGGGCGGCCTGTTCCGCCGTACCTGGGCGGGCCCCGAGCGCGCCGACGGGCGACCGGAGGGCACCGCGATCGTCGCCCTGCTGACCGCGGACGACTTCTCCGCCCTGCACCGGCTGCCCACCGACGAGATCTGGCACTTCTACCTGGGCGACCCGCTGGAACTGCTGCTCCTCGCCCCGGACGGCGCCTCCGCCGGCGCCGTCCTCGGGCCGGACGTCCTGAACGGCCAGCAGCCCCAGCTGACCGTCCCGGCCGGCACCTGGATGGGCGGACGGGTCGCCGCGGGCGGGGCGTGGACGTTCTTCGGCTGCACGATGGCGCCCGGCTTCACCTACGCCGACTACGAGCACGGCGACGCGGCCGCGCTGACCGCGCGGTATCCCGCCGAGGCGGCGCGGATCGCGCGGCTGTGCCGCCCATGACCTCCCTGCTGGCGGGCCAGGTCGCCCTGGTCACGGGCGCGAGCGGCGGTCTCGGGCGGGGCATCGCGGTGCGGCTGGCGGAGGAGGGCGCGGCGGTCGCCGTGCACTGCCGTACGGCGGTGGACGCGGCGCGCGACGTGGCCCGCCGCATCGAGGCGTCGGGCGGACGGGCCGTCGTACTGCGGGGCGACCTCACCGACGAGGAGACGTGCGCGCGGGTCGTGCGGGAGGCGGCCGAGTGGGGCGGCGGGCGGCTCACGGCGCTGGTCAACAACGCGGGCGTGCAGCCGGTCCGGGAACTGCCCGGCATGACGGCGGCCGAGTGGCGGTCGGTCGTCGACGCCAACCTGTCGAGCGTCTTCGCCTGCACGCAGGCCGCCGCCGAGATCATGCGGAAGCAGGCCGGCGGGGGTTCCGTGACGCACATCGCCTCCATCGAGGGACGGCAGCCCGCCCCGCTGCACGCGCACTACAGCGCGTCCAAGGCGGCGGTCGTGATGCACGCCCGCTCCGCCGCCCTGGAGTACGGCCCGCACGGCATCCGGGTCAACACGGTCTCGCCCGGCCTGATCGACCGCCCGGGACTGGCCGAGGACTGGCCGGAGGGGGTGCGGCGATGGCGGGCGGCGGCGCCCGCGGGGCGGCTCGGACGGCCGGAGGACGTGGGCGACGCCTGCGTGTTCCTCGCCTCCCCGCTCGCCTCCTGGATCACCGGGCACGACCTCGTCGTCGACGGCGGGGTGTCGGCGCGGCCGACGTGGTGAGCGGGCGGGCACTCGCGTGCGTACCTCTACGGAAGGGCCAAGACGGGACGACCGGACGGCGGAGAGTGACGGAGCGTGGCGATCAGTTCGACATACGACGTGACGGGTGACACAGCGCACCGTGCCGGGCCGGCCCGCCGGGGGCCCCGGCGCCTCGGATCAGCCCGCCGGGGGCCGCGGCGACCGCCGCGCCTCGCCCTGCTCGGCGCCCTGCTGATCCTGCTCGTCCTCGGCGGCGCGGTCCCGGCGTCCGCCCACGCGGCCCTGCGCTCCAGCGACCCCGCCGACGGCACCGTCCTCGATTCCGCCCCCCGCCGCCTCACCCTGACCTTCACCGAGTCCGTCGCACTGCTCGACGACTCGGTGCGCCTCCTGGACCCCGGCAACCGGCGAATCCGCACGGGCGGCGCCCAGCACGGCCCCGGCGGCTCCGACACGGTGCGGGTGCCGCTGCCCGCCGACCTGTCCGAGGGCACGTACGTCGTGGCGTGGCGGGTCGTCTCCGCCGACAGCCACCCGGTGTCCGGCGCCTTCACCTTCTCCATCGGCCGGCCTTCCGCGACCACGGCGCCCGTGGGCACCGGCCCGGTCGAGGACCCGGTCACCGGCAGCCTCTTCACCATCGTCCGCTACCTGGCGTACCTGGCCGCGGCCCTGCTCATCGGCACGGCCGCGTTCGTGGTGCTGTGCCGGCCGCCCGAGTGGGGCGCGCTGCGGCGGCCCCTGGCAGCGGGCTGGTGGACGCTGCTCGCCGCCACGCTCGCCCTGCTGGTGCTGCGCGGCCCCTACGAGACGGGCGCGGGCCCGTCAGCCGCCTTCGACCCCTCCACCCTGACCCGCACCCTGACGGGCCGCCCGGGCCTGGCCCTGCTGGCCCGGCTCGCGCTGCTGCTGGTGGCGGCGGCTGTGTGGGCCCGGTGGCTGCGCGGGCGCGGGCCCGGGGCGTGGTCCCGCCGGGCGCTCGCGGCGGGCGCCGTGCTCGCCGTGGGCCTGGCGCTGACCTGGGCGTCCGCCGAGCACGCGTCGGCCGGGATCCAGGTGCCGGCGGCGATGACGTCGTCGGTGCTGCACCTGCTGGCCATGGCGGTCTGGCTGGGCGGCCTGACGGCCCTGCTGCGCACGCTGAGCCACCACCGGGTCCCGGCGGCCGTCGTCGCCCGGTTCTCCCGCGTCGCCTTCGCCTGCGTGACCGTCCTCGTGGTCACCGGCGTCTACCAGTCCTGGCGGGGCCTCGGCTCCTGGGACCAGGTCACCGGCACCACGTACGGCCGCCTGCTGACCGCGAAGCTGGCGGCGGTGGTGCTGCTGGTGGCGGCGGCCGGGCTGTCCCGGCGCGGAACGGCGCGGCTGCCGGCGGCGCGGGCGGAGGCGGCCGTGGCCGAGCGGGTCTCCGAGCGGGTCTCCGAGCCGGTGGGCGGCCCGCCGTCGCTGCCGTCCCTGCCGCCGGAGCCCGCCGGGGTGACCGATGCGGTCGAGGCGGCCGGCGAGGCAGCAGCCGAGGTGCCCGGCGAGGCGGACGGCGAGGTGTCCGGCGACGACCGCCGCCTCCTGCGCCGTTGCGTGCTGGCCGAGGTCGCCGTCGGGCTGGTGGTGCTGGTGATCACCACCGTGCTCACCGGCACCCTGCCCGGCCGCGCCGAGGCCGAGGCGGCCCGAGGTCCGGCGACCACCGCGGGCGGTCTGCCGGTGGCCTCGGTCACGACGGTCCCCTTCGACGTCGGCACCCCCGGCGGCCGCGGCAAGGTGCAGATCACCCTCGACCCCGGCCGGGTGGGCGGCAACTCCGTGCAGGCCGTGGTCTACGGGTCCGACGGCGGTATCTCCACCGTCCCCGAACTGCGGATGTCGCTCACGCTGCCCGCCCGCGGGATCGGCCCGGTCGACGCCCGGCTCACCGACCGGGGCGGCTACTGGGGCACCGGTTCCCTCACCCTCCCCCTGGCCGGGACCTGGACGATGAGGGTCACGGTCCGGGTCTCCGACGTCGACCAGGTGACCGTCACGAAGCCGGTACGCATCGTCGGCTGACAGTACTGACCGGTGCGGTCGGGGAGGCGGCGCCGTCACGTGGTGCCGCGCAGGCGGCGGCGGTCCTCCTCGTCCCAGGCGCGGGTGTCGCGCGGCGTGGCGTACGGCTCCTCGTCCGGCGGATGCCCACCGGCCAGGGCCCGCTGCCGTACCGTCTCCGCGTCGAACTCCAGGCCCAGCAGGATGGCGAGGTTGCCGATCCACAGCCAGATCAGGAAGACGATCACCCCCGCCATCGTGCCGTACGTCTTGTTGTACGACGCGAAGTTGGCGACGTAGACCGCGAACCCGGCCGAGGCGGCCAGCCAGATCAGCAGGGCCAGGAAGCTGCCCGGCGTGACCCACCGCAGGCCGCGCACCTTGGCGTTCGGCGTCGCCCAGTACAGGATCGCGATCATGATCGTGACCAGCAGGATCAGCACCGGCCACTTCGCGATGGACCAGACGGTCAGCGCCGTGTTGCCGATGCCGAGCGCCTTCCCCGCCTGCCGGGCGACGCCGCCGGTGAAGACGACGATCAGCGCGCTGATGACGGCCAGCACCATGAGCGTGACGGTCACCCCGAGCCGCACCGGCAGGATCTTCCACACCGGGCGTCCCTCGGGGATGTCGTAGACCGCGTTGGCGGTGCGGATGAACGCCGCGACATACCCGGAGGCGGACCACACCGCCAGCACCAGACCGACGACGGCCATGACCGAACCGAGACCGCCGTTGTCCTGCAACTGGCGGACGGCGCGGGTGAGGATGTCCCGGGCCGAGCCGGGCGCGAGCCGGTTGACGTTGTCCAGCACCTTTTCGGAGGCCGACCTGCCGGCCAGACCGAGCAGCGACACCAGCACCAGCAGGGCCGGGAAGAGCGAGAGCACCGAGTAGTACGTCAGCGCGGCCGCCCGGTCGGTCAGCTCGTCGTCCTTGAACTCCTTCAAGGTGCCTTTCACCGCCGCGCCCCAGCGCTGTCCGGGCAGGTCGACCGGTGTGTCCGGAGCGCGCTCCTCGACCTCGGGCGCCGGCCCGAACGACTCCTCGGAAGACTCCTCAGAGGGCTTCTCGGAGGTGTCCGCCGCCCGCTCCTGGCCGGAATCCGGATCGCGTGGACCGGGATGTGCCGGGTGACGCGTATGCCTGGGTTCGAGCGGTCGATTCATGGGCGCCGGGTGCCCCCAGCCTTCCGCCTCAAGCCCCACGACCACAGCCCGCCCCGGGCACCGGGAACCCGGTGGGCCGGTCGGGTGATCAGTGGAAGCCGCCGCCGGCGCCGGCCGCGGGCACCGGTGTGGCGGGCGTGGAGGTGACGGGCACGGCGTCAGCGGTGGTCATCGTGATGACGGTGGTCCGCTGACGTACGGGCCGGGGCCCGCGGCGCCGAGGCCCGCGGGGCGGGCCGGAACGAGAACTCTTCCCGCATTTGCTGCCGCTATAACTCCCGCATTCGACGTGCGCGCGTTTTCGGGAATTCGCCAGCCATCTGGCGCATGATCGAAGTGCGGCCGACGCCGTGCGCCTCGACGATGGCGGTGAAGGGCGGAGCGCTGGGCCGGTAAAGGCCGAGAACTCCGCTGAACATGCGTCGAAGAAAGAGGGAACCATGACGGCAACGACGGAGACTCCCACTCGTGAAAAGGCCGAGGCCGGCCAGGAAGAGTTCGGCGAGGAATCCGCCTTCGGCCCGCTCCTGCTGGCAGCGATGCTGGCCCGCCGTGAGGACCGCGGTGAGGAGCAGATCATCGAGCACCCGCTGCTGCTGGCCGCGCTGATGCGTCGGCGTGAGGAGCGGGGCGGCGAGTCCATCATCCAGCACCCGCTGCTGCTCGCCGCGCTGATGCGCCGTCGTGAGGAGCGCGGTGGCGAGGAGTCCATCATCCAGCACCCGCTGCTGCTGGCCGCGCTGATGCGCCGTCGTGAGGAGCGGGGCGGCGAGTCCATCATCCAGAACCCGCTGCTGCTCGCGGCCCTCATGCGCCGTCGTGAGGAGCGCGGTGGCGAGGAGTCCATCATCCAGCACCCGCTGCTGCTCGCGGCGCTGATGCGCCGTCGTGAGGAGCGGGGCGGCGAGTCCATCATCCAGAACCCGCTGCTGCTCGCCGCGCTGATGCGCCGTCGTGGGGAGCGCGGTGGCGAGGAGTCCGGCATCGAGCACCCGCTGCTGCTGGCCGCGCTCATGCGCCGCTGACAGGAAAAGGCGACATCCCTGCCCTTCCGGTCGTCGGCGTGGTCGGCGCCGGGGGGGCAGGTCCCGTAAGGCAATCGAAGACTTGAGGAACGACAATGGCAGCTGAGTCCGGCGGAGAATCGGAACGGGATCCCGTGGAGGCCTTCATCGACGAGGTCTTCGAGGAAATGGTGCGCGATGCCGGCATTACGCACAACGGCACCGGTGTCAAGCATGGAAAAGCCCCACTGGCTGGAGCTTTGATGGAAGCGGCCGTGGAGTTCCTTGCCCGGCCGCCTTCCCGTTCCTCGGAACTGGAAAGGGTACTGTTCGCGCAGGCCTTGGCGACCGCAATGGCGGAATCCCTCGCACCCACCCTGGCGGATGCGCTGGCCTCGGAGATCATGAAGGTCCTGAACCAGCACGCCGCCTCCCACCGAGGGAGCTCCCACGAACCCGTCGGCGGGAGCGGCCACAGTCACCACTCTTCCAGCGGTGGCGGTCACTCCTGACTGGTCGTCGACCCGGTGATCTCCCACCGTGCACCCCGCCCACCAGACGGGCGAACACAAGACGGGCGAACGCCAGAG
Organism: Streptomyces sp. NPDC031340; assembly: GCF_055569945.1. Lineage (NCBI taxonomy): Bacteria > Bacillati > Actinomycetota > Actinomycetes > Kitasatosporales > Streptomycetaceae > Streptomyces > Streptomyces sp. NPDC031340. The sequence goes on from NZ_JBVIIE010000021.1 coordinate 69,682, forward strand.
GGCCGGACCGCTTGCGCGGTCCGGCCCTCTGAGCTGGCGGAGGATACGAGATTCGAACTCGTGAGGGGTTGCCCCCAACACGCTTTCCAAGCGTGCGCCCTAGGCCTCTAGGCGAATCCTCCGTCGGAAACATTACATGACCGAGAGGAGTGCTCGCGAACTCGTTCCCGGCTGCCGCGATCAGGTACTCTGTGCACAGCCCCTCACGCGGCGCTATCTGACTGAACTCCCCCAGGGCCGGAAGGCAGCAAGGGTAGGTCGGCTCTGGCGGGTGCGTGGGGGGCGCTTGCGTCGGCGGGGCGGTTGGGTTGTCAGTGGGCGCCTATAACCTCGTATGCGTGTCGTCTCTCGCGCTGTACCGCCGCTATCGCCCGGAGTCGTTCGCCGAGGTCATCGGGCAGGAGCATGTGACCGGCCCGCTGCAGCAGGCGCTGCGCAACAACCGGGTCAATCACGCGTACCTGTTCAGCGGGCCGCGCGGGTGCGGCAAGACGACCAGCGCGCGGATCCTGGCCCGGTGCCTGAACTGCGAGCAGGGGCCGACGCCGACGCCGTGCGGGGAGTGCCAGTCCTGCCGTGACCTGGCGAGGAACGGGCCCGGATCGATCGACGTCATCGAGATCGACGCCGCTTCCCACGGTGGTGTGGACGACGCCCGTGAGCTGCGTGAGAAGGCCTTCTTCGGCCCCGCGAGCAGCCGGTACAAGATCTACATCATCGACGAGGCCCACATGGTCACGTCGGCCGGCTTCAACGCGCTGCTCAAGGTGGTGGAGGAGCCGCCCGAGCATCTGAAGTTCATCTTCGCGACCACCGAGCCGGAGAAGGTCATCGGGACCATCCGGTCGCGGACCCACCACTACCCGTTCCGGCTCGTGCCGCCCGGCACCCTCCGGGACTACCTCGCCGAGGTGTGCCAGAAGGAGGACATCCCCGTCGAGGACGGCGTGCTGCCGCTCGTCGTGCGCGCCGGCGCCGGTTCCGTGCGTGACTCCATGTCCGTCATGGACCAGCTGCTCGCCGGTGCGGGGGCGGACGGTGTGACGTACGCCATGGCCACCTCCCTGCTCGGCTACACCGAGGGTTCGCTGCTCGACTCCGTCGTCGAGGCCTTCGCCACCGGTGACGGCGCCGCCGCCTTCGAGGTCGTCGACCGTGTCATCGAGGGCGGCAACGACCCGCGGCGCTTCGTCGCCGACCTCCTGGAACGGCTGCGCGACCTCGTGATCCTCGCCGCGGTGCCCGACGCGGCCGAGAAGGGCCTCATCGACGCGCCCGCCGACGTCGTCGAGCGGATGCAGGCCCAGGCCGGCACCTTCGGCGCGGCCGAGCTCAGCCGCGCCGCCGACCTCGTCAACCAGGGGCTGACCGAGATGCGGGGCGCGACCTCTCCCCGCCTGCAGCTGGAACTGATCTGCGCCCGCGTGCTGCTGCCGGCCGCCTACGGGGACGAGCGTTCCGTGATGGCCCGGCTGGACCGGATCGAGCGCGGGGTGAGCTTCTCCGGAGGCGGCGGTGCGCCCGCGATGGGCTACGTGCCCGGACCGGACGCGCACGCGCCCGGGGGAGCGGTGCCCGGCGGCGCCGGAGCGCCGGTCCCGCCCGGCGGGGGCCCCGCCGCGGCCCGGGCTGCCGTACGAGGCTCCGGGGCGCCGGGCGCGGGTCCAGCTGGTGGCCCGCCGGCAGCCGGTGCTGAGGCGCACGGAGCGGGCGCGGGCCTGCCCGCCGCGGCATCCGCACCCGCACCCGCGCCGACACCCGCATCCGCGCCTGCGCCCGCGCCCGTCACGCCTCCCCCCGGCCGGCCTCAGCAGCCGCAGTCGCCCCCGGCGGCCGCCCCCGCGCCCGGGGCCTGGCCCACCGCGGCTCCGGCCGGCGGAGGCCGTCGCCCCGGTGGCTGGCCCACGGCTACCCCCGCCGGGGCCGGACAGCCCGCGCCGGCCCCCGCGGCCGCCGCGCCCGTGCCCGCGACGGCCCCCGCGCCGGCGGCGCCCGCACCTGCCTACGCACCGCCGAGCGGCGGCCTCGACCCCCGCACGCTCTGGCCGAACATCCTGGAAGCGGTCAAGAACCGCCGCCGTTTCACCTGGATCCTGCTCAGCCAGAACGCCCAGGTGGCCGGCTTCGACGGCGCGACCCTCCAAATCGGCTTCGTCAACGCGGGCGCCCGGGACAACTTCACCAGCAGCGGCAGTGAGGACGTGCTGCGCCAGGCGCTGGCCGAGCAGTTCCACGTCCAGTGGAAGATCGAGGCGGTCGTCGACCCGTCCGGCGGCTCCGCGCCCCCCGCCCCCGCCGGCGGCCACTCCGGCCCCTCCGGCTTCAACAGCGGCTACGGCGGCCCCGGCGGCGCTCCCCAGCAGCAACGACCGCCCTCCCCGGCACCCCGGCCGGCCACCCCCACCCCGCCCCCTGCCGCACCGTCCCCTGCCGCCCCCGGGCAGATGTCCCGGCCGGCCGCCCCCGAGCCGCCGCCTCCGGTCGCCCCCGAGGACGACATCCCCGAGGACGACGACCCCGACCTGAACGAGTCGGCCCTCTCGGGCCACGAACTCATCGTGCGGGAACTGGGAGCGACGGTCGTGGAGGAGTTCTCGAACGAGTGACATAACGAGTGGCATAGGGACAGGAGTGACACGGGTGCCGCGGCCCCGCTCGGCCCGGCCCGGCGCCCGCGGGCGCGGACCTGTTCGCCACCGGCCGTCCGCCACCGGCCGTCCGCCACCGGCCGTCCGCCACCGGTGGCCGAGGATCCCGCGTGCCTCCTCCCCGGCCTCCGGCCGGACGCCAGTTTGGAGGAACGCACCACGTGCGCGCCGTCCGCCCTTCGGAAGCCCGCACAAGCAGAACGCTTCCGCCGGTTAGGCTGACCCCGTGAAGGTCCTCGTCATCGGCAGCGGCGCCCGCGAACACGCCCTGTGCCGCTCCCTGTCCCTCGACCCCGCCGTCACCGCGCTGTACTGCGCGCCCGGCAACGCCGGCATCGCCGAGATCGCCGAGCTGCACCAGGTCGACGCCCTGGACGGCAAGGCCGTTGCCGCGCTGGCCGCCGAGCTGGAGGCCGGGCTCGTCGTCGTCGGCCCGGAGGCGCCGCTCGTCGCCGGGGTCGCCGACGCCGTGCGCGAGGCCGGCATCCCGGTCTTCGGCCCCTCCGGGGAGGCCGCGCAGCTCGAGGGCTCCAAGGCCTTCGCCAAGGACGTGATGGCGGCGGCCGGAGTCCCCACCGCCCGCTCGTACGTCTGCACGACCCCCGAGGAGGTCGGGCAGGCCCTCGACGCCTTCGGCGCTCCGTACGTCGTCAAGGACGACGGTCTCGCCGCGGGCAAGGGCGTCGTCGTCACCGAGGACCGCGACGCGGCCATCGCGCACGCCGCCGGCTGCGAGAGGGTCGTCATCGAGGAGTACCTCGACGGCCCCGAAGTCTCCCTCTTCGCGATCACCGACGGCGAGACCGTCGTCCCGCTCCAGCCCGCCCAGGACTTCAAGCGGGCGCTGGACGGCGACGAGGGTCCGAACACCGGCGGCATGGGCGCCTACTCGCCGCTGCCGTGGGCCGAGCCGAAGCTGGTCGAGGAGGTCCTGCAGACCGTTCTGCAGCCGACGGTCGACGAGATGCGCCGTCGCGGCACCCCCTTCTCCGGTCTCCTGTACGCCGGACTCGCGATCACCTCCCGCGGGGTGCGGGTCATCGAGTTCAACGCCCGCTTCGGCGACCCCGAGACCCAGGTCGTGCTGGCCCGCCTCAAGACCCCGCTGGCCGGTGTCCTGCTCGCCGCGGCGAACGGCACCCTCGCCCACCTCGAGCCGCTGCGCTGGAGCGGAGACGCCGCGGTCACCGTGGTCGTCGCCTCGCACAACTACCCCGGCACCCCGCGCACCGGAGACCCCATCACCGGCCTCGACCAGGTGGCCGCGCAGGATGCCCCGCACGCCTACGTCCTGCACGCCGGGACGAAGCGGCAGGGCGACGCGGTGGTCAGCGCCGGCGGCCGTGTGCTGTCCGTCACCGCGACCGGCGCCGACCTCGCCGAAGCCCGCGACCGCGCCTACCGGGCCGTCTCCCGGATCGGCCTCGACGGCTCCCAGCACCGCACGGACATCGCCGCGAAGGCGGCCGGGATCTGACGCCGCCCGGATGAACCCCCGCAGGCCCCGTGTCCGTCTTCGGAACGGGGCCTGTCGCATGCCCCGATCATGGGCCTGATCTTTTCTTTCTGTCACCCACCTCTGACCAGAGCCATTCCATCGAGTGACCGATGCCCCATCCGGCTGACGTGGGCCGGGGCCCCAACTATGGTGCCGCGCAAGCGCTCCGGCACTTGGCCCCGCCGACATTGCGATGTCACTGCCGAGTGCCACAGTGGGGGAATGAGCAACGCCAGGAAGGCCAGCCGACCGGGACAACCGGGGAGGGGGTGAGGTCGCTCGTGACCGGTACCGGTGCGGGTGCGGAAGCGGGTGCGCAGGCCGCACGCGCCAGGGCTCTCGCCGTGCTGCGGGTGCGCAGCCGGGCGCTGGCCGTCGCCCTGCTGCCCGCGGCGGTCGCCGTCGTGCTGCTGGCCGGCGTGTCCACGGAGCACCTGGTGGGCCCCTTCTGGCAGGCCGCCCGCTGGGTGTCGATCCCATTCGCCGCCCTCGCGCTGCTCGCCGCCGGAGTCGTCGCCCTGGTGGTGGCCCGGGCCCGCCCCGCCATGAGCCCCACGGTGCCGATCGCCGAGGAGTCCGCCCCGGACCTGTACCGGATGGTGCGCGACCTCGCGGACCGCCTCGACGTCCCGGCCCCGTCGGCGATAGCGCTCACCCCGGACTGCGACAGCTGGCTGGAGGACCGCACCCACCCGGCGCACGGCCCGCCCGAGGGCGTCCGGCCGGGCCGCCGGGCGTCCGGGATGCCGGACGGGCACGACGAGATGACCGGCGTACGCGGCCTCCACCGCCGCGCCGTCGCCGCCCCCGTGCTGGTCATCGGCTCCCCCTTCCTGTGGTGGATGCGCGTCGGCGAGCTGCGCGCGGTCCTCGCCCCCGTCGTCGCCGGTACGGGACCTTCGGCGCACCCGGACATAGCCGCGGCCCGCCGCTTCGTGCGGGGGCTCGACGCCGCGGTCGCCGTCTCCGCGGCGCCCGACCGGTGCCCGCTGACCCGAGTGGGCTGCGCGGGACTCGGCTGGGTGGCCCGCCTGCTGCTGCGCAGCTGCCGGGAGCACGCGGCCGAGATGGAGCGCGGGGTCGCGGCCGCCGCCGCGGAGCGCGCACAGACCGTGGACTACGGCCTCCGGATCGTCGCGCAGGAGCAGGTGGGCCTGGCGTACGCGGGCTGGGACCGGCTGCTGACCCGGGTGGCGCTGCCCGCCTGGCGCATGGGCCGCTGGCCCTCCCGTCTGGACGCGGGCGTCGTCGCCGCGCTCACCGAGCTGTCCCGGCGCGACCGCCTGGCCGAGGGTTTCGCCTCCCGCCTCGGCGAGCGCCCCGCCTGCGACCTGCTCGAGGAGCCCGGGGCGGTGGACGAGGCCGCCTCGCTGCTGGCCGCCCGCCTCTTCCACGGCGGCCCGGCGGAGAACGGCCCCGACTGGGCGCCCGTGGACTGGCGGGAGTATCCGGAGGAGGTCGTCGACCGCAAGTGGCGCGTCGACGCGGCCCGCCTCCACCGCGTCCTCGACGCACTCGGCGTCGGCCGTCCCCAGGGCCTCACCGCCCGTGGTCCCGAGGCCCCGTCCTCCGACGGCCCGACCCTGTCCCGCATCCTCGACCACCTGACGACCCCGCCGCAGCACACGCCCCCGAGCCCGGCCTCGCCGGATCAGGACACCGCCGTCACCTTCACCTCGCCGACCTCCGCTCCCCACCCGGAAGCCCCCGACGCGCCGTACGACGAGGGCGGCGAGGGCGGCGAGGGCGAGGACGGCGGCGACGGCGACGAAGTGAGCGAGGCGGCCGCCACCCTCGCCGCGGGCATCACCGCCGAACTGGCCCGCGAAGAGGCGGCGGCCCCGCCGGGACGCGACGCGCCGGACTCCGCCGGGCAGGAAGGCGAGCCCGCGCTCTGGGACGAGAACGCGCTGCCCCTCTTCCCCCTCCAGCCACCGCGCACCGGCCGTGAACTGCTCGCCGACCACGTCACCGCCATGGTGTGCTGCGCCGCCATGGACACCGCGGGCGCCATCCCCGGCCTCGACTGGCTGGACGGCCCCTCGCTGCTGCTCCACGGCCGGCGCGCGGCCGACCTGACCCCCCGCGTTCTCCGTCTCGTCGAGGACGGCGACCCGGCCCCACTGCGGGAGTGGCTGGTGGAGACCGGCATACGCCCGGAGAAGCCAGTCCGCCTGGTCTGACGCCCCCGCCCTCCCGGCCGACGCCCCGCCCTCCCGCCCACGCGCCCGGCGTCCTGTCCCCGCGGTGAGAGCACCGCAATCCTGCGGTGAGCCCCCGGCGCCTCACCCGGCGGCTGTCCCGGCCGGATCCCCGCTTCCACTTCAGGCCGATTCGCGACGAACAGTGACAGTCCGCGTGCTTAATGTGATGTGCTGAGACCGCCCGCGCCCATGACACGCGCGCTTCCGACACCCGAGGGAGGGGAGCGACCATGGCGTCCAAACAGATTCGCCGTCGGCCGCCCGGAGCGCCGACGCACGCCGTGACCGGTGCCTTCGGACCGACCCCCGTCCCCTGGCTGTGCGGCACCGAGACGTACGCCGACGCCACCGCGCAGCTCGTGCCCCGGCATGCGGACCCGGGCGCCCGGCGGCCGCCCGGCGACACGCCCCGTGTCCCCGCGCCGAGGACGGGCACCGGCGGCCCTCGCGCCGCCGACGACGTGCACGGCCAGATCAAGGGCTTCGCCTCCACCGGCGCGGTCGCCCCCGGTGAGGCCGTCGACTTCCACGTGACCGTCTACCCGCCCCAGGAGTTCGGCGTCGACATCTACCGCATCGGTCACTACGGCGGCGACGGCGCCGTCAAGGTCACCGCCAGTCCCCGGCTGTCCGGCATCGTCCAGCCCCCGCCGCTGGCCGCGGACCGCACGGTCTCCTGCCACCACTGGTGGCTGTCCTGGCGCCTGCAGATCCCGTCGCACTGGTACGCCGGCGCGTACGTGGCCGTGCTCACCACCGCCGACGGCTACCGCTCGCACATCCCCTTCACCGTCCGCGACGACCAGCCGGCGGACCTGCTGGTGGTCCTGCCCGACATCACCTGGCAGGCCCACAACCTCTACCCGCACGACGGCCGCACCGGCGCCAGCCTCCACCACGCCTGGGACGGGCAGGGCCGCCTGCTGGGCGAGGAGGACGCCGCCACCACGGTCTCCTTCGACCGCCCGTACGCGGGCGCCGGCCTTCCGCCGCAGGCCGGACACGCCTACGACGTCATCCGCTTCGCCGAGCGCCACGGCTACGACCTGGCCTACGCCGACGCCCGTGACCTGCACTCTGGGTACATCGACCCGGCCCGCTACCGCGGCCTGGTCTTCCCCGGCCCTGACGAGTACTGGTCGGCCGCCATGCGCCGCACCGTGGAACGCGCCCGTGACCACGGCACCTCGCTCGTCTTCCTCTCCGCGGGCACCCTGTACTGGCAGGCAGAGCTGAGCCCGTCCCCGTCCGGCGTCCCCGACCGGCTGCTGACCTGCCGCAAGGGCAGAGGGCCGGGCAGGCCCGCGCTCTGGCGCGAGATCGACCGCCCGGAGCAGCAACTCGTCGGCATCCAGTACGCGGGCCGGGTCCCCGAGCCGCATCCCCTGATCGTCCGAAACGCCCGCCACTGGCTGTGGGAGGCGACCGGCGCGGGCGAGGGCGACGCGGTCGACGGCCTGGTCGCGGGCGAGGCGGACCGCTACTTCCCGCGCACCCCGCTGCCCGAGCACGACGAGCGGATCCTGCTCGCCCACTCCCCGTACACCGACGCCGACGGCGTCCCGCGCCACCAGGAGACGTCGCTGTACCGGGCACCGTCCGGCGCGCTGGTGTTCGCGTCCGGGACGTACGCCTGGTCCCCGGCCCTGGACCGTCCGGGCCATGTCGACGCGCGCGTCCAGCGCGCCACCGCGAACCTCCTGGACCGCATCTGCAAACGTGACTGAGCCTCGCTCGACCGACCCCCGCCAAGACCGATCTCCGGCATACGGGAGAATCGAGCCACTTGGACATCACCACGGGGAGGAACCGTGTCCGGATTCGTCGAAAAGCCCGAGCCCCTTCAGGTGCCGGGCCTGGTGCACTTGCACACCGGGAAGGTGCGCGACCTGTACCAGAACGAGGCCGGCGACCTCGTGATGGTCGCCAGCGACCGTACGTCCGCCTACGACTGGGTGCTGCCCACGGAGATCCCCGACAAGGGCCGCATCCTCACCCAGCTCTCCCTGTGGTGGTTCGACCAGCTCGCCGACCTGGTCCCCAACCACGTCCTGAGCACCGAGCTGCCCGCCGGAGCACCCGCCGACTGGGCGGGCCGCACCCTGGTCTGCAAGTCGCTCCAGATGGTCCCGGTGGAGTGCGTGGCCCGCGGCTACCTCACCGGCTCGGGCCTCGCCGAGTACAACGAGTCCCGCACGGTCTGCGGACTCGCCCTCCCCGAGGGCCTGGTCGACGGCAGCGAGTTGCCCGCCCCGATCTTCACCCCGGCCACCAAGGCGGCGGTCGGCGACCACGACGAGAACGTCTCCTACGAGGAGGTCGCCCGGCAGGTCGGCGCGGACACCGCCGCGCAGCTGCGTCAGGTGACCCTCGCGGTGTACTCCCGCGCCCGCGACATCGCCCGCGACCGCGGGATCATCCTGGCGGACACCAAGTTCGAGTTCGGCTTCGAGGGCGAGACCCTCGTCATCGCCGACGAGGTGCTCACCCCGGACTCGTCGCGGTTCTGGCCGGCCGACCAGTGGCAGCCGGGACGCTCGCAGGTGTCGTACGACAAGCAGTTCGTGCGTGACTGGCTGACCTCGCCGGAGTCGGGCTGGGACCGTGGGAGCGAGCAGCCGCCGCCCGCGCTGCCGCAGCACATCGTGGACGCGACCCGCGCGAAGTACGTCGAGGCGTACGAGCGCCTGACGGGCATGACCTGGAGCTGAGCCGGACATGACGCGAAAGGCCCCCGGGAAACCGGGGGCCTTTTCGTGGAGCGGACGACGAGGCTCGAACTCGCGACCTCAACCTTGGCAAGGTTGCGCTCTACCAACTGAGCTACGTCCGCCTTGCGCCGTGGCGCGACAGCAACTATACCCAACCTCGCTCCCGGGCGAGACGCACCGCCGTGTGCCGGTTCTCCGCCCCCAGCTTCGTCGCGGCCGAGGAGAGGTAGTTCCGCACGGTGCCCGGCGACAGCGCGGCGCGTTCGGCGATCTCCGCGACCGGTGCCCCGTCGGCGGCCAGCTCCAGCACCTCCGCTTCCCGCGCGGTCAGCGGCGAGTCACCGGCGGAGATCGCGTCGGCGGCCAACTCCGGGTCGACGTAGCGGTTCCCGGCGTGCACGGTACGGATGATCTCGGCGAGCCGCTGCGCACTGACCGTCTTGGGCACGAATCCCCGCACACCCGCCGCAAGGGCCCGTTTCAGATGCCCGGGCCGCCCGTGACCGGTGACGATCAGCACCTGACAGCCGGGCAGTTCGGCACGCAGAGCTGTGGCGACCTTCACACCGTCGGCGCCCGGCATCTGCAGATCCAGGACCGCCACATCGGGGGCGTGGGCCCGCGCCATCGCCAGCGCCTCCGGGCCGGTGGCCGCCTCCGCGACGACCAGGAGGTCGTCCTCCAGCGCGAGCAGCGCGGCCAGGGCGCCCCGGATCAGATGCTCGTCGTCGGCGAGCAACAGGCGTACCGGAGCACTCATGACACGACCTCGCTCGCCTGCGCTCCGGAAGCTTCTGCGGCTCCAGAAGCAGCCGCAGAAGCCGCATGATCCACGGCGGCCAACGGCACCTCGGCCACCACCCTGAACCCGTCCGCCTCCACCGGCCCCGCCTCCAGCGTCCCGTCCACCGCCGCCAGCCGTTCCCGCAGCCCGGCGGTGTCCGCGGTGACCTGGCAGTCGATCCCGGCCGCCGTCAACACGCCCTGGGCACCGAGGAGTTCCACGCCGAGATCGGCCTCTGTCAGACGGCGCCCGGGTCCGCGATCGCGGCACACGAAAAAACCCCGGTCATGACGACCGGGGTTTCTCTGGAGCGGACGACGAGGCTCGAACTCGCGACCTCAACCTTGGCAAGGTTGCGCTCTACCAACTGAGCTACGTCCGCGTGCTTCCGACCGGCTCCCACCGATCGGCGCGAGCACCAGCCTACCTGATCCACAACAGTGCTCAGGACCGGCGGTGCAGAGCGGGTGACAGGAATTGCACACTGCGCCTTCCCCCTGGAAGGGGGATGTTCTGCTACTGAACTACACCCGCGTGACTGAGTGGGTCCGGCCTTTCGGCCTCGCCCCTCGGCGTGCTCCAGACTCTAGCTGATCAGGAGGGGTGGAGCGCAAGTCGGTTCCGCCGAGGGGCCGGTGGCCGGCCGCCGGCCGGCGTCACTGCGCGGCGCTGAACGCCTCGTAGACCTTCTTGGGGATGCGGCCGCGGGCCGGGACGTCCATCTTGTGGGCCTGGGCCCAGGCCCGGACGGCCGCCGGGTCGGGAGCGACCTCGGTCTCCCGGTACGCCTTGCCGGACTTCGACCGCTTGCGTCCGGCCGCCACGTACGGCTCGAGGGCCGTGCGTAGTTTCTCTGCGTTGGCTTGGTTCAGGTCGATCTCGTACGACTTGCCGTCGAGTCCGAAGGCGATCGTCTCCGCCGCTTCCGAGCCGTCGATGTCGTCAAAGAGAGTGACCACGACCTTCTGCGCCACGAATATCGGTCCCTTCGTGCGGCACCTGTATCTGCGATGACGTGCCACGACGTCGCTCAAGGCGCCGACTGTCCGCCAGTTAATGGGCAAAGTATCGGCTATTGGTATTTCATTTGTACAGTGCCCGGCAATGCATTGTGAAGCCCGACTAAATCTTCCCGCGTGTCCCGGCGCAATAGGGAAGCGGGCGAGGATGCGGGATCTTTCCGTGAACTTTTCGCGGTGGACCCCCCCTCAGGGGCGGGGCAGTGACTGCCGTCACGTAGTTTCCTACAACTCTACCCGCGTAGAAATTTTGTGCGGGTAGTCTGAAGGAACCTGCTCAGCACCACACACCGGGAGTGCCAGTGGCACGCGTCGTAGTCGACGTCATGCTCAAGCCGGAGATCCTCGACCCCCAGGGCCAGGCGGTCCAGCGTGCGCTGCCGCGCCTGGGTTTCGACGGCATCTCGGACGTACGTCAGGGAAAGCGATTCGAACTGGAAGTTGACGGGCCGGTCGACGAGGCCGCGCTCGCCCGTATCCACGATCTTGCGGAATCCTTCCTCGCCAACACCGTGATCGAGGACTTCACCGTCAAGGTGGAGGAAGTCGCGGAGGCCGCGAAGTGACCGCTCGTATTGGCGTCGTCACTTTCCCGGGCAGCCTCGACGACCGGGACACGCAGCGCGCGATCCGTCTCGCGGGCGCCGAACCGGTGGCCCTGTGGCACAAGGACAAGAACCTCCACCAGGTCGACGCCGTCGTGCTGTGCGGAGGCTTCTCCTACGGCGACTATCTGCGGGCCGGCGCGATCGCCCGTTTCTCCCCGGTGATGGAGCCCCTCGTCGAGCAGGCGAAGGCCGGACTGCCGGTCCTCGGCATCTGCAACGGCTTCCAGATCCTCACCGAGGCCCACCTGCTGCCCGGCGCGATGCTCGGCAACGACCACCTGCACTTCATCTGCCGCGACCAGAAACTGCGGGTGGAGAACGCGGGCACCTCCTGGACCAGCGACTACGAGCAGGGCCAGGAGATCCACATCCCGCTGAAGAACATGGACGGCCGGTACGTCGCCGACGAGTACACCCTCGACAAGCTGGAGGCCGAGGGGCGCGTCGCCTTCCGCTACCTCGACTTCAACCCGAACGGCTCGCTCCGGGACATCGCCGGCATCAGCAACGAGGCCGGGAACGTCGTCGGCCTCATGCCGCACCCCGAGCACGCCGTCGAGCCGCTGATCGGCAGTGGCCGCACCGACGGCCTTCCCTTCTTCACCTCGATCCTCAAGAAGCTGGTCACCGCATGAGCAGGACGCCTCTGGACACGGTCGAGCACGCGGCCGCGACCCCCGACGTCGAGCTGCCCTGGGCCGAACTCGGTCTGAAGAAGGACGAGTACGAGCGGATCGTGGAGATCCTCGGCCGCCGGCCCACCGGCGCCGAGCTCGCCATGTACTCCGTCATGTGGTCCGAGCACTGCAGCTACAAGTCCTCGAAGGTGCACCTCCGCCAGTTCGGCGAGAAGGCCCCCCAGTCCGACGCGCTCCTCGTCGGCATCGGCGAGAACGCCGGCGTCGTCGACGTCGGCCAGGGCTACGCGGTCACCTTCAAGGTCGAGTCGCACAACCACCCCTCCTACGTGGAGCCCTACCAGGGCGCGGCCACCGGCGTCGGCGGCATCGTGCGCGACATCATCGCGATGGGCGCCCGCCCGGTCGCGGTCGTCGACCCGCTGCGGTTCGGCGCCGCGGACCACCCCGACACCAAGCGCGTCCTGCCCGGCGTGGTCGCCGGCATCGGCGGCTACGGCAACTGCCTGGGCCTGCCCAACATCGGCGGCGAGGTCGTCTTCGACGCCTGCTACCAGGGCAACCCGCTGGTCAACGCGGGCGCCATCGGCGTCATGCGGCACGAGGACATCCACCTCGCGAAGGCGTCCGGCGCGGGCAACAAGGTCATCCTGTACGGCGCCCGGACCGGCGGCGACGGCATCGGCGGCGCCTCGATCCTGGCCAGCGAGACCTTCGATGACGCCAAGCCGTCGAAGCGCCCCGCGGTCCAGGTCGGCGACCCCTTCCAGGAGAAGCTGCTCATCGAGTGCACCCTGGAGGCCTTCGCCGAGAAGCTGGTCGTCGGCATCCAGGACCTCGGCGCGGCCGGCCTGTCCTGCGCGACCTCCGAGCTCGCCTCCAACGGCTCCGGCGGCATGCGCGTCACCCTGGACGACGTGCCCCTGCGCGACTCCACGCTCTCGCCCGAGGAGATCCTCATGAGCGAGTCGCAGGAGCGCATGTGCGCGGTCGTGGAGCCGGAGAAGGTCGACCGGTTCCTGGAGATCTGCGACAAGTGGGACGTCATCGCCACCGTCATCGGTGAGGTGACCGACGGCGACCGCCTGGAGATCTACTGGCACGGCGGCAAGATCGTCGACGTCGACCCGCGCACCGTCGCCCACGAGGGCCCGGTCTACGAGCGTCCGTACGCCCGCCCGTCCTGGCAGGACGAGCTCCAGGCCGACGACGCGAACAAGCTGCCGCGGCCGGCGACCGGTGAGGAGCTGAAGGACCAGGTCCTGAAGCTGGTGTCCTCCCCCAACCAGGCCTCCAAGAAGTGGATCACCTCGCAGTACGACCACTTCGTGCAGGGCAACACCGTCCTCGCCCAGCCCGAGGACTCCGGCATGATCCGCGTCGACGAGGCCACCGGCCTCGGTGTCGCCATCGCGACCGACGGCAACGGCCGGTACGCCAAGCTCGACCCGTACACGGGCGCGCAGCTGGCCCTCGCCGAGGCCTACCGGAACGTGGCGACGACCGGCGCCAAGCCCCTCGCGGTCTCCGACTGCCTGAACTTCGGCTCGCCCGAGGACCCGGCGGTCATGTGGCAGTTCGCGGAGGCCGTGCGCGGTCTCGCCGACGGCTGCCTGCAGCTCGGCACCCCGGTGACCGGCGGCAACGTCTCGCTCTACAACCAGACCGGCGAGGCCGCCATCCACCCGACCCCGGTGGTCGCGGTCCTCGGCGTCATCGACGACGTCGCCCGCCGCACCCCGGTCGCCTTCCAGGAGGAGGGCCAGCTGCTGTACCTCCTCGGCGACACCCGCGAGGAGTTCAGCGGCTCGGCCTGGTCCCAGGTCATCCACGACCACCTCGGCGGCCTGCCCCCGAAGGTCGACCTGGAGCGGGAGAAGCTGCTGGCCGAGATCCTGATCTCCGCCTCCCGCGACGGCATGATCGACTCCGCGCACGACCTGTCCGACGGCGGCCTGATCCAGGCGGTCGTGGAGTCGGCGCTGCTCGGCGGCAAGGGCGCTCGGCTGGTCGTGCCGGACGGGCTGGACGCGTTCACCCTCTGCTTCTCGGAGTCGGCGGGGCGCGCGATCGTCGCCGTGCCGCGCTCGGAAGAGGTCCGCTTCAACGACATGTGCGGCGCGCGCGGCCTGCCGGCCACCCGCATCGGTGTCGTGGACGGCGACACGGTCGAGCTCCAGGGCGCCTTCGAGCTGTCCCTGAGCGAGCTGCGCGAGGCCCACGAGGCCACCATCCCGGCGCTGCTCGCCTGAGCCCGTCGGACGAAGGCCCCGCCGATCAGGACCGAAGGTTCCGGCGGGGCCTTCGCCATGTGACGCGCCCCGGCACCGGGCCACCGCCGCGCTCTCCGGCACGGGCCTGCCGCTGCCGCGTCGCCCTCCGGTGCGGGGCTGGCACCACGTCTCCCGCGCGGCGGCCGTCACCGTGCGGGCGTGGCGGCCGCGCCCGCCGGCCAGGGCCTGTCCGGCAGGATCCGCCGGACAGGCCCTAGGCTCCCGGACATGTCACCGGCCAAGAAGCGTGCCCGCGTCTACGACCCCGTCAAGATCCGCGCCGCCGTCCTCGCCCAGTTCGGCAACGTACGGCAGGCCGTGCGCACCCTCACCCCCGAGCAGTTGGCCGGTCCCACGCGGCTCGGCGGGTGGACCGTCCGTGACCTCGCCGCGCACCTGACCATGGCGCTGGAGACGGTCAGCCGCAACCTCGAACGCGAGGAGCCGGCCAAGGCGGAGCTCACGCTCACCGAGTGGCCCTTCGCCACCGCCGCCCGGGCCGCCGACATCGCCGACGGCACCCGCGAGCTGGCCGCCGCCCACCCCGACCTGGACGCCCTCTACGCCCGCACCGGCGAGCGCCTCGCCGAGGCCCTCGCCGCCGCCCCCGGCGACCGCCTGCTCGCCGCCCGGACGGGCGCCATGACACTCGCCGATTACCTGGTCACCCGCACCGTCGAGCTCGTCGTCCACACCGACGACCTGAACGCCGCCGTGCCGGGCCTCGGCATCCCCTACGACCGCCAGGCCCTCGCGGCCTGCACGCGCCTGCTCGCCGACGCGCTCGCCGCGAAGGCCCCCGGCGGCTCGACCGAGGTGCGCATCCCGCCGTACGCCGTCGTGCAGTGCGTCGAGGGGCCCCGGCACACCCGCGGCACCCCGCCCAACGTCGTCGAGACCGACCCGCTGACCTGGATCCGGCTCGCCACCGGCCGGGTGGCGTGGCGGGACGCGCTCGACGCGGCCGAGCTCAGCGCGAGCGGGGAGAGGGCCGACCTGAGCGGACTGCTGCCCCTGATGTCGTGAGGGAACCGATCCCCTCCCGCGTTCCGTCAAACCGGCATGAACAGGCACAAGCAGCGCATGACACTGGCGGCCGTCGCGGCGCTCGTCCCGCTCGTGATGGCCTGCGGCAGCCCGGCGGCCACCCCGCTCTACGGCACCAGGTGGACCGTCACCTCGCCCCCCAGCCATGGGCGGGCGTACCTCGTCCTCGACCAGCACACCGGCAGGGTCGGCGGCCGGCTCGGCTGCAACCGCTTCAGCGCCACCGCCACCGTTCGTGACGACCGCGTCACGCTGGGTCGTCCGGTCAGCACCCGAATGATGTGCGACGCCTCACTCATGCGCATCGAACGGAGGCTGCTGCGTCTCTTCGGCGGCCCGGTGAGTTATCGAGTGGATCACGGCACCCTCACTCTGACCAGCGAAAATGGCACGACCGTCCGGGCCGTCGCGGAAGACTGATCCGCTACCGGCGAGTAACCCGAATTCGGACCAGTGGTCGATCTCGCCTACACTCGGTGGCGTGCCACGTGGTGACGGTCGACTCAATCACGATCTGCTCCCCGGTGAGAAAGGCCCCCAGGACGCGTGTGGCGTCTTCGGTGTCTGGGCTCCGGGTGAAGAGGTCGCAAAGCTCACGTACTTCGGGCTCTACGCCCTCCAGCATCGGGGCCAGGAGTCCGCGGGAATCGCGGTCAGCAACGGCTCCCAGATCCTCGTCTTCAAGGACATGGGCCTGGTGTCCCAGGTCTTCGACGAGACCTCGCTCGGTTCGCTCCAGGGTCACATCGCGGTCGGACACGCCCGCTACTCGACCACCGGGGCCTCCGTGTGGGAGAACGCCCAGCCGACGTTCCGCGCCACCGGGCACGGTTCCATCGCGCTCGGCCACAACGGCAACCTGGTCAACACGGCGCAGCTCGCCGAGATGGTCGCCGACCTGCCCAAGGACCCCGGCGGCCGTTCGACCCGGGTAGCGGCCACCAACGACACCGACCTGCTCACCGCGCTGCTCGCGGCCCAGGTCGACGAGGACGGCAAGCCGCTGACCATCGAGGAGGCGGCCCACGCCGTCCTCCCGCAGGTCAAGGGCGCCTTCTCGCTCGTCTTCATGGACGAGCACACCCTCTACGCCGCCCGCGACCCACAGGGCATCCGCCCGCTGGTCCTCGGCCGGCTGGAGCGCGGCTGGGTCGTCGCCTCCGAGACCGCCGCCCTCGACATCTGCGGCGCCAGCTTCGTCCGGGAGATCGAGCCGGGCGAGTTCGTCGCCGTCGACGAGAACGGCCTGCGCACCTCGCGATTCGCGGATGCGAAGCCCAAGGGCTGTGTCTTCGAGTACGTGTACCTGGCCCGCCCGGACACCGACATCGCCGGCCGGAACGTCTACCTCTCCCGGGTCGAGATGGGCCGCAAGCTGGCCAAGGAAGCCCCGGTCGAGGCCGATCTGGTCATAGCGACCCCGGAGTCCGGCACCCCGGCCGCCATCGGCTACGCCGAGGCATCCGGCATCCCCTTCGGCGCCGGCCTGGTGAAGAACGCCTACGTCGGCCGGACCTTCATCCAGCCCTCGCAGACCATCCGGCAGCTCGGCATCCGGCTGAAGCTGAACCCGCTGAAGGAAGTCATCAAGGGCAAGCGCATGGTCGTCGTCGACGACTCCATCGTCCGCGGCAACACCCAGCGGGCCCTGGTGCGCATGCTCCGCGAGGCGGGCGCCGCCGAGGTCCACATCCGGATCTCCTCGCCGCCCGTGAAGTGGCCCTGCTTCTTCGGCATCGACTTCGCCACCCGCGCCGAGCTCATCGCCAACGGCATGACGATCGACGAGATCGGCACCTCCCTCGGCGCCGACTCCCTGGCCTACATCTCCATCGACGGCATGATCGAGGCGACCACCATCGCCAAGCCGAACCTGTGCCGCGCCTGCTTCGACGGCGAGTACCCGATGGACCTTCCGGACCCGGAGCTGCTCGGCAAGCAGCTGCTGGAGACCGAGCTGGCCGCCGGGACCGCCGCCACGGCGGCCACCGACGCGATCCGCCGTCCGTAACCGACGGCCCGTTCCACCTGCCGTACGACACGAAAGTCCTCATCGCCATGTCTGAGACAACTGGTGCCAGCTACGCAGCGGCGGGCGTCGACATCGAGGCGGGCGACCGCGCCGTCGAGCTGATGAAGGAGTGGGTGAAGAAGACCCGGCGCCCCGAGGTCCTCGGCGGCATCGGCGGCTTCGCCGGCCTCTTCGACGCCTCCGCCCTCAAGCGCTACGAGCGTCCCCTGCTCGCCTCCGCCACGGACGGCGTCGGCACGAAGGTCGACATCGCCCGCCAGCTCGGCGTCTACGACACCATCGGCCACGACCTGGTCGCCATGGTCATGGACGACATCGTGGTGTGCGGCGCCGAGCCGCTGTTCATGACCGACTACATCTGCGTCGGCAAGGTCCACCCCGAGCGGGTCGCCGCCATCGTCAAGGGCATCGCGGAGGGCTGCGTGCTGGCCGGCTGCGCCCTCATCGGCGGCGAGACGGCCGAACACCCCGGCCTGCTGGGCGAGGACGACTTCGACGTCGCCGGCGCCGGTACGGGCGTGGTGGAGGCCGACCGGCTCCTCGGCGCGGACCGTATCCGCGAGGGTGACACGGTGATCGCCATGGCGGCCTCCGGGCTTCACTCGAACGGGTACTCGCTGGTCCGCCACGTGCTGCTGAACCAGGCCGGACTCTCGCTGGACGCGCACGTCGAGGAGCTCGGCCGCACGCTCGGCGAGGAGCTGCTGGAGCCCACCAAGATCTACTCGCTGGACTGCCTGGCCCTGATCCGCACCGCGGACGTGCACGCGTTCAGCCACGTCACCGGCGGCGGCCTGGCCGCCAACCTGGCGCGCGTGATCCCGGACGGGCTGCACGCGGTCGTCGACCGCTCCACCTGGACCCCCGCCCCGGTCTTCGACCTGGTCGGCAGGACCGGCCAGGTGGAACGCCTGGAGCTGGAGAAGACCCTGAACATGGGCGTCGGCATGATCGCGATCGTGCCCGAGGAGTCGGCGGACGTGGCCCTGACCGCGCTGGCCGACCGCGGGGTGAACGCCTGGGTCGCCGGCGAGATCACGGACAGGGGTGAGCACCCCACCGGTGCCGCACTGGTCGGGGACTACGCGGGCTGAGGCCTTGTGGGCAGCACAGAACCCGGTCGGTGACCGGAGTCACCGACCGGGTGTGCTCAGTACAAGGTCAAGCGCCGCGACGATGCTGTGAGGACTGGCTGTCCTCGTCCTCCTCGTCGTCGTCCTCATAGAGGTCGGCGTAACGTGAGTACAGGTCGTCGTCGTCATGCTCATCGTCCTCGAAACGGTCGCCGTTCGGCGGCGACTGGTTCGACGTCGATGCGCCCAGCTCCTCGGCCAGGCGTGAGAGGTCCGTCCCACCGCTGTTGTACTTCAGCTGGCGGGCGACCTTCGTCTGCTTGGCCTTGGCCCGGCCGCGCCCCATGGCTCGACCCCCTCAACGACGGGGCTCGACGGCCCCAGAGTCTGACACGCGTTCATGATCCGGAACGGACTCTCCGTGGAGAGGCCGGTCCGTAGGGCTTCCACGGTACCTGAGCCCACGCCCATACGGTACGTCGCCCGCACCCCGCGCGTGTGCACAGGACCTTCGAGGCGCCCCGTCCTCGCTGGTCAACCGCGATTTTAACCACTTATCGGAGGTCGACCCGCCGACGAACGTGAGAGTTCTCTCCAAGTGTCCGTCGGCGGGTACCGGCCAAACCCGCCGGACGGCCCCGTATCAGAGGCCCCGGCGGCCCTCCGCCATCCGCTGCTCGGCGATCCGGTCGGCCGCCGCGGCCGGCGGAATACCGTCCTCCTTCGCACGAGCGAAGATTGCGAGCGTGGTGTCGAAGATCTTCGCCGCCTTCGCCTTGCACCGGTCGAAGTCGAAGCCGTGCAGCTCGTCGGCGACCTGGATGACGCCGCCGGCGTTCACCACGTAGTCCGGCGCGTAGAGGATCCCGCGGTCGGCGAGGTCCTTCTCGACGCCCGGATGGGCGAGCTGGTTGTTGGCGGCGCCGCAGACCACCGCGGCGGTCAGCACGGGCACGCTGACGTCGTTCAGCGCCCCGCCCAGCGCGCACGGGGCGTAGACGTCCAGGCCCTCGACGCGGATCAGCGCGTTCGTGTCGGCGACCGCGCTCACGCCCGCCGGGTGCGCCTCGAGGATGCGCCGCACGGCCTCCTCGCGCACGTCGGTGATCACGACCTCGGCGCCCTCGTCCAGCAGGTGGGTCACCAGGTGGTGGCCGACCTTGCCGACGCCGGCGATGCCGACCCTGCGGCCGCGCAGCGACGGGTCGCCCCACAGGTGCTGGGCGGAGGCGCGCATGCCCTGGTAGACACCGAACGCGGTCAGCACCGAGGAGTCGCCGGCGCCGCCGTTCTCCGGGGACCGCCCGGTCGTCCAGCGGCACTCCTGCGCCACGACGTCCATGTCGGCGACGTAGGTGCCGACGTCGCACGCGGTGACGTACCGCCCGCCGAGGGAGGCGACGAACCGGCCGTAGGCCAGCAGCAGCTCCTCGGTCTTGACCCGCTCCGGATCGCCGATGATCACGGCCTTGCCGCCACCGTGGTCGAGACCGGCCATGGCGTTCTTGTACGACATGCCGCGCGCGAGGTTCAGCGCGTCGGCGACGGCCTCCGCCTCGGTGGCGTACGGGTAGAACCGGGTGCCGCCGAGCGCGGGGCCCAGCGCGGTGGAGTGGATGGCGATGACGGCCTTCAGGCCGCTGGCGCGGTCCTGGCAGAGCACGACTTGCTCATGACCGCCCTGGTCCGAGTGGAACAGGGTCTGCAGTACATCAGCAGGTGCGCCGGTTACGTCGGTCACTGTGGTGACTCCTGGAGAGTAGCGGCGGTTGGAGAGCAGCTCCCCTGGGGTGGTGGGCGCTGCTGTGAGCATGAGATTAGAGCCTGCCCGCGCACCTGCGCCGCGCACCGCCGGGGATCTTCCCCTGGCAGAGTACGGACGTGCGACGATTTGGAGGGATTTCCCGCACGTCCCGGGCGGGTCCCGCAGGTTTTCCCGGTGATGGGCAGGGGAGGGAGCAGGCGTGCCCAAGGTGTCCTCGGTGATCGTCCCGTACACGACGTACCTGCGCGTGTACGAGCCGCTGGCCGCCTTCCCGGAGCCGGAGCGCGGTCACTGGGCGCGCTACGCCCGCCGCCCCGACCGGCCGTCGTACCAGGACGAACTGCGCCGGTCCCTGGCCGACTTGGTGCCCACCCCGCCGGTACCGGTGCCGGTCCACGAGAGCAGCGACGCCTTCGTGCTCGACGTCGACGGGGTGGTGTGCGTGTGCCCCTGGCGGACCCGGCTGCGCGGCTGGCAGGCCCTGGGCGAGCTGTCCGGGGAACTGCCGAAGCCGGTGCTGGACGCGGTGCTGCCGGAGGTCGTGCGCGAGCAGGCGGCCCGGGACTACGAGCGCTGGCTGAGCCGCAACCCCGACGCCCGCCCGTGGATCCGCACCTCGACCTGGCAGGTGCCGCTGCACTGGTTCGTGCTGGTCTCCGACGGGGAACGGCGCTTCGACAAGGGCTCCGGCGAGATCCCGCCGATGCTGCGCTACCGGACGCCGATGGTGCAGGCCCGGCGCCGGGTGGCGAGGGCGCTGCGCGCGCTGCGCGACACCGTCGACGAGGGGCCGCTCATCGACGGCCTGGTCGACGTGGGGCGCTGGCTGGAGGAGTTCCACCCCCGCTCGCTGGTGGAGCTCGACTACGGCGGGCTGGTGCACCTGCTGCCGGCCGGCGAGCTGGAGGGCGACCACTCGGCGGCGGACGTGGCCGAGGGCATCGAGGCGCTGCGGCAGGGCGACGGGGCGGCCGCGGGGGCGGCCTACGCGCGGCTGGTGGAGCGGTGGCGGTCGGTCAGGGACCTGCGGTCGGCCAACTGAGTCCTGAGTCCTCACTCCCGGATCCGGTCGGCGAACTGGCGTTTGACGTGGCGCCCGTTTTGGGGTTTCGTCCTCGCACCGACCGACTCGCACCGACCGATGCTCCGGCTGGTGCTCCCACGGGCGCTGCGGGTGCCTGAGGCGACGTCAACATGGGACGTACGACCCGGATCCGGGCCAAAGCGTCAAGCGTGACGGACCGCACTTACACGCCCCTTGCGTCCCTTCCCCCTCCTCATGCCAAAATAGGACAAGGAGTCCGGGGAGGACTCTGTCCGTCCCGCTACGTTCCACGGCGGGCGGAATCTCAGCATTGCGTGCTTTGGGGGGTCTGGTGACTCCTGATCGCCCTGTGACTGATCGTCACAGTGGCGTGACTGTCCGCTATGGCATGGTCCATCGGCTTCCGTCGGTGATGAACACCTGGAGGGCAATTCCATCGGTTTGGCCGACGGGGCTGGACAGATGGTGTAGTTGTAGTGCCGAGGACAAGCCGTTCGTCCTATAACCGACTCGACTCGCGTCCGCCATTTCGGGCAACGCGGGTCAAGGTGCAGAATTTAGAGGAAAGAACCGAGAAGGTTCGGTTCTCCCGAGGAGGCCGCTCATGACCGCTCGCACCCCTGATGCCGAGCCGCTGCTGACCCCGGCTGAGGTCGCCACCATGTTCCGTGTCGACCCCAAGACGGTCACGCGGTGGGCGAAGGCCGGCAAGCTCACGTCGATCCGTACGCTCGGCGGGCACCGCCGCTATCGCGAGGCTGAGGTCCGCGCACTGCTCGCGGGTATCCCGCAGCAGCGCAGCGAGGCCTGAACAACCGCATGACCGGGCAAATCGGCAGGTCCCCCAACGTGCCGAGGAGCCCGAACCCCAGTTCCAAGCGACGCGGGTCCTGCCCCAACAGGGCCTTCGCCCGGGCTGATGGGAGCCCTCCCAGTACGTGACAGGGTGCGTCGTCGATCGCGCTGGACCCCGCCGGGTCCGGCGCGATCTTTTTTGTGCGCCCGGGGCCCGGCGGCCGACAGGTCTGTGAGCGGGCTTGTCGAAGTCTGGGGAGGGCTGTCGGAACTGCTGTGGAAGACCTCGGGGCAGGAGCCGGGCGGGGCCGCGGGGCGACCCTCCCGGAGAGTGCAATTGCACATATTAAATTGACCAGTTGTAGGCGAGGCGTAAATACCGCGCTTTCAGAAACTCATGCAGTGACACCCGTCACATGCCGGAGCCCCGGTCGCCTCCATAGAGCACACACGAACGGAAGGCTACATTCCACCTTGCCACGCCGCAGCCGCTGCCGGAGTGCGCCGAAGGTCACGCGTCGGTAGGTCTTTCGTCCCCGGCCGGCTCCTCCGGCACCTGCACGGGACGCGGCGGCGAATCCATCGCCAGGCGCTGCAGACGGTGGCAGATCGGACAGTGACGGGTCAGATGCCCGTACGACGACGCGGCCGACAGATGCGCCCGGAGCAACGCCCGCGTCGCGTGCCCAGCCGATGCCGCCATACGCCACCTCCAGGGGGCCGCGCGGGAACGCGCCCTGGTCTCTGGGTACCGAGCGAATGTGACGCCGTCAAGACCGCCTGCGGCGCCCACGCGCCTGAAGCGGCCCCTGGGCCCACAGCGACGAAAGCAGCGGCGAAACCGCCAGCATCCGCAGCCGGGGTCCTCTCCCGGCCCCAACAGCGAAGCGCCCGCCTCCCTGCCGGGGCGGCGGGCGTGACGGGTGGGCGGTGGGTGGGCGGTGAGTGGGGGAGACGCGGCAGCCGCCCGCCCCCTGACGGGGGGGGATGGACGGGGAGGGGAACGTGAAAGTGCCCGCTCCCCTGACGGGGTGCGGGCACTTTCTCTACTGCGGTCCTGACGGGATTTGAACCCGCGGCCTCCACCTTGACAGGGTGGCGAGCACTCCAAACTGCTCCACAGGACCAGGTTTCGCAGCGCCATCCGTGCGTTGCGCTGCGAGAAGGACTGTACAGGAGGGTGAGCCCCCTGGTCGAACTCACCCACCGTACCCGCCCGGCTACGGCACCGCCGCGTCGATCGCCTTCACGATCCGCTTGTCCGAGACCGGATACGCCGTCCCGAGCGCGTGCGCGAAATAGCTGACCCGGAGCTCCTCGATCATCCAGCGGATGTCCAGCACCGAAGCGGGAACCGGGCGGCCCTTCGGGAGCTGCTCCAGCAGCCACAGGTACTCGTCCCGCATCTCCCGCACCTTCTCCATGCGCGTGGTGTCCCGCTGCACATTGGTCGGCATCTGCTGCAGCCGCCGGTCGACGGCCACCAGGTACCGCATCAGGTCCGGCAGCCGCCGCAGCCCCGCCTCCGTCACGAAACCGGGCTTCACCAGGCCGTCCAACTGCCCTCGCACGTCCTGGAGGTTTGCCAGCAAGGCGGGGCTGCGAACACCCTTCAGACGGCGCTCACAGGCCTGCCAGGCGGCAAGCACCTGCTGCACCTGCCCGACCGTGCGGACGGTCGTGTCGACGATCTCCGCGCGCACCTTGTCGTACAGCTTCCGATACGACTCCTCGTCCCACACCGGACCGCCGAAGTCCGCGATCAGCCTGTCGGCCGCCGCCGTCGCGCAGTCGTCGAACAGAGCCTGCACCGAACCGTGCGGATTGGCGGACAGCGCCAGCTTCTGGGCGTTCGTCAGGCGATCGCTCGCGAATTTGGCCGCGTTCACCGGGATGTTGCGCAGAATCAGCCGGCGCGTACCCCGCCACATCGCCTCCGCCTGCTCGGCCTCCGTGTCGAACAGCCGCACCGACACCGTGTCCCCGTCGTCCACCAGCGCCGGGTACGCCTTCACCGGCTGACCGGCCCGCCGAGTCTCGAAGACCCGGTCGAGCGTGCCGATCGTCCAGTCCGTCAGACCCTCACGCTCCAGCGACTCCCCGCCCTGCCGCTCCGCGGTGGCCGCCGCGGCCTGGGACAGCGCCTTGCGCGCCCTCGGCTTCAGCCGGAGCCGCAGAGCCTCCAGATCCTTGTCCTCGGCCAGCTTGCGGCGCCGCTCGTCGACGATGCGGAAAGTGACACGCAGATGATCCGGCACCCTCGACCAGTCGAAGTCCTCCGCCTCGAACGGCACCCCGACCAACCGCCGCAGCTCCCGCGCCATCGTCACCGTCAACGGCTCCTGAAGGGGAACCGCCCTCTCCAGGAACGCCTTCGCGTAGTTCGGCGCCGGGACGTAGTGACGGCGGACCGGCTTCGGCAGGGAACGGATCAGCTCCGTCACCAACTCCTCCCGCAACCCCGGAATCTGCCAGTCGAAGCCCTCGTCCGTGACCTGGTTCAGGACCTGCAACGGGATGTGCACCGTCACACCGTCCGCGTCGGCACCCGGCTCGAACTGGTACGTCACCCGGAACTTCAGATCACCCTGCCGCCACGAGTCCGGATAGTCCGCCTTGGTCACCGCCTCCGCCGACTCCCGGATGAGCATCTCCCGCTCGAAGTCGAGGAAGTCCGGCTGCTCCTGCCGCTTGCGCTTCCACCACGAGTCGAAGTGCGCCCCGGACACCACATGTCCGGGCACCCGCTGCTCGTAGAAGTCGAACAGCGTCTCGTCGTCGACCACGATGTCCCGGCGCCGCGCCCGGTGCTCCAGCTCCTCCACCTCGCTCAGCAGCCGGCGGTTGTCGGCGAAGAACTTGTGGTGGGTACGCCAGTCGCCCTCGACGAGCGCGTTGCGGATGAACAGCTCCCGCGACACCTCCGGGTCGATACGGCCGTAATTCACCTTGCGCTGGGCGACGATCGGGACGCCGTACAGCGTCACCTTCTCGTACGCCATCACCGCCGCCTGGTCCTTCTCCCAGTGCGGCTCGCTGTACGTCCGCTTCAGCAGATGCCCGGCGAGCGGCTCGACCCACTCCGGCTCGATCTTGGCGTTGACACGCGCCCACAGCCGCGACGTCTCCACCAGCTCCGCGGACATCACGAAACGCGGCTGCTTCCGGAACAGCGCCGAACCCGGGAAGATCGCGAACTTGGCGTTCCGCGCCCCCAGGTACTCGTTCTTGTTGCCGTCCTTCACGTCCTTCATCCCGATGTGGGACAGGAGCCCGGCCAGGAGCGAGACATGGACGCGGTCGGCGGGCGCGTCGTCCTCGTTGAGGTGAATGCCCATCTGCTTCGCCACCGTACGCAGCTGGGTGTAGATGTCCTGCCACTCGCGGATCCGCAGGAAGTTCAGGTACTCCTGCTTGCACATCCGCCGGAAGGAACTGGACCCCCGCTCCTTCTGCTGCTCGCGGAGGTAGCGCCACAGGTTGAGGTAGGCGAGGAAATCGCTGCTCTCGTCCTTGAAACGGGCGTGCTGCTGGTCGGCCTGCGTCTGCTTGTCGGCGGGGCGCTCACGCGGGTCCTGGATGGACAACGCGGCCGCTATCACCATCACCTCGCGGACACAGCCATTGCGGTCCGCCTCCAGCACCATGCGGGCCAACCGCGGATCGACCGGCAGCTGGGCCAGCTTGCGGCCCGTCTGCGTCAGCCGCTCGCGCGGATCCTTCTGCGCCGGATCCAGCGCGCCCAACTCCTGCAGCAACTGCACACCGTCACGGATGTTCCGGTGATCCGGCGGATCGATGAACGGGAACTTCTCGATCTCCCCCAGACCGGCCGCGGTCATCTGCAGGATGACGGAGGCCAGATTCGTCCGCAGGATCTCCGCGTCCGTGAACTCCGGCCGGGCGAGGAAATCCTCCTCGCTGTACAGCCGGATGCACACACCGTCACTCGTACGGCCACAACGGCCCTTGCGCTGATTGGCGCTGGCCTGCGAGACCGGCTCGATCGGCAGCCGCTGCACCTTGGTGCGGTGACTGTAACGGCTGATACGGGCGAAACCGGGATCGATGACGTACTTGATACCGGGAACGGTCAACGACGTCTCGGCGACATTGGTCGCCAGCACGATCCTGCGCCCCGTGTGCGGCTGGAACACCCGGTGCTGCTCGGCGTGCGACAGCCGGGCGTACAGCGGCAGGATCTCCGTGAACCGGTACTTCTTCTTCTCCAGCGCGTCCGCCGTGTCGCGGATCTCCCGCTCGCCGGACAGGAAGACCAGGATGTCGCCCCGGCCCTCGCCCATCAGCTCCTCGACCGCGTCCGTGATCGCGGTGATCTGATCCCGGTCCGAGTCGTCGCCGTCCTCCTCCAGCAGCGGCCGGTACCGCACCTCCACCGGATACGTCCGCCCGCTGACCTCGACGATCGGCGCGTCACCGAAGTGCCGCGAAAAACGCTCCGGATCGATCGTCGCGGACGTGATGACGACCTTCAGGTCCGGCCGGCGCGGCAGCAACTGCGCCAGGTACCCCAGCAGGAAGTCGATGTTCAGAGACCGCTCGTGGGCCTCGTCGATGATGATCGTGTCATAGGCGCGCAGCTCCCGGTCCGTCTGGATCTCGGCGAGCAGGATGCCGTCCGTCATCAGCTTGATGAAGGTGGCCTCCGGGCTCACCTGGTCGGTGAACCGCACCTTCCAGCCGACGGACTCCCCCAGCGGGGTCTCCAGCTCCTCCGCGACCCGCTCCGCGACCGTACGAGCCGCGATACGGCGCGGCTGGGTGTGCCCGATCATGCCGCGCACCCCCCGGCCGAGCTCCAGACAGATCTTCGGGATCTGCGTCGTCTTCCCGGAGCCCGTCTCACCCGCGACGATCACCACCTGGTGATCGCGGATCGCCTCCGCGATGACGTCCTTCTTCTGACTGACCGGCAACTGCTCGGGATACGTGACGGCGGGCACGCGGGCACGCCGCTCACCCATCCGCTCCTCGGCCTTGCCGATCTCCTCCCCGATCTCGGCGAGGACGGCGGCCCGGGCCTCCGGCTTACGGATCTTGCGCGCGCCCTCGAGCCGGCGCCCGAGCCGGTGCGCGTCACGCAGGGACAACTCGGTCAGCCGGGAGGCGAGCACGCCGAGGACCGGTGCGGCGGGGGCAGGGTGCGTAGACATACGCGTTCCAGGATCTCATCCCGAAGAAATTCCTGGCGACCGATTTGCCCGCGACGCCCACACGGCCCGCGACCACAAGCCCGACACAGGTTCGAGCGGCCGCCCATCCAGGCGAAACAGCGACGAAACCCGCGATCGAACAGCCATCACGACCTAGATTCCCTGTTCGTGAAACTGGTGCTGCGGATCAAGCTGCTCCCGACGCCCCCACAGGCATCGGCCCTCGACGCGACCCTCCGCGCCTGCAACCAAGCCGCCAACCACGTCTCCGCCATCGCCCACGCCGGCGGCACCAGCGACAACCGAGCCCTCCGAGCCCAGACCTACACCCACCTCAAGAACAACTGGAACCTCGGCGCCCAAGCCGCCCAGCACGTCATCAAGAAGACCAGCGACGCCTACGCGTCCCTCAGGAGCAACCTCAAAGCCGGCAACCTCGGCAAGCCCGGCACCCGGCGACACAAGGCAGCCACCGGAAAACCCCTCACCTTCCGCACCCACGCGGCCCAGCCCTACGACGACCGCATGCTCTCCTGGCAGACGGAACGACGCACCGTCTCCATCTGGACCACCGCAGGCCGCATCAAACACCTCCCCTACACCGGCAGCGAAGAACACCTCCGACTGCTCGACCAGTACCGCCGAGGCGAATCCGACCTGCTGACCCACAACGGCCAGTGGTACCTCATGGCCACCCTCGACATCCCCGACCCCCCACAGAACCCCGCCCCGAACGGATTCATCGGCGTCGACCTCGGCATCGCCGACATCGCCACCACCTCCACCGGACACCGGCACAGCGGCAGACGACTCAACCGCACCCGCGCCAACGACCGGAAGCTGCGCACCGAACTCCAGAAGAAAGGCACACGGTCCGCGAAACGACGGGCCAAACGCCACGCGGGCAGAGAAGCCAGACGCACCCGCGACATCAACCACAAGATCAGCAAGCACATCGTGGCGGAGGCTCAACGCACCGGCCGCGGCATCGCCCTCGAAGACCTGAAGGGCATCCGCGAACGGGCACGGCTGAAAAAGCCCCAACGCGTCACGATCAACTCCTGGGCCTTCCACCAGCTCGGCGCCTTCATCGCCTACAAGGCGCGCCGGGCCGGAGTCCCCCTGGTCCACGTGAACCCCGCGTACACCAGTCAGGAGTGCTCGCGCTGCCACCACATCGACCGACGCAACCGGCCCAGTCAGGCCGTGTTCATCTGCAGGTCCTGCGGCTTCGTTGAGCACGCGGACCTCAATGCGTCCCACGTCATCAGCCGGCGCGGCTGGTGGGTGTGGGTCTGCGGGGCCGAGTCACAGGTCCCTGCCCTCACGCTGATCGCGTAGGGCTGGATGCGCCGGTCCCGCCGAAGCCATCGGCGGGGCCGAGCTGCAAGCCGGGGAGTGCAGCTCTCCGGCAGCGGACGCGATCGCTCGTACGAGTGATCCAGCAGGACAGACAGCCACAGACAACAAGGCCCTGATCCGAAGATCAGGGCCTTTGCTGTGGCTGGGGCCGGGGTCGAACCGGCGACCTTCCGCTTTTCAGGCGGACGCTCGTACCAACTGAGCTACCCAGCCGCAAGGTTTCACGTGAAACCTCAGCGGTCCTGACGGGATTTGAACCCGCGGCCTCCACCTTGACAGGGTGGCGAGCACTCCAAACTGCTCCACAGGACCAAGCTTTGTGTACGACAGTGTCGCACACCGTACTGCGTGCCCCCAACGGGATTCGAACCCGTGCTACCGCCTTGAAAGGGCGGCGTCCTAGGCCGCTAGACGATGAGGGCTATCGGCCCGCCTGGGCGCTTCTCAGCGCGTCGGGGACGTGAGAAGCATATGGGATGGCGGGAGGTATCGCCAAAACGGTTTACGGGCTGGAGGTGGAAGGGGCGGGAGGGGAAGGAGTGGCGCCCGGTTTGTTCTCGTCCGGGAGGTGGCGGGAGACCTCCGCCGTCGTCTCGCCCAGGCCGCCGAGCTTGATCGAGTCCCAGGCCTGTAGTCGGCGGGTGTCCCGGTCGAAGTAGAGGACGGACGCCTCGATCGGCGCGGGGTACTGGCGCTCCAGCGCGCGCAGTCCGCTGCCGCCGGTGGAGCCCTCCATGCGCAGGCGGGTGCCGTAGCGCATGACCTCGTCGCCCTCGTGGTGCAGGTGTCCGCACAGGACCAGCGGCACGGTGCCGTCCGTCTCGCGTGCCGCGGACGGTTCGTGGGCGAGGGCGATGTCGACGGGGGTGCCCGCGTTGGTCTGGTCGCGCAGGGCGGCGGCGAGGCGGGCGCCCGCCAGTTGCTCCGAGGCTTCGGCTCCTGGTGCCTTCGAGCGGTCGGGGGTGAACTGGGGGTCGCCGATGCCGGCGAAGCGCAGTCCGGCGATGGTCTGCGCCCGGCCGTTGTCGAGGACGTGGACGTTGCCCATGCGGGAGAGGTAGCGCTGGGTGGCGGCGGAGTCGTGGTTGCCCCTGACCCAGACGTACGGGGCGCCCAGGTCCTTGATGGGGTCGAGGAAGCCGTTCTCGGCGGCCGTGCCGTGGTCCATCGTGTCGCCGGTGTCCACGATGACGTCGACCTTGTACTGGTCCACCAGCGAGGCGATGATCTTCCAGCTCGCCGGGTTGAGGTGGATGTCGGACACGTGCAGGACGCGGACGGTGCTGGGGTCCGGCTGGTAGGCGGGGAGTGTCGAGGTGACGTCGTAGAGCTTGGTCACGTTCGTGACGAGGCGGGCGAGTTCCTTCTGGTAGACGTCGAACTCGGTGACGATGCTGCGGGCGTTGCCGACCAGGGACGGGGCGGAGGAGAGCAGGCCGGAGTACTTGGGTTCGAGTACGGATTCGGGGTTCCAGGTGGCGTACGCGGATGCCCCGGAGGCGCCGAGGATGGCGAGGGCGAGGCCGCCGGCGGCGAGGGCGCGGCGGGGGCGGCGGTAGACGGCGAGGCCGAGGGCGGTGGCGCCGGAGACGACGGCGACGCCGGAGCGCAGGGCGAGGTCGCGGGTGCCGTGCTCGATGTCGCGGGCGACCTCGTCCTGGAGGCCGGAGAGGCGTTCGGGGTGGTCGACGAGGGCCTGGGCGCGGACCGGGTCGAGCTGGTCGACGTTGACGTCGAGGCGTACGGGGGCGTGGTGGCTGTCGAGGTGGAGGGCGCCGAGCGGTGAGATGTTGATCTTCGTCCCGCCGGTGAGGGAGGGGCGCAGGGTCATGGTGGTGTCCATGGGGCCGACGGGGACGCGGACGTTGCCCACTATGAGCAGGCCGAGCCAGGCGCCGAGCATGACGACGGTGATCAGGCCGAGGGCGCGTATCCAGGGGCGGGGTCGCGCCGGCAGCTCCATGGTGGGGTGCGGGCGGTGGGTGCGGTGGCGGCGGGCGAGGGGGCGCGGGGCCTTGCGGATCCGGTTCACGACGGTCGCGGCGACGGCGGGGACGGCGGGGACGCGGGCCATTGGTCGCGTATGCCCAGGTGTGCGGCTGGATATGCGGTGCTGCGCATGGCTCTCGTTGTGGTGGGTCGTGGCTGACAATGGGCGTGTGCTGGAGATGACACGCGAGGAGTTCGAGGAATTGGTCGCCGAGGCGCTCGACCGGATTCCGCCGGAGTTGACGCGGTTGATGGACAACGTGGCGGTGTTCGTCGAGGACGAGCCTCCGGTGGATGATCCCGAATTGCTCGGGTTGTACGAGGGTACCCCGCTGACAGAACGGGGCGAATGGTACGCGGGGGTGCTGCCGGACCGGATCACGGTCTACCGGGGGCCCACGCTGCGGATGTGCGAGACCCGGGACGACGTGGTCGCCGAGACGGAGGTGACGGTGGTCCACGAGATCGCGCACCATTTCGGGATCGACGACGCCCGGCTGCACGCGCTCGGTTACGGGTAGGCCGTCGTCGGCGCGTTGCGCGTGTCCTCTTGTGGGCGGCGGGAGTTGGGCAGGTCGACTTCGTCCCCCTCGGAGGTGGCTGCCCGTGCGCCCCTTGAACGTGTCCGTCCGTCTGGCCGCCGCGGTCGTGGCCGTCACCGCGGCCGCCGGCTGTATGAGTGTGGGTGACGGCGGGGGTGGGAGCGTCAGGCCGTCGCGTTCCGTGGGGGAGCGGGGCGGTGCGGCGCCGGGCGGGGGGACGGCGATGTCCGGGGGCGGAGCCGGGGTCGGTGCGGCGGCCGGCGGCGGGCACGGGGAAGGCCGGAAGGGCCGGGAGAAGGGGAAGGGCGGGGGGAAGAAGGGGGAGGAGCGGGAGTCCGCTGCCGCTTCGCCGTCGGCGGGGGCGGGCGAGTCGGCGCGTCCGGGCGGGCCGGGGGTGAGTTCCGGGCCGGGAGTTCCGGGGTCGACGAGGGGGCAGCAGCCGACGCCGACGCGGTCCGTTGTGACGGAGCCCACGCCGACCCAGGAGCCGTCGTCCTCGGCGCCGGAGCCGCCGCCGTCGGCCGAGCCGTCGTCGTCGGCGCATGAGCAGGCGGGGCCGCAGTTGGCGGGGCGGGAGCCGGCGCCGGCCGCGGGGGTGCCGGTCTAGGGCGGGGCGGCGGGGCGCTCGTGCAGGGGCGAAGTGCCGGTGTGGTGCGGGGGCAGAGGCGCCGGTGTGGTGCGGGGGCAGGGGCGCCGGTGTGGTGCGGGGCGGGGTGTGACGGACGTCCCGGAGGCTCGGTTTGCCTTGGGGGGCGGTGGGTGCGTATGGTGGTAGATCGTTTGATCCCATTTGCCCGGCGCCAACGCAGAGCGCGCCGTGTGGCGCGTACTCTCCCTTGCCGTGGCTGACCGCACAGAGGCGGTCGTATTGCGAATCACGGAGTTGACGGGCGCGTGCCGACGAGACTCCGGAAGGTTTCGCTTACGCATGTCCATTTCCAGTGCTGATCACGTCGTCGTGTCCGAGAACGACGAGGCGACCGACACCCCCGAGGTCACTTTCGCGGACCTCGGTCTGCCCGAGGGCGTCGTGCGCAAGCTCGCGCAGAACGGCGTGACCACCCCCTTCCCGATCCAGCAGGCGACCATCCCGGACGCCCTGGCCGGCAAGGACATCCTGGGCCGGGGCCGCACCGGCTCCGGCAAGACCCTGTCCTTCGGTCTGCCGACGCTGGCCACGCTGGCCGGCGGCCGCACCGAGAAGCACAAGCCCCGCGCTGTCATCCTCACACCGACCCGTGAGCTGGCCATGCAGGTGGCGGACGCGCTGCAGCCTTACGGCGACGTTCTCGGGCTGAAGATGAAGGTCGTCTGCGGCGGCACGTCGATGGGCAACCAGATCTACGCCCTGGAGCGCGGCGTCGACGTCCTCGTCGCCACGCCGGGCCGCCTGCGCGACATCATCGGCCGTGGCGCCTGCTCCCTGGAGGACGTGCAGATCGCCGTCCTGGACGAGGCCGACCAGATGTCCGACCTCGGCTTCCTGCCGGAGGTCACGGAGCTGCTCGACCAGGTGCCGGCGGGCGGTCAGCGGATGCTGTTCTCCGCGACCATGGAGAACGAGATCAAGACCCTCGTCGACCGTTACCTGAAGGACCCGGTCTCGCACGAGGTCGACGCGGCGCAGGGCGCGGTGACGACCATGTCGCACCACATCCTGGTCGTGAAGCCCAAGGACAAGGCGCCGGTCACTTCGGCGATCGCCTCCCGCAAGGGCCGCACCATCATCTTCGTCCGCACCCAGCTGGGCGCCGACCGTGTCGCGGAGCAGCTGTGCGACGCCGGGGTGAAGGCGGACGCGCTGCACGGCGGTATGACTCAGGGCGCCCGGACCCGGACGCTGGCCGACTTCAAGGACGGGTATGTCAACGTCCTGGTCGCCACCGACGTCGCCGCCCGCGGTATCCACGTCGACGGCATCGACCTGGTGCTGAACGTGGACCCGGCCGGCGACCACAAGGACTACCTGCACCGCGCCGGCCGTACCGCCCGTGCGGGCCGCACCGGCACGGTCGTGTCGTTGTCGCTGCCGCACCAGCGCCGTCAGATTTTCCGGCTGATGGAGGACGCGGGCGTCGACGCCTCGCGTCACATCATCAACTCGGGTACGGCCTTCGAGCCGGAGGTCGCCGAGATCACCGGCGCCCGCTCGATGACGGAGGTCCAGGCGGAGTCCGCGGGCAACGCGGCTCAGCAGGCCGAGCGTGAGGTCGCGCAGCTGACCAAGCAGCTGGAGCGGGCGCAGCGGCGTGCGGCGGAGCTGCGGGAGGAGGCGGACCGGCTGATCGCGCGGGCCGCCCGTGAGCGGGGTGAGGACCCGGAGACGGCGCTCGCCGAGGCGCAGGCGGCCGCGGTGGCGGAAGCCGTCGAGGTGTCGGTGCCGGAGCAGCCGGCCGCGCGGGACGTGGACGCCGCCGAGCGCGAGGAGCGTTCGGAGAATTCGGGGGGCTCGTCGTCGTACGAGCGGCGTGAGCGCCGGGACGACCGGGGTGACCGGGCCGACCGTGGTGGGCGTTCGTTCGAGCGTCGTGACGACCGTGGTGACCGTGGTGGGTTCCGTCGGGACGACCGGCGTGACGACCGTGGCGGGTTCCGTCGCGAGGACCGTGGTGACCGTGGCGGGTTCCGTCGGGACGACCGGCGTGACGACCGTGGTGGCTTCCGTCGTGACGACCGTGACGACCGTGGTGGGCGTTCGTTCGAGCGTCGTGACGACCGTGGCGGGTTCCGTCGCGACGAGCGCCGTGACGACCGCGGCGACCGTGGTGGCTTCCGTCGGGACGAGCGTCGTGACGACCGTGGCGACCGCGCTGGGCGTTCGTTCGAGCGTCGTGACGACCGTGGCGGGTTCCGCCGGGACGAGCGTCCGGGTGGGCGTTCCTTCGAGCGGCGTGACGAGCGCGGCGGGCACCGTGGCAGCGACCGTCCGTTCAACCGCGACCGCCGTGACGACCGTCCCGGTTTCCGCGCGGGCGGTCACGAGCGTCCGGTCGGCCGCCGTGACGACCACCGTGGGACCGACCACCGCGGGGCCGGTTCCTTCGGTCGCCGTGACGACAAGCCGCGCTGGAAGCGCAACGGCTGATCCGTCGGCCGGCCGGTACCACCGGCTGTGACACGGGGTGATCATCGAGGGGCCCGTACGACTCGGCGTCGTGCGGGCCTCTTCGTGTGCGGGCGGCTTCGCGTACGGCCCTTCGGGTGCGGCCGCTTAGAGTGCGCGGCGACGGGCAGGGGCAATTTTTGGCCATGCTGTGACGCATGTCACGCCTCCGGTGCGGGAATCGCTGGGGACATGACAGATGACGCCATCGCGACTGGGCTGTCGGACGAAGAACGGCTTGCCCAGCTCGGCTACACCCAGGTCCTTGCCCGCCGCATGTCGGCGTTCTCCAACTACGCGGTCTCCTTCACGATCATCTCGGTCCTGTCGGGCTGCCTGACGCTGTACCTGTTCGGCATGAACACCGGCGGCCCCGCCGTGATCACCTGGGGCTGGGTCGCGGTCGGCCTGATGACGCTGTTCGTGGGCCTCGCCATGGCCGAGATCTGTTCGGCCTACCCGACATCGGCCGGCCTGTACTTCTGGGCGCACCGGCTCGCTCCGCCGCGCACGGCGGCCGCCTGGGCGTGGTTCACGGGCTGGTTCAACGTGCTGGGCCAGGTCGCCGTGACCGCGGGCATCGACTTCGGCGCCGCGTCCTTCCTGGGCGCGTACCTGAACCTGCAGTTCGACTTCGAGGTCACGCCCGGCCGCACGGTCCTGCTGTTCGCGGCGATCCTGCTGCTGCACGGCCTGCTGAACACGTTCGGCGTGCGGATCGTCGCCCTCCTCAACAGCGTCAGCGTGTGGTGGCACGTGCTGGGCGTGGCGGTGATCGTCGGCGCCCTCGCCTTCGTCCCGGACAAGCATCAGTCGGCGTCCTTCGTGTTCGGCGAGTTCGTGAACAACACGGGCTGGGGCAGCGGGGTGTACGTCGTCCTGCTCGGTCTGCTGATGGCGCAGTACACGTTCACCGGGTACGACGCCTCGGCCCACATGACGGAGGAGACGCACGACGCGTCCACGGCGGGCCCGAAGGGGATCGTCCGCTCGATCTGGACGTCCTGGATCGCGGGCTTCGTGCTCCTGCTGGGCTTCACCTTCGCCATCCAGTCCTACGACAGACAGCTCGCGTCGCCGACCGGGGCGCCGCCGGCCCAGATCCTGCTCGACGCGCTGGGCGCGACGGCCGGGAAGCTGCTGCTGCTCGTGGTGATCGGCGCGCAGTTGTTCTGCGGGATGGCGTCGGTGACGGCCAACAGCCGCATGATCTACGCCTTCTCGCGGGACGGGGCGCTGCCCTTCTCGCACGTCTGGCACACGGTCAGCCCGCGCACGCGCACCCCGGTGGCGGCGGTGTGGCTGGCGGCGGCCGGGGCGCTGGTCCTCGGTCTGCCGTACCTGATCAACGTGACGGCCTACGCGGCGGTGACGTCGATCGCCGTGATCGGCCTGTACATCGCCTACGTCATTCCGACGCTGCTGCGGGTGCGCAAGGGCGCGGACTTCGAGCGGGGGCCGTGGCACCTGGGCCGCTGGTCGCAGCTGGTGGGTGTGGTGGCGGTGGCGTGGGTCGGCGTGATCACGGTGCTGTTCATGCTGCCGCAGGTCTCCCCGGTCACCACGGAGACGTTCAACTACGCTCCCGTGGCCGTGCTGGTGGTGCTCGGCTTTGCCGCGACCTGGTGGCTGGCGTCGGCCCGGCACTGGTTCCTCAACCCCGAACACGCCCGCACCCTCGCCCGTGAGACGGCCCGGGCGGGGGCGCCCGAAAAGGTCGATCCGTAACACTCCCGGCCCCGGCCGCGGTTCCGACGCGGCCGTGTCCGCGATACCCGATCGGAGACACGGCCACGTCCGGCTATGCTCGGGGAGGCAACATCGCCAGGGCCCTTAGCTCAATTGGCAGAGCAGTGGACTTTTAATCCATTGGTTGTGGGTTCGAGTCCCACAGGGCCTACGGCTGGTAGGCGGGGTATATGACCCCTGACCTGCTGTGCAGCGTCCGCGTCGGCTTCGGCCGGCTCGGACGCTGCTTCGTTTCCGGGCTCCTTGCGTGCGGCGCGTGAGCGGGAAGCGCGGCCACGCGGCGGGTTCGTGTGAGACCGCCCGCAGCGGATACCCGGCGGGCGTGAGGTACGGCAGTGTGCCTCACGAGTGGGCCGTCTGCCCCGGATATCTCCATGAGTGCTCGGCAGGCGGTGCGCTCGTGCGTTGAGCCCGCCCGCTGCTGCGGCTCGAGGCGGCCGGCGGCGCACGGGTCCGATGGGCGTGTCGAACTCGGAGTGGCCCTGCTCCATCCGGCCGACGGGTCGGACAGGCCGTCCACGACTCCTGGGGCCGGCGGAACCACGGGGAGATGGCCGGGCTGCCCGGTCGGTGCGCTCCTCGCGTGCCGGCCCTGTCCCGGGAGAGCGGATCTTCGCTGCCTGTGTCTCGGGCCGCCGGTCCAGGGCGGGCGTAGCCTGGGAGATACCGAGAGCATGTCGGGCGCACGGTCACGGCAGCGCCGTTCCCGGCGAGTGACGAACGAGGGCGGCTCCAGGCCGCCCGGACGGGATCGCACGATGGACTCCCTCACACCGCCTGCCGGGGGCGCACCACCGCGTGACGCGCACACGTACAGCATGCCGCTGGCACGGCTGAGCCTCACGCCGGAGGCCGGCCACGGCCCGCTGGACGGTGCGTGGTGGCCGCGTTGTGACGCCCTGGAACTGGAGCTGCCCGCGCTCGTGGGCTCGCTCGACCCCGGCCGTGGCACGGTCACCCGCGTCACGGTGGGTGCTGCGGCCTGGCCTGACGCGCCACTGACCGTGTCGGCGCCCGACCACGTGATCGAGGTCGTTCTGAGCGACGCCACCGCGGAGGAGCACGCCATCACCCTGGACTGCGGCACCGTGGGGCGCTGGGAGCTGCTGGTCGTCCCGTCCGACGAGCCGGCCGGAACCGCCGCACGCCTGCTGACCGCCGCCGCCGATCCGTGGAACCCGCAGTCGGCTCAGCGCACCTTCGCACGTGTCGAGGGCGGCTCCGGTCAGGAGAGCGCGGGGGAGCAGCACGGACCGTGCTGAAGTGATGGGACGGGCAGATGACGGCCGAACCGGGCACGGACCGCTCCGAGAGCTTCGGGGAAGCCCTTCTGGGGGCGGTTCTCGACCGGGCGCACGAGCTCCCGCCCCACCTCATCGGACCGCTGGTCGCCGACGTGATGGAGCGGTTGGGGGGCCGCCGTCCGCAGGTGCTGCTCCAGGACTACGGGCAGTTGCTGCTCGTACCTCTGGGCGGTGAGGGCCTCGTGGGCGGGGAGCCGCAGGACATCGACGCCTCGACCGCGGGCCGGTGCTTTCTCGACGCCCAGCTCGTCGAGGTGCCCGAGGACGGCGGCGTACGGGTCCACCTGCCGCTGCTGGACGGCGGCGACCAGGTGGGCGTCATGGCTGTGACGCTGGACCGGCTCGACGACGACGACCGACGGCTGCTGGCCAGGCTCTCGGGCCTGGTCGCCGATCTGCTGGTGACCAAGCACGGCTACTCCGACCTGTTCTTCTCCACCCGCCGCGGTGAACCGATGAGCGTCGCCGCCGAGATCCAGTGGTCCCTGCTGCCGCCTCTGGCCATGGTGATGTCGAGAGTCGCGGTCGCCGGGATCCTGGAGCCCGCCTACGACGTGGCGGGGGACAGCTTCGACTACGCGCTCAACGGCGACATCCTCCACGTGGCCATGATCGACGCGATGGGGCACGGCCTGGGCGCGGCCACGATGGCCACCGTGGCCATCGGCGCCTACCGTCACGCCCGCCGCCTCGGCATCGGCCTGTCGGAGATCTACGCCGCCATGGACGGAGCCGTGGCGCACCAGTTCGGCCCGGATCAATTCGTCACCGCCCAGATGCTGCGGCTGGACACGACCACGGGGCGGATGCACCTGGTCAACGCGGGACACCCGGCGCCGATACTCGTGCGCGATCACCGCGTCGCGCGCCGGCTGGTCGCCCCCACGACCCTCCCGGTCGGCCTGGGCGGCCCGGAGCCAGAGGTCAGCGAGCTGGACCTGGAGCGTGGAGACCGCGTCCTCTGCTTCACGGATGGACTGATCGAGGAGCATGCGGCGGGTGAGGAGCAGTTCGGGGAGGACCGCCTGATCGACTGGGTGAACCGGCTGGAGAGGACCGGCCGCGGGGTCCGGGCGGTGGCGCGCTCCCTGTCGCACACCCTCAAGCAGGCGCGGGGCGGACACACGACGGACGACGCCACGCTGCTCCTGGTGGAGTGGCGCGGCTGACCGCACCACCCGCCGCGACGAAGGTCAGCCGGACGGCCTCTCACCGCTTCCCGCGTCGATGAGGATCTGCTCCGCCTCGCTGACGTTGCCGGCCAGGACAGCCTGTGCCATCGCCGCGCGGGCGGCCTCGGGCGGCGTGTCCGGTGGGACCACCAGCAGCGAGAAGAGTTCCCGGTCGCCCCGGGTGATCAGGACCGTGCCGTCACCCACCGGGAAGGAGTCCACGTGTACTACGTGGTCGTCGACGACGATCCGTGTCGGGAGCCCCTCCCAGGCCGTGGCGTCCAGCCCGACGCGGGTCAGAGGTCCCAGGTGCTCGGTGAGGGCGCTCAGCAGCGCGGGCAGCTCGGCAGCGATGTCACGCGACCGCGGCCACCACGCCCCGTCGAGGACGCCTTCGCGCGCTGCGGTCGTCTCCAGCCGGAGCAGTGCGCTCCCTGGCCGCACGGCGTGGTGCACACCGCTCGGCAGGTGCCGGTAACAAGGGGATGCGTCGGAGTCGGTCATCATGGGCCACCCGTTCGAGATGCGGTGCGAACACGGGATGCGCCTCGCTTCTGACCACGCTACTCCCATCACCGCGAGCACCGGCGTCGCCGGGAATCGCCGGGACGCGCGCATACGGCGAGGGAAGCCGCATGCATACGGCGAGGGAAGCCGCATGAGGGGCTGCGCGCGGGGCGCCCCGGCGGCGGAGGCTGTGAACGAGTACGACGCCCGGAGCGTCGGTCAGGTGGCGTCCGGACCGTAGGCGGGCAGTGGCACGGACCACTCCAGCACCGTGCCGGAGGGTTCGCGGCGGCCGACGACGAGGTGTCCGCCGAGTTCCCCGGCGCGGCTGTGCATGTTGGCCAGACCGCTGCGGCGGGTGACGGCGGGGTCGATGCCGCGTCCGTCGTCGGCGACGGTCAGCCGCAGGGTCGCGTCCGACGCCTCCACGGTGATCTCCACCGCGGTGGCGAGCGCGTGCCGGGCCGTGTTGGACAGCGCTTCGCGCAGCACGGCCAGCAGGTGGTCGGCGTGGTGCGCGGACACGTCGGTGTCGAGCAGGCCGGTCATGCGCAGTGCCGGGGTGAAGCCGAGGGCCGCGGCGGCCTCGGCGCTCAGCGCCACGAGCCGGGAGCGCAGGCCGTCGCGGCGGCCCGGCTGGTCCTGGTGCTGCAGCCCGAAGATGGTGGAGCGGATGACCTTGATGGTGTCGTCCAGGTCGTCGACGACCCGCTGGACGCGTTCGGCGGCGTCCGGTCGGTCGCCGAGGCGGCCGAGGGCGGCCTGCAGGCTCAGGCCGTCGGCGAACAGCCGTTGGATGACCAGGTCGTGCAGGTCCCGCGCGATGCGGTCGCGTTCCCCCAGCAGGGTGAGCTGTTCGGCGTCTCGGCGGTGTTCGGCGATTTCCAGCGCCAGGGCGGCCTGGTCGGCGAAGGCGCAGACCATCTCCACCACCGCCTCGTCGAAGGGGGCGCCGCCGGGTTCGTTGGCCACCTGCAGCACGCCGCGCACCCGCTCGCGGCCGGCGACCGGGACGAAGAAGGCGGGTCCGAGCGGGACGACGGAGGCGCTGCCGCCCGCGATGCGGGAATCGACGGTCAGGGATGCGCTGCTGACGGTCTGTCCCGTCGCGTAGACCTTCGCCGCCACGGTGGTGTCGGGCAGCGCCAGGCCCCGCACCCGGTCGGCCGAACGGCCGGCCGCCGCCTCCACGACCAGTTCCTCGCCGTCGCCCACCGGCAGGGCCAGGGTCACCAGGTCCGCGCCGGTCATCTCCCGCACCGTGTCGGCCAGCGACCGCAGGGTCCGTGCGGGGTGCTCCCCGGACAGCAGGGCGCGTGTCAGGTCCGCACCGGCCGCGAGCCGGCGTTCGCGGTGCCGGCTCTCGTCGTAGAGGCGGGCGTTGTCGATGGCCACGCCCGACGCGGCGGCCAGGCTGCGCAGGACCGTTTCATCGTCGGCGTCGAACGGCCGGCCGTCCCGCTTGCCGGCCAGGTACAGGGTGCCGTACACCTCGCCACGGACCTTTACGGCGGTGTCGAGGAAGCTGAGGGAACGCGGCTCGCGAATCAGCGGGTCGGTCGGCAGGTCGGGCGGCGGGTCGGGGAGGTCCTGGCTCCGGGGGCGGGGTCCGGTATGCCGGATCGTCGGCTCCTGGTCGCAGTCGGTGCCGCGGTCGACGGTGACGAACTGCCGTATCCGGCCTTCCTCGCCCAGGACGCCGAGCGCACCGTAGCCGGCGTCCACCAGGTCGGCCGCGGACTGCACGATCCGCCGCAGCAGGTCTTCCAGGTCCAGGTCTCCGCTGATCGCGACGACGGCGTCCAGCAGCGTCTGCATCCGGTCGCGGCCGTCGAGGACCCCCCGGGCGGGCTCTCGCCGCCCGTCCGGCGACGCCCTGCTGGGCAGCCGCTGGTCAGAGCCCTCACTGTTCGTGCCCGACCGGTCGTTCACGGAGCCGCCTCACCTCCCGAACCGGCGTACGTCTCCAGCATGCGCAGACAGCCCCACCGGACCGCAACGGCAACGGCACGGTGCCCCGCGGTGACGGCACCGCGGTGGCCGCGCCGTGCTGTGGCCACCGCCCGTTCCGGCCGACGCGCCCACAGCCGCCCGCCCCGACCGCCGGCTGCTTGGCCGGACGGACGTCCCGCGGGAGCCGCCACGGACTCGCCCTGTCTCCACGGCCAGAGACGGACACAGGGCGGTCCGCATCCATGCACAAGTCCCCCGATGTGTGGGAGTTACACATGTTGTGGGCGGATTGCCCGACTTCGGGGTGTGGTGCGGGGAGAGCGAGGGGGGAGGGGCGTGCCGGTCGGGTTCTGTCGTAGGTTGGGCGGATGTCCTCGCTTCCGTCGATCCTGTTGCTGTCGGGCAGCCTGCGGGCCGGTTCCGGCAACGAGGCCGTGCTGCGCACCGCGCAGGCCGTCGCCCCGTCCGTGCCGGTGCGCACGGAGCTGTACGACGGCCTGGCGCGGCTGCCGCACTTCAACCCCGACGACGACCGGGACCCGCTGCCGGCGCCGGTGGCCGGGCTGCGGGCGGCGATCGGCCGGGCGGCCGGGATCCTGGTCTGCACGCCGGAGTACGCCGGCACCCTGCCGGGCTCGTTCAAGAACCTGCTCGACTGGACGGTGGGCGGGACCGAGATCGGCGGCAAGCCGGTCGCCTGGGTCAACGCCGCCGCTCCTGGCCGCGGCGAAGGCGCGCAGGCCACGCTGCGGACGGTGCTGGAGTACACCGGCGCGACCGTCGTGCCGTCCGCCTGCGTGCGGCTGCCCGTCGACCGGCAGGCGATCGGGGCGGACGGGCTGATCGCAGACCCGGAGACGCGGCGGGAGCTGGAGCGGGTCCTCGGGCTGTTGGCGGACCCGGCCCGCTGAGGGCTGCTGTCCTCAGCCCGCGGTCAGCTCCGCGAGACTGTCCAACGGCAGCGTGTGCCGCGTCTGGAGAACCTTCGCGCGCAGGTAGCGGACGTTGTGGGCGGTGGTGAACACGCCCGTGGGCACGCGGTCGCGGACGTCGATGCCGAGGGTGCGCAGCTGCTCCGCCTTGTCCGGGTTGTTGGACAGCAGGTCCAGTTCGCCGATGCCGAGGGCGCGCAGCATCTGGGCGGCCGCCGTGTAGTCGCGGGCGTCCTCGGGCAGGCCGAGCGCCGCGTTCGCCTGGTAGGTGTCCAGGCCGTCGTCCTGGAGCGCGTAGGCGTCGAGCTTGTTGTAGAGGCCGATGCCGCGTCCCTCCTGGCGGAGGTAGAGCAGGACGCCGCCGCGGTCGGCGATGCGCTCGACCGCTTCGCGCAGCTGGGGTCCGCAGTCGCAGCGGGCCGAGCCGAAGACGTCGCCGGTCAGGCACTCGGAGTGCAGGCGGACCAGCGGGGGCGTGCCGGGGGCCGGGTCGCCGAGGACCACGGCCACGTGCTCGCGGTCGTCGGCCAGGCCGTGGAAGGTGACCAGGTCGGCGTCGGCGCTGTATCCGTCGTGGAAGCGCAGCGGTACCCGCACGCGGGTGCGCGGCGTGGCGGCGGGGAAGTCGGGGGCGGGGTCGGGCATGCGGGCCTCCGGGGCCGGGGTGGACGGCGCGGACGGGTGCTCTGCTTCCGTGCTCGCGGTTGCACGGGAGGTGTGCTTCAGATTTGAAGCAGATCCGCTGAGGGGACCCTACTCCATGCTTTAAATTTGAATCAACAGGTTTCACGAGCCGGCGGTGCGGCTCACGAACAAGGGGCGTGGCTCACGAACAAGCGGCGTGGCTCAGGAGCAAGGGGAGGAGCGGCGGCGCCACGGGACCTCGTCGGGGGCTGGCCGGGGGGCATCCTGGCCTTCCAGCGCCCGCGCGATCCCCGTGCAGATGTCCTCCAGCTGTGCCACCTGCTCCTCGGTGAGGTGGTCGAAGAGGGACGCGCGCACCGTCTCGACGTGGCCGGGGGCCGTGCGTTCCAGCACCGCCATGCCCTCGTCGGTCAGTGCGGCAATACTGCTCCGCTTGTCCCACCTGCAGTTCTCGCGCCGCAGCAGGCCGTCCTTCTCCAGCCGGGTCACCGCGTACGTCAGACGGCTGCGGGTGATCTTCGTCTTCTCGGCGAGGTCGGTCATGCGCAGCCTGCGCTCCGGCGCCTCGG
The DNA here is from genome assembly GCF_055569945.1 of Streptomyces sp. NPDC031340. Lineage (NCBI taxonomy): Bacteria > Bacillati > Actinomycetota > Actinomycetes > Kitasatosporales > Streptomycetaceae > Streptomyces > Streptomyces sp. NPDC031340. The sequence goes on from NZ_JBVIIE010000021.1 coordinate 112,823, forward strand.
AAAGATTGGTGAGGATGGAGTAGTACAGATGCGGCATGCCGGCGTCCTGCTGGAGCTGCCGGTCGAGCGCGTCCTCCAGGAGGTGCGTCGCCGCGATGAACGCGCGCCAGGCGCGCTGCTCGTCCGGGGTGAGCCAGCGGGGTGTCATGCCATCAGTGTAAGTTTGTTTCAAACTTGAACCAAGACCGCCCGCCTCCGAGAGTGAGCGCGCTCGATGCCGCATCCCTACGTCCTGCTGTCCGCCGCCGTCTCCCTGGACGGCTACCTCGACGACGCCGGCCCCGAGCGGCTCCTGCTCTCCGGCCCGGCGGACTTCGACCGGGTCGACGAGGTGCGTGCTTCCGTCGACGCGATCCTGGTCGGTGCCGGGACCATCCGGGCCGACAACCCGCGGCTGCTGGTCAACTCGGAGCGGCGTCGCGCCGACCGGGTGTCCGCGGGGCGGTCCGCGTACCCGCTCAAGGTCACGGTCAGCGCGTCCGGAGAACTCGATCCGGCGGCGCGGTTCTGGCACACGGGCGGCGAGAAGGTCCTCTACACGACGGGCGAGGGCGCCGAGCGGGCCCGCGCGCTGGGTCTCGCCGCCGACGTCGTCGTGCTGGGCGACGAGGTCGGCTGGCGGCCGCTGCTGCGGCATCTGCACGACGTCCGGGGGGTGCGCCGTCTCATGGTGGAGGGCGGGGGGCTGGTGCACACCCAGCTGCTCCAGCAGGGGCTCGCCGACGAGCTGCAGCTCGTGCTGGCGCCGCTGTTCGTGGGCGACCCCGCCGCGCCGCGGCTGTTCGGTCCGGGGGCGTACCAGGGCGGGCGGCTGCGGCTGCTGGAGACACGGCGGATCGAGGACGTCGTCCTCATGCGGTACGAGCCGACGGCTCCCGGCGCCGGGGAGGTCGCCGTGGCCGCCGACCGCCACTGGCTGGCTCTCGCGTGCGAGCTGGCGGAGCTGTGTCCGCCGTCGCGGACGGCGTTCAGCGTGGGGGCGGTGGTGGTGGCCGGTGACGGCACGGAGCTGGCCCGGGGGTACTCCCGTGAGGGCGACGATCCTGTGGTGCACGCCGAGGAGGCGGCTCTGGCGAAGCTCGATCCGGCCGATCCCCGGCTCGCCGGCGCCACGGTCTACAGCAGCCTCGAGCCGTGCGCCCGGCGCGCGTCCCGGCCGAAGCCGTGCGCGCGTCTGATCCTCGACGCGGGGGTGCGGCGGGTGGTGACGGCTTGGCGGGAGCCCGACACGTTCGTCGAGAGCGCGGACGGGAGCGGGCTGTTGGCGGGGGAGGGGGTCGACGTGGTCGTGCTGCCGGAGTACGCGGAGCGGGCCGCGGCGCCGAATCGGCATCTGGTGGGGTAGCGGGGCGCCGGGTGCGGGGTGCCTGCGGCGGCTTGTCGCGGTTCGGTGGGGGTGCGCCACTGCCTGCGGCGGCTTGTCGCGGTTCGGTGGGGGTGCGCCAGTGCCTGCGGCGGCTTGTCGCCGGTCGGTGGGGGTGCGCCAGTGCCTGCGGCGCCTGTGCGGGTCTCGGGGGGTGCGCGTTGCGCCGACGGTGGGGGGAAGTCGGGGCCGGGACGGGGGTGTCCGTCCTCGGAACGGCGCGGAATCGGTGGGCTCGGAGGTGCTGGGGTTGACGCGCCAACCGCTGCGGGCGGACACCCCCGTCCCGTCCCCTTCCCGCCGTGGGCGGCCGACGGCGCGCTCCGCGGAGAAACGCGTGTGCTTGCGGTCCCGCGCATGGCGTACACTGGTGACACAACGACGCGGGGTGGAGCAGCTCGGTAGCTCGCTGGGCTCATAACCCAGAGGTCGCAGGTTCAAATCCTGTCCCCGCTACTCAAGGCCGACGGCCGGGATCGAAATGATCCCGGCCGTCGGTGTTTTCGCGCGGTCGGTCACCGGGAGTGATGGGGTGACCGCCCTGCGCAGTGCGGTCGACGGGCCGTCCGGGGTGAAGGGTGGGGTCAACTCGCCCGTTTTTAGGTGGTCATGGGGACGTACGTCCGGCGTGGATTCGTTAATGATCAAGCGGAACAGCTTGGAAACGAGCCCCTGCGTCTATTAACGTTCGATAACGCAGCGCGGTCGTCCCAGCCGTCACAAGAGGCGGCTCCGTGCGCACGCGCCGAATCCCGCAAGGGAACCGGGGAACCACCACCCTGGGGTGAATCGCGCGAATACCGCCGTGGAAGCACGGTCGATATACGCGCGTAGGAGACCTTCCTGCTCCGAACCCGTCAGCTAACCCGGTAGGCGAGGAGGAAGGAAAGGAGCACGCCCACGTGGCGTCCAACCCGCCTGCCCCGACAGCCCCGTTCCAGCCGAGTGACACCTTCGGCTACGGCGGCTACCGCACCGACGAGGGCCCGTGGGAGGCATGGAACCCCACTGAGGATTCCGTCCGTCCCGTCCGTGGCCGGCATCGCGTCTCCAAGCAGCGCGGCGGGGGACTCGCCCGCAGCTCCACGGTTCTCGGCGTCGGCGTCATAGCCGCCGTCGGCGCGGGCGGCATGGCCAGCGCCAACACCGGCAAGCCGCCGGTGTCCATCTCCATGCCCGACCTGCCCTCGGTCGGTTCGCTGATCTCCGACGACGAGCCCGAGCCGCAGGGGTCCGCCACTCCGCTCAGCAGCGTCGGCGTGACCTCGGCGGAGAGCACCAAGGACGCCGGCGAGGCGCTGCGCGACCGCATCATGGCGCAGGCCGAGTCGCAGCAGGTCCAGGTCGAGACCAAGACGCAGCGGGCCACCGAGGCCGCCGTCGCCAAGCAGGTCGCCGACGCGGCCGCGCAGGCCGAGAAGGCGGCCGCCGCGAAGGCCGCCGCCGCCAAGGACAAGGCGGAGGCGGAGGCCAAGAAGAAGGCCGAGGCCGCGCGCCTCGCCGAGCTGGCCAAGCAGTACACGCTGCCGACCTCCTCGTACACCATCACCTCGACCTTCGGTCAGGCCGGCTCCATGTGGTCCTCCGGCTACCACACCGGCCTCGACTTCGCCGCCCCGACCGGCACGCTCATCAAGGCCATCCACAGCGGGACCATCACCGAGGCGGGCTGGGCGGGGGCGTACGGCTACCGCACGATCCTGACCCTGGACGACGGCACCGAGCTGTGGTTCTGCCACCAGTCGTCGATCAGCGTGAGCGTGGGCCAGAAGGTCAGCACCGGCGACGTCATCGGGCGCGTGGGCGCCACCGGGAACGTGACCGGCCCGCACCTGCACCTCGAGGTCCACGCGGGCGGGCAGGCCAGTGGCATCGACCCGATGGCCTGGCTGCGCGGCAAGGGACTCAACCCCTGATCTCTCCCTGATCCCCGGCGGTCCTGGCGGCAAACCCCCCGACGTCAGGACTGCCGGTCAGGCGTGTCCGGGAATTCCGGGCAGGTCTCAGTAGCGGTACGGGTTGTACGTGGGGTTCGCGGGGTGTCCGTAGGCCGGCCAGGGCGGTGCGACGACCGGCACGGGGGGAGCCGTCACCCTGGCCGCGTGGTCCAGCGCGGGCCGCGCGATCTCGCGCCGCCACCAGAGTTCGGCCAGCAACTCCCGCTCCCGTACGACGAAGTCGGCGTCCGCGCGTCCGCGCCGTCCCCGGTGCCGCAGGAACGCCAGCGACGTCGCGTACGCCTCGTACTGGGCCACCGTCCGCCTGGCCGGCTTGCCGAAGCGGTGGCGGGCGTACTCGCGGGCCGCCCGCCGCGCCCGCATGGAGCCGAGCGCGTACGGCTCGGCCGGCGTCAGCCAGCCCGCGACGACGTACGGCGGCAGTTCCTCGCGCACGGTCCGCAGTTCGCGCTGCCGCGTCCAGATCACCAGCCAGGTCAGCAGCCCGAACGCGGGCACCATGAAGGCCGCGTAGACCGCGAAGAACCCGAACTGGCCGAACGTCGCCGAGCCGTTCCACAACGCGTGCATGCCCATGGCGAGCAGCAGCCCGGAGAGCGGGACGAGCACGCGCCGGACGTGCTGCCGTTCCGCCGAGAGCGCGGCCACGCCGAAACCGATGCCGGTCAGGACGGTGAACAGCGGGTGCGCGAACGGCGACATGACGACGCGGACGAAGAAGGTCGCCGCGGTGACGGAGGCGATGCCGCTGTCGCCGGTGAGCTGGTCGGTGCCGAAGGCGGTGCCGAGGTAGAGGATGTTCTCGGTGAACGCGAAGCCGGTGGCGGTGATCCCGGCTATCACCACCCCGTCGACGATTCCCGCGAAGTCCCGTCTGCGGAACAGGAACACCAGCAGCACGGCCGCGGCCTTCGCGGATTCCTCGACGACCGGCGCTATGACCGTCGCGCCGAGGGTGTCCGCGCTCGCCGGGTCCGCGGTCGACGTCGCTATCCATCTGGTCGCGAAGCTGTTGGCGACGATCGCTATCAGTGCCGCCGCGCAGGCGCCCCACGCGAAGGCGAACACCAGGTTGCGCCACGGGCCGGGGGCGACCCGGTCGAGCCAGCGGAAGGCGGCCACCAGGAGCGGCACCGGCAGCACGGCGAGTCCCAGCCCGACCAGGAACCCCTCGGTGCCGGTCTGTTCGCGCACCAGGGCCAGGATGACGAGCCCGGAGAGCGCGAGCAGGGTGCAGAGCGCGCCGTAGCGCACCCACCTGCGCTGCCACCAGTGCGCGTGCCTGGCCCCGCCGCCGGCCAGGCCGCCGGCGTACGGCGGATGCGTCGGGTACGGGGGAAAGGTGGCCACGGCATCGACCCTAACGAGGCAGCGCGCCGCCCGCGACGGTGCGGGATGCGTCCGGCACGCTTCAGGCGCCGGCGGGGGGCTGGTTGTGCTGCTGTACGCGGCGGAACAGCAGGTCGTTCACGACATGTCCCTTGTCCAGTCCCTGTCCCTCGAAACGGGTCAGTGGCCGGAAGCCGGGGCGCGGCGCGAAACCGCCGCCGGGCCGGGTGTTCTCGAACCCGGGATGCGCGGTGAGCACCTCGAGCATCTGCTCGGCGTACGGCTCCCAGTCGGTCGCGCAGTGCACGATGCCGCCCGGCTTGATGCGGGACGCGGCGAGATCGAGGAACTCGGGCTGGATCAGGCGCCGTTTGTGGTGCCGCTTCTTGGGCCAGGGGTCGGGGAAGTAGACGCGCAGGCCGTCGAGGGAGTCCGGGACGAGCATCTCGCGCAGCAGGATGATCGCGTCCCCGTTGCCGACCCGGACGTTGGACAGGCCGGCCTGGTCGGCGAGGTTGAGCAGATTGCCCTGGCCGGGGGTGTGCACGTCGACGGCGAGGATGTTGGTCCCCGGGTCGGCGGCGGCCATCTGCGCGGTGGCCTCGCCCATGCCGAACCCGATCTCCAGCACCACCGGACCGGTGTCGCCGAACAGTTCGGCGAGGTCGATCACCCGCTGCCCGTCGATGTCCAGCCCCCACTTGGGCCACAGCCGCTGCAACGCGTCCGCCTGCCCCGCGGTCACCCTGCTGCGCCGGGGCTGGAAGCTCCGGATCCGCCGCTCGAAGTGCGACCCGGCGGGATCGGCCTGCGGCCCGTCCGGGAACCGGGGTTCCCCCCTGCCCCGGGCACGCCGGAAGGACGCGCCCGCACCGGGGGCGGAGGCGGGGGCGAGGTGCTCGCCGGGCACCGGGACGGCCGGAGCGGCGGGGCGGGGGGTCTCGGGGGCGTTGCGGGAGTCAGACACAGTGCGGTCGATTTTACGTGCGCGGTTCGGGGTGGTGGGCGCGCGCTTCGGTCGGGGGTGGTGAGGGCGCGGTTCCGGTCGGGGGTGCGTGGTCGTCCGGCGGTGGTGGGTGGGGGATCCGGTCGGGGGTGCGTGGTCGTCCGGAGGTGGTGGGTGGTGGGTGGGGGGTGGGGGGTGCGTGGTCGTCCGGTGGGTGGGTGTGCGGTTCCGGCCGGTGGGTGCGTGCCGGTCCGGGGGTGTCTTTCCTGCCGGGCGGGGGGCTGACCGGCTGTGGTCTTCTGCTGCCGTGCGGTCGCGGGGCGCGGGTCGCGGGCGTACGGCAGCCGGTCGGCCGGTGGCGGCATCCGGGCCCCGGACCGGGCTCAGTCGCCGCCCAGTGCGGACAGTGCCCTGCGGGCCACCTCCCGGCCGATCGGGAGTGACGCCGTGGCCGCGGGGGAGGGCGCGTTCAGGACGTGGATCGCGCGGGGGCCCTCGTGGATCAGGAAGTCGTCCACCAGCGTCCCGTCCCGCAGCACCGCCTGCGCCCGCACTCCCGCCGCCGTGGGCACCAGGTCGTCCTCCGTCACGGCCGGCAGCAGTCTGCGGACCGCCGCCGTGAACGCCCGCTTGGACACCGACCGGCGCAGCTCACCCGCCCCGTAGCGCCAGTGCGCGCGGGCCATCCGCCAGGACCCCGGCCACGCCAGCGTCCCCGCCACCTCCCGCGGGCGTACGACGCCCCAGCCGTATCCTTCGCGGGCCAGCGCCGGCACCGCGTTCGGTCCGACGTGGACGCCGGAGTCGATCCCGCGGGTGAGGTGCACCCCGAGGAACGGGAACGCCGGATCCGGCACCGGGTACACCAGTCCCCGCACCAGCTCGGGCCGCGCCAGTTCGTAGTACTCCCCGCGGAAGGGCACGATCCGTACGTCCGGTTCGTCTCCGGTGAGCCGCGCCACCTCGTCGCAGTACAGGCCGGCGCAGTTCACCAGCACGCGCGCCCGTACGACGTCGCCGGCCCGGGTCCGCACGGCGACGCCCCGTTCCGGGCGCCGGTCGATCCGCTCCACCTGGGCGCCGTAGCGGATCTCCGCGCCCGAGGCGTGGGCCAGCTGCCGGGCCACGCCGACGAAGTCGCACACCCCGGTCGTGCCGACGTGAATGGCCGCCAGGCCCCGTACCTCCGGCTCGTACTCCGCGATCTGCGCCGCGCCCAGTTCCCGTACCGGGATGCCGTTCTCCCGGCCGCGCTGGACGAGTGCGTGCAGCCGGGGCAGCTCCGCCCGCTCCGTGGCGACGATCAGCTTGCCGGTGACGGCGTGCGTGATGCCGTACTCGGCGCAGAACTTGACCATCTCGGCGGCGCCCCGCACCGCGTACCGGGCCTTCAGCGACCCGGGGCGGTAGTAGATCCCGCTGTGGATGACGCCGCTGTTGCGCCCCGTCTGGTGCCGGGCCGGGCCCGGCTCCTTCTCCAGCACCGTCACGCGCGTGCCCGGCGCGGCACGCGTGATCGCGAACGCGGTCGACAAGCCGACGATCCCGCCGCCGACGACGAGCACGTCGCAGTCGTAGACCCTCCCGGTCCGCACCTGGCACCACCTCCCGCATCCGATAGTGCACTGCGCCACTGACAGTGCCTTCAAACGCGCTGCCCGACAAACGCGGTGCCTTCGAATACGGTGCCTCGGACGCGGCTGGTCGCGCGGGCCGCTACGCCGGGGCCATCAGCAGGGGCCGGGCCCGCTCCCGCAGCTCCGCCACCCGCGGCTCGTCCCCGTAAGGTTCCAGGCGGTGCAGGAGGTCCTTGACGTACTCGGTGGTGCGCGCGGACGAGATGCGTCCGGCGACCTCCACCGCCCGCACGCCCTGCTCGCACGCCGCGTCGAGGTTGCCGGACTCCAGTTCGGCGACCGCCGAGACGACCAGCCGGAGCCCGTGCGAGCGTACGAACTCCTCCGTCGGTTTCGACAGGGCCTGCTCCGTGAAGCGGCGCACCTGCCGCGGCGCCTTCAGGTCGCGGTAGCACTCGGCGGCGTCGGCGGCGAACCGGTCGTAGGAGTAGAAGCCGAGCCAGGACGGGTCGTTGTCGCCCTCCCGGGACCGCTCCAGCCAGCCCTCGGCCGCCTTCAGGGCCGCCCCGGCGGCCTGCGCGTCGCCCGCGCGTGCGTGCGCGCGGGCCTCGACGAGGCGGAAGAAGCTCATGGTGCGGGCGGTCGCCAGGCCCCGGTTGCGTTCCAGCGCGGCCTGCGCGAGGTCGACGCCCTCGTCGCCGAAGCCGCGGTAGGTCGCCTGCAGGGACATCGACGCCAGGACGTAGCCGCCGAGCGGGACGTCGGCGGCGGCGCGGGCGAGGCGCAGCGCCTGGATGTAGTACCGCTGCGCGGCCTCCTGCTGGCCGGTGTCGAAGGCCATCCAGCCCGCGAGGCGGGTGAGTTCGGCGGACGCCCCGAACAGGGCCCGGCCGACCTCGTCGGAGTACGCGCCGAGCAGCAGCGGCGCCGCCTCCACCCGCAGGCACTCCGGCACCATGGACGAACGCCAGTCGCCGCCTCCGTACTTGGAGTCCCAGCGCCTGGCGTCCTCGGCGGCCTCCCGCAGCTTCCGCACGTCGCTGTGGCCGACTTTCAGTGATGCGCCGGACCCCTCCGCGGAGTTCGCCTCGCGCGCCACCGAACTGTCGGCCGGGGTTATCAGCCACCGCGAGGCGGGTGTCGCGTACGCGCTCACCGCGAACGAGCCGGCCAGTGACTGCCAGATGCCGCCGGAGCCGGCGCGCCGGCCGGCGAGGTCGAGCCGGTACAGCTCGGTCGCCGACTTCACCGCCTGCGCGACGTCCCTGGGGAAGGCGAGGCCCACCTCCGGCGCGGGATCGGCGTCCGCCAGCCCTATCTCGTGGAGGGGCACCGGACGGCCGAGCTTCTGCCCGATGGCGGCCGCTATGAGGTGCGGGGCGGCGCCCTGCGGCACCATCCCCTTGGACACCCAGCGCGCCACCGAGGTCTTGTCGTAGCGAAGGGTCAACCCGCGTTGAGCGCCAAGGTCGTTGACGCGTCGCGCGAGGCCCGCGTTGCTGATTCCCGCGAGGGCGAGAACGGTGCCGAGTTTTTCGTTCGGCCCGCGTTGCTCCCTGGACATGCGCCACCCCTCGACACAGACGGCTGCCGCGCTGGCATAACCACGCGGCATTCGTAAACCCAGCGTAGTTCGCCGCATCCCAAGCGTTAAGGGGGTTTGTTCCGGATGGCGGGATTGTGGTCCGTACTGAAGTGCGGGCCCGATACGCGCAGTTGCGTCGTGCTCCCGGTCGTGTGGCCGTGCGCCCGTGCGTGCGCTCTTCTGCGGCCGGCCGTGGAGCGCTTGCATGGATCGTGCGTGGGTCGGCCCGCTGTACTGGATCCAGTGGGCTGGGGGACACCGCCGCCTTCATCCCCGCGGGCGGTGGAACGGTCCGGGAGGCGGGCTCCGTCTCCCGGACCGCGTGCGCGGTGTACGGTGCGCAGGGCCTGTACGGAGCGTGGCCCACGCCTGTCCGCGTGCCGCCGATTTGGCCGAAAATCGACCCCCGCTTTTCCGGACGATCACCCCTCCCACCACGGAACTTGAGGGTGCGAAAGGCGTTTTCGGGGCGCGTTACGGGGGCGCATTCGCGTCGCAGACGCCCTGCGCAGCGCGGGTGTCCGCGCCCCGGCCGATTCGGCGCGGGTGTTCGCCCGGTGGATCTCGTGCGGCGTCGCCACGCCTCCGGCGCGCCTCCTTCATGGCAGCATGGGGAACCGGTTCGTACGGTGCACTGGTTGTCCACAGTCTGTGGAGGCGTCGATGCGGTGGTTGGTGGGATGGAGCAGCACCGCCGCGGGGACCGCCGGGACCGGTTCCGCGGGGGCCACCGGGCACGACGGCGAGACCGTGCACCCCGTCGGCTCCCAACTCCTTTGGGGCGACCCCGATCCGCTGTGGGCGGTCGGCGACTGGCGCCCCGACGAGGTGCGGGTGGTGAAGGCCGACGCCCGGACCCGGATCGCCGTCCTCGGCACCTGCGGCGCCTCCGACGAGCAGCTGCGGGTGGCCCTGTTCGCCGCGCGCGGCGGCGCGCTGCGCCATCTGACGGCCTGGCCGGGCAGTTACACGGCCGTCCTCCAGGTCGGCCGCAGGATCACCGTCTGCGGTGACCTCGCGGGTGCCCGCCCGGTCTTCCACACCCCGTGGGCGGGCGGTACGGCGTACGCGACGGCCGCGCTGCCGCTGGCCGACCTCACCGAGGCGAACCTCGACTTCGGTCACCTCGCGGCCCTGCTGGCGGCCCCCGACGTGCCGGCCGCGCTGCACGACTCCACGCCCTACGAGGGCGTACGCCGCATCCCGCCGGGACACGCGCTGATCCTGCGCGCCGGGGCGCGCGAGATCGCCGGCTACGAGCCGGTCGCCTCCCTCGCGGTGGCGGCGGCCCCCGCCGACCCCGACAGCGCGGTCGACGCGGTCCGCGACGCCCTGGTGGAGGCGGTACGCGCCCGGCTGGCGGCGCCCCGGCACGTGCCCGGCGCCGACATGGACCCCGGGCCCGTGCCCGGCATGGGACCCGCGGAACGGCGCGCCGCGCGCGGGATGCCGGTCGCCGGGATCGGCGCCGACCTCTCCGGCGGCCCCGCCTCCGGCACCCTGGCGCTGCTCGCCGCCGGCCTGCCCGGCAGGCCCGGCACCCTCCTGGGCCACGGCACCGGCGCTGGCGAGCGCCTGCTGGCGGTCACCTTCAACGACCTGGCCGTCGGCGGCCGGGAGGCCGAACTGGAGCGGGCGGGCACCCTGGCCGCCAACCCGCGCCTGCACCACGTGGTCGTCACCGGCGGCGAGGAGGTGCTGCCGTACGCCGACCTGGACGGCCCGCTGACGGACGAGCCGGGCCCCAGCCTGGTCACCGCGGCCCGCCACCGGGCCCGGCTGGCCGCCGGCAGCGCGGACCACTTCACCGGATACGGCGCCCGCCAGGTCCTGGACGCCCACCCGGCGCGCCTGGCCGACCTCCTGATGGACCGCAAGCGCCGCCACCTCGTCCGCCCGGTGGCCGCTCTCGCCAAGGCGGACAGCTCGGTGCTGGTCCCCGCGCGCGTGTACACCGCGGCGCGCAAGCTCGCCCGGACGCCGTACCGCGCGGGGCTCGACCTGCTCGCCGAACGCCTGATGCAGCGCCGCTTCGACGAACCCGGAGGCGCCGTCGGGGCGTCGCTGGCCGCGCTGACGTGGGCCAGACCGGGACCGGCGGCGCGCTGGCTGACCGGGGAGGCGCTGGCTGAAGTATCGGTTCGCCTGGGGGCCTCCACCAGCCGCTCCGGGGTCGGACCGGGCCAGCGTCCCGGCGACTACCGCGCCCGTGCGGCCCTGGCCCGGCAGGCGGCGGACCTCCGCGTCCTGGAACAGGCCGCCGAGATCCGCTCCCAGCGCCTGCACGCGCCCTTCCTCGACAACCAGGTCGTCCGCGCCTGCCGGGACCTGCCCGAGGCCCTGCGGGTGCAGCCGGGGGCCCGCGCCGCCATCCTGCGTACGGTCCTGGAGGGCGCCGGCGTCAGCGACCTCCCGCCCGGCTGGGGCGCCCCCTCGCAGGTGCCGGCGGCGGTCGCCGCCCGCACGGGGCTGCGGGTGGCCGCGCACTCGCTGATGGATCTGTTCGCCACGCCGCTGCTCGCGGAGGCCGGTCTGGTCGAGGCGAGGGTGGTCCGCAAGGCGCTGCGGGCGGCCGCCGAGGGCGAGCCGCTGCCGCTGGACGGCCTGGCCGACCTGGTCTCCCTGGAACTGTGGCTCGGCCGCCTCCTCGCCCGCCGCGGCACCTGCTGGACCGGCACCCCGGCCCGCCAGCGGGCGGTGCCCGCTGGCATCAGCCCGCAGCGCGGTGCGCTGGCCTCGGGCGGACGGGGCGCGGGCGTCTAGCGGAGGCGGCGGCGGGCGACCGAAGCTTGGGCGCGGAGGAAGGCGTACGGCGGCTACGGGACGCCGTCTGCGCCCCCTGCGACCGGCGTCCCCGCCGGCACCATCCGGCAGGCGCCTGCGATGACCGGCACCTCCGCCGCGCCGCCGACTTCGGCGCCACGGGTTCCCGTGTCACCGACCCCCGTGCCGTGGGTCCCGTGTCACCGACCCCGTGCCCTCGGCTTCCGCACCGTCGGTCCCGCGTCACCGCCTCCGTGTCACCGGCTTCCGTGCCGTCGGCTTCCGTGCTGTGGTTCCCGTGTCACCGGCCCCGTGCCGCCGGCCCCGTGCCGTGAGTCCCGTGTCACCGGTTCCCGTGTCACCGGCCCCGGTGCCGCTGGCCTCCGTACCGTCGGTCCCGCGTCACCGCCTCCGCGTCACCGCCTCCGCGTCACCGCCTCCGCGTCACCGCCTCCGCGTCACCGCCTCCGTGTCACCGCCTCCGTGTCACCGCCTCCGTGTCACCGGCTTCCGTGCCGTCGGCTTCCGTGCCGTCGGCTTCCGTGCTGTGGTTCCCGTGTCACCGGCCCCGTGCCGCCGGCCCCGTGCCGTGAGTCCCGTGTCACCGGTTCCCGTGTCACCGGCCCCGGTGCCGCTGGCCTCCGTACCGTCGGTCCCGCGTCACCGGTTCCCCTGTCGTGGGCCCCGCGTCACCGCCTCCGTGTCACCGGTCCCGCACCGTCGGCCCCCGCGTCGCCGGTGCCCAGCGGTCCGGGATCGCGGTCGCGGGCTCAGGCCGGGCGCGACCGCAGCCCTTCCAGCAGGATGTCCAGCAGCCGGGCCGAGGCGGCCGCCTGCTGCGCCGCGTCCGGCAGCGAGGGCGCCGCCGTCGCGATCACCAGCAGCACGTCCGAGACCGACACGTCCGGCCGCAGCTCACCCGCCGCGCGCGCCCGCTCCACGAGCCGGCCCACGACCTCCAGCAGCTCCGCCGCCCCCGTGTCGTCGTCCGCGGCGGCCGTGGCACCGTCCTCCGCGACCAGCCGCAGCTCACCGGAGCCGGCCTGCGCACGCTGGTGCGGCACCGGCGTCCCGTCGTCCACGGCGCTCTCGTCCGCCACGCCGACCCGCAGCACCTGCGGCGGCAGCAGCCGCCCGGCGCCCGAGGCCACCGACGTCCGCAGGAAGCGCGCCAGCGCCGACCACGGCTCGTCCTCCTGGCCGAGCGCCGCCCGGGCCTGGTCCGTCAGCCGGGAGGTCTCCTCCTCGGCTATCCGGCGCACCAGGACGTCCTTGGAGGGGAAGCGCCGGTAGACCGTGCCCACACCCACCCGTGCCCGCCGCGCCACGTCCTCCATCGGCGCGCCGTACCCCAGCTCGCCGAAGACCTCGCGCGCCGCGCGCAGTACGTGCTCGAGATTGCGCTGTGCGTCCACACGCAGCGGCGTCGTACGCGCTCTGTCCGCGCGTCCGCCTCCCGCCGCCGCGCTCATCACGCCGCCCGATGCGAGAGCGGACGCGGCCGACCAATGCGAGTCCTGAATACTCATAAGTGATCCCCCGGTAATGACGTCTCCCCCCGGAGACTCTCCCCGCAGCTGAAGCCGGAGCGCGCGGGGAATCCTGGACCGCCGGTCCGCCCGTCACGGACCCCGGATCCGAAGAGCGCATCCCCCTACGCCCCGTCGTCACGAACATAGTTGAGAGGGAGTCAATTCAGAAGGGGGAGGTTCCGCACGGAGCGCCCCCCGATCGGAGCACGGGTCGTGAACGTCCCGATTGGTCCCCCTCGGCGTCCCCGGCGCACGCCCGCTGACCTGGGCACCTTCCGGGAACTTCGGCGATTCGGCCAACTCCGTGCGGCGCCGGCCCCCGCTCACTGACCCTGTCGAGGCTGTGGACAAACGCACGCGCCGGGTGCGTCATGGGATGGTGAAGGAACGTGCGCGCATTCTCGTTGTCGGCGGCGGCTACGTCGGGATGTACACGGCCCTGCGTCTGCAGGCGAGGCTGAAACGCGAGCTCAGGCGCGGCGACATCGAGATCACGGTCGTCACCCCCGACCCGTACATGACCTACCAGCCGTTCCTCCCCGAGGCGGCGGCCGGCTCCATCTCCCCACGCCATGTCGTCGTCCCGCTGCGCCGCGTCCTCGACCTGTGCCACGTCGTCGTCGGTGAGGTCCGGTCCATCGACCACGCCAAGCACACCGCGTCGCTCACCACTCTCGCCACGGCGGAGGAGGGAACGGGCCCCACGCAGCTGACGTACGACGAACTGGTCCTCGCGCCCGGATCGGTCTCCCGCACCCTGCCCGTCCCCGGACTCGCCGAGCACGCGATCGGCTTCAAGTCGGTCGAGGAGGCCATCGGCCTGCGCAACCACGTCATCGAACAGCTGGACATCGCCTCCTCCACCCGCGACCCCGCGATCCGCGACGCGGCCCTGACCTTCGTCTTCGTCGGCGGCGGATTCGCCGGCGTCGAGGCGCTCGGCGAGCTGGAGGACATGGCCCGCTACACCACGCGCTATTACCACAACGTGGAACCCGGCGACATGAAGTGGATCCTCGTCGAGGCCACCGACCGCATCCTGCCCGAGGTCGGCCCGGAGATGGGCCGCTACACGGTCTCCGAACTGCGCCGGCGCAACATCGACGTACGCCTCGGCACCCGGCTGGAATCCTGCGCCGACCGCGTCGCCGTCCTCAGCGACGGATCCCGCTTCCCCACCCGTACGGTGGTGTGGACGGCCGGCGTCAGACCCCACCCGCTCCTCGACGCCACCGACCTCCCGCGCACCGAACGAGGTCGGCTGAAATGCACCCCTCAGCTCACGATCGAGGGCGCCCCGCACGCGTGGGCCGCCGGAGACGCCGCCGCCGTCCCCGACGTCACCGCCGGGGGCGCCTCCCCGGCGGAAGGCTCCGGGGGAGGACCCGGCAAGGAGACGGCCCCCAACGCCCAGCACGCGCTGCGCCAGGCCAGGGTCCTCGGCGACAACATCGCCCACTCCCTGCGCGGCGAGCCCCTGGAGACGTACGCCCACCGCTACGTCGGCTCGGTCGCCTCACTCGGCTTCCACAAGGGCGTCGCACACGTCTACGGGCGCAGGCTCAAGGGCTACCCCGCGTGGTTCATGCACCGCGTCTACCACCTCAGCAGGGTTCCCACCTTCAACCGGAAGGCCCGCGTCCTGGCCGAATGGACGCTGGCGGGCCTCTTCAAACGGGAGATCGTCTCCCTCGGATCGCTCGAACATCCCCGAGCGGAGTTCGAACTCGCGGCCGGTGGAAAGCCTCCTACCGACCCGACGTCGGACCCGAAGGGGTCGTCCTGACCGGACCCAGGAACTCCTGCGCCCGGGTCGGCGTCTGACGGGTGTCGACCCGGTGGGCGACCCTGCCAGACTGATCCCCGCCGCTCGGGCGAGCATCCGCTCGCCCTTCGAACCCAGAGGCTTTCCACTGTGCTGCTTCCCGGCGACGCCAACCCCCCACCTCCAGGCCGCATCCGGAGCCGGTCCATGACGCCGAAGACGCCGAAGACGACGACACGAGGCAAGGATTCGTGAACTTCACGCGCTGGAGCGCCCGGCTCCCCGGAACGCAGCGCCGCGCCGCAGCGCGGACCGACCACGTGATCACCCGCGAGGGGTCCGTGCCCACGGCCCGCGCCGAACACCTCACCGACGATCGCCCGCTCGTGCCCGCCGTCGACGAACTCCCCGTCCGCGACGTCCTGGACCGCGTCCCCGCCCTGGTCGCCCTGGTCCACGGCCCCGACCACCGCGTCGCCTACGTCAACGACAACTACACCGCGGCCTTCGGCGCCCGCCCCCTCGGCGCACCCGCCCGCGAAACCCTCCCGGAACTCGACGAGCTGGGCCTGCTGCCCCTCCTGGACCAGGTCCTGCGCAGCGGGAAACCCCGCACCCTGAAATCCCGCAAGGCCCCCGACGGCCGCTCCTACACCTTCACCTGCACCCCGGTGGCGGAGGGCGACGGCCAAGGCGGCCCTGCGGGCCGGGGCGGCCACGGGGTCCGCGAGTCCGGTGGCCCCGGCGGTCCCGGCGGTCCCGGTGGCCCCGGTGTCCTGGTATTCGCGACCGACGTCACCGACCACGCCGAGGCCGCCGAACGCCTGCGCGCCAGCGAGCGCCGGCAGCGCGAGACGGCGGTCACCCTCCAGCGCTCCCTGCTCCCCCAGGAACTGGAACAGCCCGACGACCTGCGCATCGCGGCGACCTACCAGCCAGGCGGCACGGAGGCCGCCGTCGGCGGCGACTGGTACGACGTCATCACCCTCGGCGGCGGCCGCACCGCCCTGGTCATCGGCGACGTCATGGGCCGGGGCGTACGGGCCGCGGCCGTCATGGGCCAGCTGCGCACCGCCGTCCGCGCGTACGCCCGCCTCGACCTGCCCCCGCACGAGGTGCTCCAGCTCCTCGACGGCCTCGCCATCGAGATCGACGCCAACCAGATCGCCACCTGCGTGTACGCCATCCACGACCCGAACGAGGGCCGGCTGGTGTACTCCTCGGCCGGTCACCTGCCGATCCTGGTCCGCGACGAGAACGGTGACGTCTCGCGCGCCGACGAGCCGACCGGCCCGCCGCTGGGCACCGGAGGCTGGGTGCACGCGTCGGGCTCGATCGCGCTGGGCCCCGGTTCCACGGCGGTGCTCTACACCGACGGCCTCGTGGAGCGGCGCGACGAGGACCTGGACGAGGGCATCGCGGCACTGGAACGCGCCCTGGCCGGCGCGACGGGCTCCCCGCAGGTCGTCTGCGACCGCCTGGTCCGCTCGGCGGGCGTCACCGCGGGCCACGACGACGACGTGGCGGTCCTCGTCCTGCAGCACCCCGCCCGCTCGGGCCCGGACAGCGAACTGTTCCGCAACGCCGCCCTGGAACTCCTCGGCGGGGTGGAAGCGGCCCCACGCGCGCGTGCGTTCGCCTCCGGCGTCCTCACCAGCTGGCGCTTCCCCACCGAACTGCACGACCTGGGCGTCCTGGCCGCCAGCGAACTGGTCGCCAACTCCCTGCAGCACGGCACCCCGCCCATGCGCCTGCGTCTGCGCCGCACCGACCGCCGCCTGATCATCGAGGTCACCGACGGCGACGACCACCTTCCGCGCCGCCGCCGCGCGGAACCGGGCGACGAGTCGGGCCGGGGCATCGCCATCGTCGCGACGATCGCCTCCAACTGGGGGTCGAGAAGGACACCGGGCGGCGGCAAGGCGGTCTGGTGCGAGTTCGTCCTGCCGAAGGCGGCGGCCTGACCGGAACCGCACCGAGCCGGCCGCCGCACCGGGACGCGAAGGCGGCCGCCACCCGAAGGTGACGGCCGCCGTCCGCTCGGCCCCGCGTCCGCTCGGCCCGCTGCCCGCTCAGGCCTCCGCGGCCACGGCCTCCGTGGCAGCCACGCCCCGGGTGACCACCCGGCTCCTGCCCCGCCACGGATGGTCCTGCACGGGGTTGAGCTGCCGTCCCAGCCGCACGGCCAGGACGCTGATCCCCAGCGAGAACAACAGGAACGTCACGACGTACGGCCCGTGCAACGAGGCCGCCATCGGCCCGCCCACCGCCGGCCCCACGGCCAGCGCGAGCTGCTTCACCAGGGCGAACGCCGAGTTGTACTGCCCGGCCATGCCTTCCGGCGCGAGATCGGCGACCAGCGGCGCGAGCGTCGGCGACAGCATCGCCTCACCGAGCCCGAACAGGGCGTACGTCGAGACGAACGCCGCCGTCGCCATCTCCTGGCTGCCGTGCCCGAGCCCGGCGTACCCGGCCACGGCCCAGGCCACGGCCCAGATCAGACCGACGGCCGCGATCACCCGGGACCGCCTCCGGCGCTCGACGAACCTCAGCACGGCGAACTGCGCGACGACGATCACCAGCGTGTTGGCGGCCAGCGCGGTGCCGAGCGCGGACGTCGAGATCCCGGCGGCCTCGACCCCGTACGCGGCCAGCCCCGACTCGAACTGCCCGTAGCAGGCGAAGAACAGCACGAAGCCCAGCACCGACAGCTGCACCATGGCCCGGTTGCCCAGCAGCTGCTTCCAGCTGCCCCGCGCCGAACGCGTCGGCGCGCCCTCGACGCGCGGCGAGCGCGGCATCCGAACCGTCGCCATCACGGCCGCCAGCAGCAGGAACACCGCCGCCTCGATGGAGAACAGCAGAGTGAACGACGCGACGCGCGTAGAGTCGACGAGATGGCCGCCGATGAGCCCGCCGACGCCCAGCCCCAGGTTCTGCAGGAAGAACTGCACGGCGAACGCCCGCGACCTGGTGTCGGCCGTCGAGCAGTCCACGATCATCGTCGCCAGCGCCGGCTGCATCACGGCCTGCCCGGCGCCGAGCGCGGCGGCCGACAGCAGGACCGCCGCCGCCCGGCCCGCGAGCCCCAGGCTGAGCGCCCCCGCGGCGGCCGTGACCAGGGCGGCGAGCAGCACCGGCAGCGGGCCCCGCCGGACGATGGCCCGCCCGGCGAACGGCAGCACGACCAGCGCGGCCACCGCGAACACGGCGAGCACCAGTCCCGCCGTCATGGCACCCAGTCCCCGCACCTGCGCCACGTAGACGTACAGGTAGGGGACCGTGAAGCCGAGGCCGAAAGCGCTGAGTGCGTTGCCCACGTGGATCCGGCGCATCGCTGCGCCCATCGCCCTGGTCACGTTCACCTCTCTCACATGGTTGGTGCGGTCAGTACTTAGCACCAAAGACTTCAAAGCTAAAGTTCGAAGCTAAACATTACATCTCGAAGGACTTCAACGCCAACCGGCCCCGTGCGATACTTGGCCCATGGGCGACACACCCGGCACCCTCGGCCTCAGCGGCGAGCCGACCCTCGACGAGCAGATCGCCGCCTACCAGCGCGAGTTCCGGGACCTCGACCCCCAGGTCGAGAAGATCGTCTCGGCGCTGTCCCGCCTGAACCGCCGCATGAACGTCGCCTACGGCCGTCAGACCGCCGCCCTCGGCATCAGCAACGCCGAGTGGGAGGTCCTCAAGGCCCTCGTCCTGTCCGGCGCCCCCTACCGCCTGGGCCCGAGCGACCTCGCCAAGCGCCTCGGCCTGACGCCGGCCGCGATGACCCACCGGATCGACCGCATGGTCACCGAGGGACTGGTCACCCGGGAACGCGACGAGTCGAACCGCGTGCGCGTGATCGTCGAGCTGACCGCGGAGGGCCGCGAGAAGTGGCTCGAGGCGATGCGCCTCGCCACGGTCTTCGAGGAGGACCTGCTCCAGGACCTCACCCCGCAGGAGCGCACGGCCCTCGGCGAGGTCCTCACCCGCCTCCTGCGCAGGGTCGAGCACGCGCAGCCTGATGCCGGCGGGCGTCTCAGCGACCTCGACTGAAAAGATCTTGACAGAGGGCACTTGACAGCCCCCTCGGCAGTCCGTAAAGTTCTTCGGGTTGCCGCGGGGCGTAACGCTTCTGCGGCGGCACCTCCGCCGCACCAGCGGCACCAAACCACAGCAGGACCTTTCCCAGCCGGGATGAATTCGGCGTTCTCGAATTCTGCTCGAATTGGGGGCCGGCAGCTCGATTAGGACCTGCCGACCGGATCCGCTAAGGTTTCGGACGTCGGAACGGCCCAACGGCCGGGAAGACAACTCCCGCTGACTGGGAATCAGACGCCGAAAGGATCTGGTAAAGTCGGAAGCGCCGGAAAGGGAAACGCGAGAGCGGGAACCTGGAAAGCACCGAGGAAATCGGATCGAGAAAAGATCTGATAGAGTCGGAAACGCAAGACCGAAGGGAAGCGCCCGGAGGAAAGCCCGAGAGGGTGAGTACAAAGGAAGCGACCGTTCCTTGAGAACTCAACAGCGTGCCAAAAATCAACGCC
>NZ_JBVIIE010000022.1:0-131235 GCF_055569945.1 Streptomyces sp. NPDC031340
CCCGCCTCCCCTCCGCCCCCCCCCCCCCCACCCCCCCCCCCCCCCCCCCCCCCCCCCCCCCCCCCGCCCCCCCCCCCCCCGCGCCCAGCGCCTCCGGCGCGTGCCGGTCAGCAGCCGTTCAGCAGCCGTTCAGCGGCCGGTCAGCAGCCGGTCAGCAGCCGGTCAGTTCTTGCGGGCGACTCCCGCGTAGACCGGTACGACGCCCTCGGCCTGCGCGGCGACATCCACCGGGTCCGGGCGCCAGCCGTAGACGGGGATCACGCCGGGGCCGAGGAGTTCCAGCCCGTCGAAGAAGCGGGAGAACTCCGGCAGGGTGCGCGGGTAGAACGGCGTGCCGCTCCTGCGGAACAGCTCCGCGGCCTTGGCCACGCCGTCCGGGCTGAGGTCCTGGGTGACCTGGGAGACGATCAGGTGGCTGCCCGGCGCCAGCACGTCGACGTACCGCTTGACGAGGCCGTACACGTCGTCCTCCGCGTCGCCCAGGTAGTGGGTCAGCGCCACCAGGGACAGCGCCACCGGACGGTCGAAGTCCAGCGACTCGCCGGCCAGGCGCAGGATCGTCCCGGGATCGCGGACGTCGGCGTGGACGTAGTCGGTGCTGCCCTCGGGCGTGCTCTGCAGTAACGCCTGGGCGTGCCGCAGCACGATCGGGTCGTTGTCCGCGTACACCACCCTGGCGTCCGGGGCGGCCGCCTGGGCGACCTGGTGCAGGTTGGGCTCGGTGGGGATGCCGGTGCCGATGTCCAGGAACTGGCGCACGCCCGCCTCGGCGGCCGTGCGCACGGCCCGGTGCATGAACCGGCGGTTGGCCCGCGCTCCGCGCACCGCCGTCCCGTCCGAGGCCAGGATCCTGCGGGCCAGTTCCTCGTCCACCGGGTAGTTGTCCTTGCCTCCCAGCCACCAGTCGTACACCCGGGCCGGGTGCGGCCGGCTCGTGTCGATCTGGGCGGCGGCGTCGGATCCGGTCATGCGTTGTCTTCTCCTCGGTCTCTCGGAAGGTGCTTCCGCGGTGCTTCTGCGGTGCTCGGCGGTGCTTCGGCGTGCTGCTGTGGTGCTTCGGCGTGCTTCTGCGGTGCTCGGCCGTGCTTCGGCGTGCTTCAGAGGCGCTTCAGAGGTGCTGTGCTTCGGAGGTGCTCGGAAGGTGCGGTGCGTGATCCGGGGGCGGGCGGGTCGGCTCAGAATTCCTCGCGGTACTCCCGCAGGATCTTCTTGGTGCGCTCGGCCGAGGCGGCGCGCGCGGTCATGTGGTCCAGGACCTCCAGGTGCGCGGAGACCTCCTCGCGGGAGTCCAGGTACAGCGCGCCGGTGAGGTACTCGGTGAAGACCAGGTCGGGCAGCTCGGGCTGGGCGAACCGGAACAGTGTGAAGGGCGCGACCGTCCCCGGGTGCGGGCCGTCGGCGAACTCGGCGAGCTGGAGCGTGATCCGGTCGCGTTCCGTGAACTCCAGCAGCTTGTCCAGCTGGTCGCGCATCACCTCGGCGCGGATGCTCACCGGGCGCCGCAGCACCGTCTCGTCCATGATCACCCACAGGTGGGGCGGGTCGGGGCGCTCCAGCAGCCGCTGCCGGGCCATGCGCAGGGACACGTGCCGCTCGATGTTCTCCGGGCCGGCCTGCCCGACCGTCCCCGCCTCCATGACGGCGCGCGCGTACTCCGGGGTCTGCAGCAGCCCCGGCACGAAGTGCGGCTCGTAGGAGCGGATGATCCGGGCGGCGCCCTCGAGGCTGACGTACAGGCTGAACCACTCCGGCAGCACGTCGTGGAACCGCTGCCACCAGCCCGGCCGGTTCGCCTCCTCGGCCAGCGCGACGAAGGTGGCCGCCTCGTCCTCCGGCACGCCGTACGTGGTCAGCAGCACCTGCACGTACGGGATCTTCAGCGCGACCTCGGCCGTCTCCATCCGCCGCACGGTCGCCGGCGCCACCCGCAGCACGCTCGCGGCCTCCTCACGTCTGAGGCCGGCCGCCTCCCGCAGTTCCTGCAGGCGCCTGCCGAGCACCACCTGCCCCACCGTGGGAGCGGGACGCCGCTCACTCACGCCACGCCTCCCCTACGCACCGTCGTCTGCGCGAAGCAGTGTGTCATGTTCCGCCGTAACTCTCACAGGATCCGCCGAGAAGCGCGCGTCGTCACGCCTGAGGCACCGGCGACTGGAGGTATTTGACCGTCGCCGGGTCGGCCGGGAGGAACGTCTCGATGGCCAGCTCGGCGACCGTCACGTCCATGGGCGTGTTGAACGTGGAGATGGACGAGACGAACGACAGCGTCCGGCCCGCGTGCTCGATCACCATCGGCAGCGCGAAGTACGGCACCGATTCGGCCGGTTCGTGGTCCTGCCCGCTCTCCGGCACCGGATACGCGGCCACCTCCTCGTACAGCGCCCGCAGCGGCTCGGAGCGGTGCAGGGCGATCTGCCGCTCCATCTGGGCCAGCAGATGCCCGCGCCACTCGCGCAGGTTGCGGATGCGGGGCGCGAGGCCCTGCGGGTGCAGCGTCAGCCGCATCGCGTTCAGCGGGGGCGTCAACAGGGCGTCGGGGACGCCCTCCAGCAGCATCATGACGCCCCGGTTGGCCGTGACCACGTCGTACGTCGCGTCGACCACCAGCGCCGGATAGGGCTCGTAGCCCTGGATGAGCCGCTCCAGGCCCGCGCGCAGGGCGTCCAGCGCCGGGGAGTCCAGCGGGGTCTTCGGGTAGCGCGGGGCATAACCGGCCGCCAGCAGAAGGGCGTTGCGCTCGCGCACCGGCACCTCCAGGTGCTCGGCCAGCTTCAGCACCATCTCCTCGCTCGGCCGGGAGCGGCCCGTCTCGATGAAGCTGATGTGCCGGGCGGAGGAGTCGGCGCGCAGCGCCAGCTCCAGCTGGCTGACCCGCCGCCGCTCCCGCCAGTCCCGTAACAACGGGCCGACACCCTGACCGGCGGGGACGACGGCGGGCGCGGAGCCGCCGGAGGCGAGAATCGTCATACGCACGACCGTAGTCGACGACAACGACCACCCACCGGGGCGCCCCCGAGGCGCGGCACGGCAACCGGTGGCCGGCGGCCGCCGCACCGGGCCAGGGCGGCTCACCGCGGGGTCCCGGCTCCACGCGGTGGGCCGCGGCACCCCCTGTCCGAGCCGATCGTCGACGGCGTGGGCCTGACCGGCGTGATCGGACCGCGATCGTCCGTCTCCTGCCTGGTGGCCGACGCCGAACGCGGGCCCGGCAGCTTGCCGGCCCGTCTGCCGGCCACCCACCACCGCCGCTCCGCAGCGCGGATCGACCTGCCCGCGCGGCGCGGCGACCGGCCGGTCCTCACCCGCGGCGCCCCGCGCCCGCTGGACGCGACCAGCGGGCGGGCTCCCCCGCGGCGGTGGCACGGCAAACGGTGGGCGCCTGGGTACGGGCCCGGGAACCGGCGGTGGCCGTCGCGTCGGCCCGCCGCCGCGCGCGCCAACCGTCGGCCGGGTGCCGTGTCCGCCGTCGCGCGCGCCGATCGTCGGGCGGGGTGCCGTGCCCGCGGGCCGCCGCCGTGTCGGCCAGGCGGCCGTGTGCGCCGACTGCCCGGCCGCCGACTGCCGAGCCGACGGCTGCCCCTCCGCCGGCTCCCGGGCCGTCGGCTGCCCGGCCGTGGGCCGGGACGGCGGCCGGATGTCTGCGGCGCAGGCCGTCCCGCGTGGTTCTGACCAGGGACGCGGTGGCAGGGCTGTGGCAGGCTGGAGAGGTGTACCGGTGTTCGGAGAGGAGCGAGTTCATGCCCGTCGAACCGCTGTCGCGCAGCGAGATCGAGGACCGGCTGGCCGAGCTGCCGGGCTGGACGGCCGACGGTGACCGCCTGACCCGTTCCTACCGGCTCGGCTCGCACTTCGCGGCCGCCGCCATGGTCGTGCACGTCGCCCAGGTCCAGGAGGAGCTCGACCACCACTCCGACCTCACCCTCGGCTACCACACCGTCTCCCTGTCCGTGAGCACGCACAGCGTCGGCGGAAAGATCACCGAGCTGGACTTCGCGCTCGCGCGCAGGGTGGAGGCGCTCGCGCCCGGGCACGGGGCCGAGTGACGCCCGTGCTCGACTACGACAAGGAAGCCGACGTCTACGACGCGTCCCGCGGCGGTGAGCCGAGGGCCGAGGCCGCCGCCGGTGCCGTGCTGGGCCTGCTCCCGGCCCGCGTCGGCCGGCTCCTCGACGTCGGCTGCGGCACCGGGATAGTGACCCGGAGACTGGCCGCCGCGCTGCCCGCCGCGCGGGTGACCGGCGTCGACCGGACCTCCGGCATGGCCCGGACGGCCGCCGCGCGGCTGCCCGGCGCGGTCGTGCTGGCGGACAGCCGCGCGCTGCCGTTCCCGGACGCCGCTTTCGACGCCGTCACCAGCGTCTGGCTGCTGCATCTCCTCGGCGAGAACGGCGTACGCGCCGTCGTCGGCGAGTGCGCCAGGGTGCTGCGTCCCGGCGGGGTGTACGTCACCACCGTGGACAAGGCCGCGTCCCACAACGTCGGCAGCGACATCGACGCCGTCCTCGCCGCCCGCCCGCGCAGCCCGGCCCGCGACTCCGCCGACCGCGTCACCCGGTACGCCGCCGAGCACGGCCTGCTCCCCGCCGGGCAGGCCGGCTTCCCGGGCCGGGGTCAGGGCCGCAGCCCTCGCCGCACCATCGCCGACCTGCGGCGCGGCTGGTTCGTCACCCTGCCGCCCGGCGACCCGCTCACCGAGCGGTTCGCCACCCGGCTCGCCCAGCTGCCCGACCAGGACCGCCCGCGCCCCGACCCGGTGTTCCACCTGCGCGCCTTCAGGAAGCCCGGGTGAAGTCCGGAGGGGAGCGAAGAGGAGTTCGCCCGCCCGGACGACTTCGACCTGGCCGCGTACTGGACGGCGTACCGGCGCGGCTTCCACGAGCGGCTGCACCGCGGCGAGGCCCTGGTCCGGCCGGCGCCGGGAGCCGTGCTCCCCAGAGCGGTGCCGGCCGGACCCGAAGAGGCCGACGGCCGACGGCTGTTCACCGTGCCCATCGAGTCCGTCGACCACGCGCACGGCGAGTTCCTGCGCCTGGGCGCGGACGTCGAGGTGCTGCGCCCGGCGGAACTGCGCGCGAAGATGGCGCGAAACATCGCCGAACTGGCCGGAATCTACGGCAACGCGGCCCGCGGCGGCGGCGACTGAGGGAGCGGAACCCATCCGTCCTCCCTGGAGGTTCGTCCCGTGCAGCACCCGCACCGCAGACGCCGAGTCCTGCTCTCCGCGGCGACGGCGGCCGCCGCCCTCGTCGGCGCCGGACTCACCGCGCTGCTTCCCCCCACGGCGGCCCAGGCGGCCACCGCAAGGCAGGTCGAGAAGCTAGACCGCGGCCTGGTCAGCGTGCACACCAGCAGCGGCAACCTGATCAGCTGGCGCTGGCTCGGCACCGACCCGGACAACGTTGCCTTCAACGTCTACCGGTCCGGTACCAAGCTCAACTCCAGCCCGATCACCGGCTCCACGAACTACTTCAACTCCGGCGGCGCCGCCGACGCCGACTACACCGTCCGCGCGGTCGTGAACGGCGCCGAGCAGGGCGACTCCGAGCACGCCGTGCAGATGAGCAACGGCTACAAGGACGTCCGCATCAGCCCGCCCGCCGGCGGCACCACCCCCGACGGCGTCGCCTACACCTACGAGGCCAACGACGCTTCCGTCGGCGACCTCGACGGTGACGGCCGGCTCGACTTCGTCCTGAAGTGGCAGCCGACGAACGCCAAGGACAACTCCCAGTCCGGCTACACCGGCAACACCGTCGTCGACGGCATCACCCTCGACGGCACCCGGCTGTGGCGCGTCGACCTCGGCCGCAACATCCGCTCCGGCGCGCACTACACGCAGTTCCAGGTCTACGACTACGACGGCGACGGCAAGGCCGAGGTCGCCATGAAGACCGCCGACGGCACGGTCGACGGCACCGGCGCGGTCATCGGCTCCGCCTCCGCCGACTACCGCAACTCCAGCGGGTACGTGCTGTCCGGCCCCGAGTACCTGACCATGTTCAACGGGAAGACCGGCAAGGCGATGCAGTCGGTCGACTACGTCCCGGCCCGCGGCACGGTCTCGTCGTGGGGCGACTCCTACGGCAACCGCGTCGACCGGTTCCTGGCGGGCACCGCCTACCTGGACGGCTCCCGCCCCTCGCTGATCATGGCCCGCGGCTACTACACGCGCACGGTGATCGCCGCCTGGGACTGGCGAGGTGGTGCCTTCACCCGCCGCTGGACCTTCGACACCAACTCCTCGACCAACAGCGGCAAGGGCTACGACGGCCAGGGCAACCACCAGTTGTCCGTGGCCGACGTCGACGGCGACGGCAAGGACGAGATCGTCTACGGCGCCATGACCGTCGACGACAACGGCTCCGGGCTGTGGACCACGAAGAACGGCCACGGCGACGCCATGCACGTCGGCGACCTGGACCCGTCCCGGGCCGGCCTGGAGGAGTTCAAGGTCGACGAGGACAGCTCCAAGCCGTCGTCCTGGATGGCGGACGCGAAGACCGGCCAGGTCATCTGGTCCACCCCGGCCAACGGCGACAACGGGCGCGGCGTCTCCGGCGACATCTGGGCCGGCAGCGCGGGCGCCGAGTCCTGGTCGGCCGCGGAGAGCGGCATCCGCAGTCCCAAGGGCACGGTCGTCGCGAGCCGCAAGCCGGGCTCGACCAACTTCCTGTCCTGGTGGGACGGCGACACCGTCCGCGAACTCCTCGACGGCACCCACATCGACAAGTACGGCACCTCGTCCGACACCCGCCTGCTGACCGGCGCGTCGGTGCACTCCAACAACAGCACCAAGGCCACGCCGTCGCTGTCCGGCGACATCCTCGGCGACTGGCGTGAGGAGGTCGTCTGGCCGACCAGCGACAACACGGCGCTGAGGATCTACTCGACGCCGTACGAGACGAGCACCAGGATCACCACCCTGCTGCACGACACCCAGTACCGCACCGCCCTGGCCTGGCAGAACACCGCCTACAACCAGCCCCCGCACCCGAGCTTCTTCATCGGCGACGGGATGGCGACGGCGCCGCGGCCCACGGTGTACACGCCGTGAGCGGAGGTGGGTGCGCGCCCCGCGGTGCGCGCACCCACCGGCCGGTCAGGCGACCGTGCACTCCTGGTCGCCCAGTTTGAACGAGGCCGGCTTCGGGTTCGAGCCGGACCAGCTCCCGGTGAAGCCGAAGCTCACCGACGACCCGGCCGCCACATTGGCGTTCCAGGCCACGTTCTTCGCGGTCACCGCGGTGCCCGACTGTGTGAAGTCGGCGTTCCACAGCTGGGAGATCTGCTGACCGTCCGGGAAGGACCAGCCGAGCGACCAGCCGCTCCACGCGGTGGACCCGGTGTTGCTCAGCTGCACGTCCGCCTGGAAGCCGCCCGACCACTGGTTGGTGATCTTGTAGGTCACCGTGCAGGCGCCGGTCGGGGTGGGCGTCGGGTCCGTGCCGCCGCCGGTGTCGCCCCCGCCGGTGTCGGAGGTGTCGCCGTAGATCACCCCGCGCCCGTTCGTCGACACGTACACCCGCCCGTAGACCCGCGGGTCGCCGGTGATCGCGGCGCCCGTGAAGGCCCACTGGTGGGCGTCGTCGTTGATGCGGGTCCAGCTCGCGCCCTTGTCGGTGGAGCGGAAGATGCCCCGCACCCCGCCGATCTTCGCGCTGGTGTAGAGCGTCTGGTACGACGCTCCCGTCGCCGCCTTGCCGAAGCCGATCGTGTCGGCCTGGTCGACGTTCGCCAGCTTGGTGAAGCTCGCTCCGCCGTCGGTGGAGTGCCACAGGCCGTACGCGCTGCCGCTCGCCCCGCCGGCCAGCCACACGTCGCCCTTCGTGCCGGGCAGCGCCTTGAAGCGGACGCTGTCACCGCTCGGCAGGCCGCTCGCGGAGGATGCCGTGAAGGTGGCGCCGCCGTCCGTGCTCACGTAGAACTTCCCCGACTTGAAGCCGTAGAAGGTCTTCGGGTCGACCCGGTCGGACTCGACGATCGCGCCCGCGGGGATGCCGCTCGACGCCGACCAGGACGAGCCGAAGCCGGTCGTGTACTGCACGCCGGTGCCGTCGGGGCTCCACACGAAGCGGCTGCCGTCGGCCGCCGCCGCGACCGTTCCGCCGGCGCTGACGCCCGAAGGGTCGGTGCCTGCGAACCAGTTGGCGCCGTTGTCCGTCGAGAACGCGATGTGCGGGCCGGAGTCCAGGTTGCCGACGCGCACGACCGTGTTCGGGTTCGTCTCGGCGAAGTCCAGGCTGGTGGTCGTGGTGAAGTTCGGCGAGGTGTACATCATCGACGGGACCTTGGTCAGGTCCGTGTGACGGAAGCCGCCGATGTCACCGAGCGCGCTGAACAACTGGGCGCCGCCCGAGGGGGGAGAGGCGAGGTCGAGGACGGCCGTCTCCTCCAGCCCCTGCACCATGGGCTTGATGGTGAACTGGCTCCCGCTGTCCCACTTGGTCAGGTCCTCGGTGCCGTAGACCGTCGCGCCCGTCCCGTACATCATTCGGTTCGAGTCGAACGGGTCGATCTCCAGCGACTCGGTCATCCACCCGAGTTTCGGGGCCTGTTCGGGCGGTGACGGGTTCGCGTTCCAGGACAGCCACGGCGAGGAGGAGATGTCCATGGTGTAGCGGTTCACGCGGTTCGGGTACGACGTGTAGTCCCACGCCTTGGTCCAGGTCCCGCCGCTGTCCGTGGAGCGGAAGATCTGCGTGTCCGGCCACCAGGAGCTGTAGCCCGTCGCCATCACCGTGCCCGGGTGCTGCCGGTCGACGGTCAGCCCGCTGAAGCCGTAGTAGGTGTCCGCCTCGGCGACCGGGCTGATGTCCGTCCAGGTGCCGGTCGCAGTCGCGTACCGCCACAGCCGTCCCTTGCCGCCGTCGTAGGGGCCGCCCTTGTCGCTGTAGGCGAGGTACAGGTAGCCGTTCTCGGCGTCCAGCACGCCCTTGTGCGCCAGGTATCCGGTCGGCTGCCCGGCCAGCCGGGTCCAGGTCGCGCCGGCGTCCGTCGAGCGGTACACCGCGTTGTCCTTGTCGGCGACCCCGACGTAGATCGTCTTCGTCGCGCTGCCCGACGTGCCCGTGGACTCGTCGAAGGTGACCCAGACGATGCCCTGGTTGTCGGAGCCGTAGCCGGAGGTGTCGCTCGGATCCTGCGCGTAGTTCCCGGGGTTGGGGAAGGCCGTCACCTGCGACCAGGTCACGCCCGAGTCCGTGGAGCGCCACAGGCCCTTGCCGCTGGGCGCGCCCAGGTACAGCACGCTGTCCTTGTTCGGGTCGATCGCCAGGCGTTCGCCCATGCCCCGGCCGGGCATGTTGCCGCCCAGCTTGAAGGGCAGGTCGGTCTTCTGCCAGCTTGCGCCCCGGTCGGCGGACCTGAGCACGGCGCCGTTGCCCGGGTCCCAGCTGTTGGTGTACGTGCCGACGGCCGCGTACACCTTGTCCGGGTCGACGGAGTCCGAGGCGAGGCTGACCACGCCGGTGTGCCCCCAGTGGTCCCAGTCGACCGAGTCCAGCAGGGGCGTCCAGGTCTTCGTCGACTGCTGCCAGCGGTAGGCGCCGCCGATGTCGGTGCGGGCGTACGCCAGGTTCTTCTCGGTGCGGTTGAAGACGATGCCGGGGACGAAGCCCCCGCCGTCGATGCGGGCGTTGTGCCAGGTGTAGGTGTCGGCGGTGAGCGTCGCCCTGGGCGCGCTGCCGGCCGCGAGTGCGGGCGGGGTGCCCGCGAGCAGACCGGCCGCGAGCGCCAGCACGGCCGTGAGGATGCGGGTTCTTCGCACGGTGGGACGTCCTTCCTGAGCGGGGGACAACAGGGGAAGACGCGCGAGTGCCGGGCGGTCCCCAGTGCAGGTGGGGGCCGCCCGGCAGGTCGGCCTCGCCGTCAGGTGGCGAGGCCACGCACACGGAGCCTTCAAGCGGTTCCGGGGAAGGGCGGCGGTCGCGGTGCCGCCCTTCCCGCGGAGCGCTCGGCGGGGGCTATTCGAGAAGCTCCGCGTACGAGCCCATGGCCAGGGCGATGTCCGCCTGGGCCCAGAAACGGTGGTACGTGAAGACGGGCGCGGCTCCGCCCGCGAGGTAGCTCTGGATCTTCGACCAGGCCGGGTCGTTCTTGTAGAACGAACGCAGCGAGGAGAACGTCGACGACGAGTTGATCGTGTCGCCGTTCGGCATCTTCCCGCTCCAGCCGCTCGGGACGTAGACGCTGTCGTTGAAGCGGCTGTAGTCGGCGCGGGTCTCCGGGACGGCGACGCCCAGGTCGTCCTGGTAGTTCGCCCACATGCCGTCCAGCAGCGCCTTCGCCGTCGACTTGGCCGTCGCGTCACCGGACTTGGCGGCGTAGTACGTCAGGGTCTTGGCGTACGCGGCGGCCACGCCCACGTCGTTGGTGTAGTCGGCGACGGTGACGTGCAGCGAGCTGTTGGAGCCCGGGCTCGACGGGTTCCAGGTGTCGGGCTGGCCCGACCACTGGAGCGTCGACGGGATCTGGTAGGTGCCGTCCGGGTTGATCGTGGTCTTGGACAGCGCCCACTTCACCCACTTGTCGAGCACCGCCTTCGCCTTGGCGTCACCCGTCTGCTGGTAGTACTCGGCGACCCGTTCCATCGACCACGCCTGGAAGCCGAACCACTGGTTGGACGGCGGGTCGTGGTAGACGGGCTGCCAGTCGTAGTACATGCCGTAGAAGGTCGGCGTGCCCGACGGCGGGGTCGCGTACCGGCCCGCCCAGCTGTTGGTCGCGCCGCCCGCGATGGCGCCCTCGGACGACTGCAGCCACTGGTAGAACTCCAGCTGCCGCGAAAGCGACTTGCTCCAGTCCGCCGCGCCCGTCGCCGACTTCGGCTTCAGGTCCGCGTAGCTGCTGAGCGCGTACGCGGCGAGCGGGTTCTGGTAGCCGCCGTGGACGTGGCTGGAGCCGATGCGCCAGGCCCAGCCGGCGCTGGTGTCCGTGGCGCCGCCCCACGCGTAGTACCAGGAGAGCAGGTAGTGCGAGGCGTCCTTGCCGGTCCCGGCCGCGCAGGTGGACGGGCCGACACAGTTGCCGATCTTCTTGAAGTACTTGTCGTACATGGCGTAGCGCAGGTAGTCGCCCATCTTGGCGGCCTTGCCGACCGTGGTGGCGACGTCACTGCCCTTGCCCTGCTGCTTCGCCCACACGTCGGCCCAGTAGGCGGCCTGCACCGCACGGGCGTCGGCGTCCGGGGCGTCGGTGTACTTCCACTGCTTGGAGTAGGACGAGTCGCCGGTGAACAGGTCCAGGTAGCCGTTGGTGCCGCCGTACTTGAAGGCGTCACAGGTGGGCTGCGGAACCGTCTCCCACACCGACTCCTGCGGACCGCGCTGGAAGGTGTTGATGTACGACGGTCCGGTCGCCGTCGGCCCCGCCTCGCACGAGCCGGGCTCGTTGCCGTAGCCGTAGACGTTGTCGACGTCCTGGATCCAGTGCATGCCGTAGACGTCGTCCGTGCCGTACGCGCTCTTCAGCTCGCTCGCGATCGGGTCCGAGCCGACCGACACGCCGGTGTCCAGCTTGGCCGGGTACTCGTTCGGGGTGTCCAGCTCCGGCGCGTAGGTGGCCGGTTTGGACGCGTTGTAGAACGAGTTGGTGGGCTGGTCGGCGTGGGTGGGGATCATGTACTTCTCCATGATTCCCCACGCGCCGTTGAACTTGGACCAGTCACCGGTGACCTTGCCGTACATGGCCTGCAGCCACAGCAGGTAGCTGTACGCCTCCGAGGTGGTCTCGTGACCCTGGTCCGGCGCCTCCACGATCAGCGTCTCGACCGAGTGGTAGGGAATGCCCTCGGGCGAGAAGTAGCCGTTCGCCGGGTTGGTGATCTTCCCGTAGAGGTCCAGGAAACGGGCGTCGTACGCCTTGGAGGCGGCCAGCTCGGTGACGGTGACGGTGGCCTTGGAGTGGCCGGTCGCCGTCGACTCGAAGGTCGCCGAGCCGGTGCCGGAGGAGTCGGCGGTGACGGTCACCTGCTGCGCGGTGTTCCAGTTGGAGGGCGTGAAGGTGAGGGTCGTACCGCCGGACACGGTGAGGCCGGAGTTGCCGCTCGCGCGGGCCGTCGTCACGGTGACGTTCGAGGAGGGCTGAGTGGACAGCTTCACCTCGTACGTGCCCGTCTTGCCCTGCTGGACGCCGAGTTGGGTCGGTGCGGCGACCACCGCGGGACCGGAGGCGACCGTGATGCCGACCGGGGTGGACTCGGCGGACGCGCCCAGGCTGTCGTACGCCTTCGCCACCAGAGAATGACTGCCCACGGTCAAGCCAGAGGCCGAGAACGTGTACGGCGAGCTGGTGTCGGTGCCCAGCAGCGTCGTGTCGTCGTAGAACTCGACCTTGCTGATCGTCGCGTTGTCGGCGGCCGCGGCGGTGGCCGCGAGCGGGACCGCGTCGCCCTGCGTGTAGACGGCGCCCGCGGTGGGGCTGGTCAGCACGGTGACCGGCGGCTGGTGGGCGCCGGCGCAGGTGGTGCCGTTGATCGCGAAGCTCGTGGGCGCGGCGTTGGTGCCGCTGTAGGTGAACTGCGCGCCGGTGGAGACGGCGGCGCCCGCGGCCACCTTCCCGTTGTACCCGGCGTCCTTCACCGTGATCTGCTGACCGGACTGGGACCAGGTGCCGTTCCAGCCGTTGGTGAGCTTCTCGTTGCCCGAGTAGCTGTACGTCAGCGTCCATCCGTCGATGGCGTCCGTACCGCGGTTGGTGATCGTCAGATCCGCGGTGAAGCCGGAGCCCCAGTCGTTGGTCTTGTAGTCGACGCTGCACTGAAGTGCCGCCGCCTGGGCGGTCGTTGAGCCCGTCGACAGCATGGCCAACGGGAGCGCGAGGACCGCCACAGCGGCGGTCCACAGGCGCCGCGGCCCCGCCCATGCGGTGCGGCGTCTGCGTCTGGAATGCATGTGCCGGTTCCTCCTTGCGGCTCGGAGAAAGTGGGGAGGAGCAACAAGCCTTGAACCAGTGGGAGCGCTCCCATAGTGGGGATGAGGGTAGGAGCGGTCAAGATGTTCGAAGAGTCGAAAAGATTCGACGGCTGTGTGACAAGGACAAGTCAAGAAAGTTTCTGTCACCCTCTGTTCAGCTCGGTCACTTGGCGCTAGCTTCTTGCTCACCAGTGGGAGCGGTTCCATCAGTCGACGCGCCGGTTGCGGTGCGCCTGATCTGCAAGGAGTCGCTCATGCGACACCCCCCGCGTTCAGCACTTTTAGCCATTGCCGGTGCGACCGCCCTCATCGGGGCGGTCACCGTGCCGGCCGTGACGGCGCAGGGAGCCACGCCCGCGTGCACGGTGGAGTACTCCGTCACCAGCCAGTGGGCGGACGGCTTCCAGGGCTCCGTCACGATCACCAACAACTCGGCCGCGCTGAGCAGCTGGAGCCTCGGCTTCGACTTCTCCGGCGGACAGAAGGTCACCCAGGGCTGGAACGCCAAGTGGTCCCAGTCAGGCACCAAGGTGACCGCTGCCAACGAGAGTTGGAACGGTTCCCTGGCCACCGGCGCGAGCGTCAGCGCCGGGTTCATCGCCTCGTGGTCGGGGAACAACGCCGTGCCGGCGTCGTTCACGCTCAACGGCACCACCTGTAACGTCGACGCCGAGCCGTCGCCGACGCCTACACCGACGCCCACGCCGAGCGACCCGCCCGGCACGGGCGGCGGCCCGGCGCCCGCCTTGCACGTCTCGGGCAACAAGCTCGTGGACGCGGGGGGAACGACCCACCGGCTGCTCGGTGTCAACCGGTCCGGTGGCGAGTTCATGTGCGTGCAGGGCTACGGCATCTGGGACGGTCCCGTCGACGATGCCGCGGTCAAGGCGATAGCGGACTGGAAGGCCAACACGGTCCGCATTCCTCTCAACGAGGAGTGCTGGCTGGGCCTTTCCAACATCAAGCCCGAGTACGGCGGGGCCAATTACGTCAATGCCGTCAAGGACCTGGTGGCCCGTGTCGAGGCGCACGGCATGACGCCGATCGTCGAACTGCACTGGAGCTACGGCCAGTACACCGGCAATTCGGCCGGCTGCTCCGACGTGCACGCCACCTGCCAGAAGCCGATGCCGGACATGCAGTACTCGCCCTCGTTCTGGTCCTCGGTGGCGAGTACCTTCAAGGACGATCCGGCCGTCGCCTTCGATCTGTTCAACGAGCCCTATCCGGACCGTGCGACCTCCACGACCACCCAGGCGTGGCAGTGCTGGCGGGACGGCGGCAACTGCCCCGGCATCGGTTACGAGGTCGCGGGCATGCAGGACCTGGTCGACGCGGTCCGCGCCACCGGCGCGAAGAACGTCGTCCTGGCCGGCGGGCTCGCCTACTCGAACGACCTCAGCCAGTGGCTGACGTACAAGCCCAGCGACCCCACGGGCAATCTCGTCGCCGCTTATCACGTCTACAACTTCAACACCTGCTCGAACGAGAGCTGCTGGAACTCCACGCTCGCTCCGGTGGCGGCCCAGGTGCCGCTGGTGGCCGGGGAGATCGGTGAGAACACCTGCTCCCACTCCTTCGTCGACCAGGTCATGAAGTGGTTCGACGACCGGGGGCTCTCCTACCTCGGTTGGACCTGGAACACCTGGGACTGCTCCTCCGGTCCCTCCCTCATCTCCGCCTACGACGGTACCCCCACGTCGTACGGCGCGGGGCTGCGCGACCACCTGCGCGCGCTGAACGGTTGATCCCCCGACAGAACAGGAAACCCGCTTTCATGAGCCGCACGAGAACATCGATACTCGCCGCCCTGGCGCTGGTCGCCGGGACGGCCGGGACGGCGACGGCCGTCGTCCCGGCGGACGCCGGCCTGTCCGCCATCCCCTGCACCGTCGACTACAAGGTGCAGAACCAGTGGGACACCGGCTTCACCGCCGCCGTGACGGTGACGAACAACGGCGCCGCGAAGAGCAGCTGGTCGCTGAAGTGGTCCTACGGCGGCAACCAGAAGATCACCAACTACTGGAACGCCAAGGTCAGCCAGAGCGGCACCGCCGTGACGGCGAACAACGAGTCCTACAACGGGACGCTGGCGACCGGTGGTTCGGCCAGCTTCGGGTTCCAGGGCACCTACAGCGGCACCAACGCGGTGCCGGGCACGTTCACCCTCGACGGCGTGACCTGCAACGTCGACGACGGAAGCGGCGGTAACGGGGGCGGCGGCACCACCGACCCGAGCGGCCGCGTCGACAACCCGTACGCCGGCGCCAAGGTCTACGTGAACCCGGAGTGGTCCGCGAAGGCCGCCGCCGAGCCGGGCGGCAGCCGGGTCTCCAACCAGCCCACCGGCGTCTGGCTGGACCGCATCGCCGCGATCAACGGGGTCAACGGCGGCATGGGCCTGCGCGACCACCTCGACAAGGCCCTCGCGCAGAAGGGCAGCAACGAAGAGGTCGTCCAGCTGGTCATCTACGACCTGCCCGGCCGTGACTGCGCCGCCCTCGCCTCCAACGGCGAACTCGGCCCGACGGAGATCGACAAGTACAAGACGCAGTTCATCGACCCGATCGCGGCGATCCTGGCCGACCCGAAGTACTCCTCGCTGCGGATCGTCACCACCATCGAGATCGACTCGCTGCCCAACCTGGTCACCAACACCGGCAGCCGGCCCACCGCCACCGCCAACTGCGACACCATGCTCGCCAACGGCAACTACATCAAGGGCGTCGGCTACGCGCTCGCCAAGCTCGGCGCGATCTCGAACGTCTACAACTACCTCGACGCCGGCCACCACGGCTGGATCGGCTGGGACGACAACTTCGGCGCGTCGGCCACCCTGTTCAAGCAGGCGGCCACCAGCGAGGGCGCGACCGTCGACGACGTCGCCGGCTTCATCACCAACACGGCCAACTACAGCGCCCTGAAGGAAGACCACTTCACCATCAACGACTCGGTGAACGGCACCTCCGTGCGCCAGTCGAAGTGGGTCGACTGGAACCGCTACGTCGACGAGCTCTCCTTCGCGCAGGCCTTCCGCAACCAACTGGTCTCGGTGGGCTTCAACTCCAACATCGGCATGCTGATCGACACCTCCCGCAACGGCTGGGGCGGCACCGCCCGGCCGACCTCGGCAGGCCCGACGACCAGCGTCGACGCCTACGTCGACGGCGGCCGCTACGACCGCCGTATCCACGTCGGCAACTGGTGCAACCAGTCCGGCGCCGGCCTCGGTGAGCGCCCGCAGGCCAGCCCCGCGGCCGGCATCGACGCCTACGTCTGGATGAAGCCCCCGGGTGAGTCCGACGGCTCCAGCAGCGCCATCGCGAACGACGAGGGCAAGGGCTTCGACCGGATGTGCGACCCGACGTACACGGGCAACGCCCGCAACGGCAACAGCATGTCGGGCGCCCTGCCGAACGCGCCGCTGTCCGGGCACTGGTTCTCGGCCCAGTTCCAGCAGCTGATGCAGAACGCCTACCCGCCGCTGCCGTAGCACGGCAGTGCGGTGGCGCAGTAACGCGGTGACCTGCCGGTGAACCACATCCCGGCCGGTCACCGGTGATCCGCCGGGGTCGCCCTCCCGGGCACGACCCCGGCGGATCGCGAAATCCACGGCCGACCTCGTCGGCCGGCGGCTCGCGCGGGACCACGCGTCCCGCGCATCCCGTTTTTTGCCGCGCCCGCAACAGAATTGGCCTCGTCCGGTGCGTCGGAGCACGCTGGCGGCATCCCAGGACGAGAGGCTGACGACCATGGCGCACCCGGACCACGGCCACCAAGGCCACCACGGCCACGACGACCACGGCCACCCTGCCCACGGGCACCACACGGACATCGACTGGGCCGAGATGGCCCCGTTCCTCGAGGCCCAGGCCGAACTGTTCACCCCCCTGTACGAGCAGGCACTCTTCTGGCTCGGCAAGGAGGTGACCGAGCCGGGGCTGATCGTCGACGCGGGCAGCGGTCCCGGAGTCGTCTCGTGCCTGTTCGCCGAGACGTTCACCGGCGCCCGCGTGCTGGCCGTCGACGGCTCCGAGCCACTCCTGGAGCGTGCCCGGGCCCGGGCCGCCCGGCTCGGATACGCCGACCGGTTCGACACGCTCGCCGGTGAACTCCCCGACGTCCTGGACGAGTCGGACTACCCGGCCGACCTGCTGTGGGCCGGCCGCAGCCTGCACCACCTGGGCGACCAGCGCGCCGCCCTCGCCGCCTTCGCACGTCGGCTGGCGCCCGGCGGCACGCTCGCGATCATGGAGGGCGGGCTGCCGTCCCGGTACCTGCCGCGCGACCTCGGCTTCGGGCGCCCGGGTCTCCAGGCCCGGCTGGACGCCCTGGAGGCCGAGCGGTTCGCCCGCATGCGGGCCGATCTGCCCGGCTCCGTCGACGAGGTGGAGGACTGGCCGGCCCTGCTGACCGGTGCGGGCCTGACGCACGCCCGCACCCGCAGCTTCCTCCTCGACCTGCCCGCACCGGCCCCCGACCGGGCCCGGGCCTACGTCGCCGCGAGCCTGTCCTGGCTGCGGGACGGGTTCGGCGACGCCCTGGACGCCGACGACCGCGCCACCCTCGACCGTCTCCTCGACCCCGACGACCGGGCGAGCGTGCACCACCGTCCGGACGTCTTCGTGCTGGCCGCCCACACGGTGCACACCGCCGTCCGCCCCGGGTGAACCGCCCCGGGTGAACCGAGCCCGGTCTTGACTTCGAGAGCGCTCCAACACCCGCGAGGCCGCCCGCCCCGGACAGGGCGGGCGGCCTCCGACTGCCCGTGGATCAGGCCACGTTGAACGTCGACGGGTCCGGGCCCAGGCGCCGGTCCTCGTTCAGCGCGCTGATCGCGGCCAGGTCCTCGGTGTCCAGGCTGAAGTCGAACACCTCGATGTTCTCCTTGATCCGGGACGGCGTCACGGACTTGGGGATCACGATGTTGCCGAGCTGGAGGTGCCAGCGCAGCACCACCTGGGCCGGGGTGCGCCCGTGCTTCTGCGCGATGGCGACGATCGCCGGGACCTCCAGCAGGCCCTTGCCGGAACCTAGCGGCGACCAGGCCTCGGTGGCGATGCCCTGCTCCGCGTGGAACTCGCGGGCCGCGTGCTGCTGCAGGTGCGGGTGCAGCTCGATCTGGTCGACGGCCGGGATCACCGACGTCTCGTCCATCAGCCGCCGCAGGTGCTCCGGCTCGAAGTTGGAGACGCCGATGGCCCGCACACGGCCGTCGGCGTGGAGCTTCTCGAACGCCTTGTAGGTGTCGACGTACTTGTCCCGGTCCGGCGTCGGCCAGTGGATGAGGTACAGGTCGACGTGGTCCAGGCCGAGCTTCGCCAGCGACACGTCGAAGGCGCGCAGCGTGGCGTCGTACCCCTGGTCGCCGTTCCAGAGCTTGGTGGTGACGAAGACGTCCTCGCGGGGGAGGCCGGAGGCGGCGATCGCCCGGCCCGTGCCCTCCTCGTTGCCGTAGATCGCCGCTGTGTCGATGCTGCGGTACCCGGCCTCCAGCGCGGTGGCGACAGCCCGCTCCGCCTCGTCGTCCGGCACCTGCCAGACGCCGAAGCCCAGCTGGGGCATCTCGACGCCGTTGTTGAGGGTGATCGGGGGGACCTTGCTGCTCACGAGCTCTTGATCCTTACGGTCGCGTGTCAGGTGATACTCCCCATCGTCAACGATCACGGGCCGTGATGCATTCCTGACACCGGAATCCGCCCACCGGACACATGTCTGCAC
This sequence comes from Streptomyces sp. NPDC031340, assembly GCF_055569945.1. Classification (NCBI taxonomy): domain Bacteria; kingdom Bacillati; phylum Actinomycetota; class Actinomycetes; order Kitasatosporales; family Streptomycetaceae; genus Streptomyces; species Streptomyces sp. NPDC031340. The sequence continues at coordinate 18,633 of NZ_JBVIIE010000022.1, forward strand.
CCGGTACGGCGCCGCTGTATCCGGCGCCGCTACACCCGGTACAGCGCCTCGACCTCGCTCGCGTACGCCTTCTCGATGGCCTTCCGCTTCAGCTTGAGGGACGGGGTCAGCAGACCGTGCTCCTCGGTGAACGGCTGCGCCAGTATGCGGAAGGTGCGGATCGACTCCGCCTGCGAGACAAGGGTGTTGGCGGCGACCACCGCCCGTCGCACCTCCGTCTCCAGGTCCGGGTCGCGCACCAGCTCGGCCGGCGTCATCCGCAGCTTGCCGCGCATGGTGAGCCAGTGCTCGACGGCCTCCTGGTCGAGGGTGACCAGGGCGGCGATGTACGGGCGGTCGTTGCCGACGACGATGCACTGGCTGACCAGCGGATGGTCGCGGACGCGCTCCTCCAGCACCCCGGGCGGGACGCTCTTGCCGCCGGAGGTGACCAGGATCTCCTTCTTGCGGCCGGTGATGGTGAGGTAGCCGTCGGCGTCGAGGGAGCCCAGGTCGCCGGTGGCCAGCCAGCCGTCGTGCAGCGTCTCGTCGGTGGCCTTCTGGTTGTTGAGGTAGCCGTGGAAGACGTTGGGGCCGCGCAGCCAGATCTCGCCGTCGTCGGCGATGTGCACGGTGACGCCCGGGATCGGCTGCCCGACGGTGCCGTAACGGGTGCGCTCGGGCGGGTTGGCGGTCGCGGCGGCCGTCGTCTCGGTCAGCCCGTACCCCTCGTAGATCTGCACGCCGGCGCCCGCGAAGAACAGGCCCAGCCTGCGGTCCATCGCCGAGCCGCCCGACATGGCGTTGCGGATCCGGCCGCCCATCGCGGCCCGCACCTTGGAGTAGACGAGCTTGTCGAAGAGCTGGTGCTGCATGCGCAGACCGGCCGTCGGCCCGGGCCCGATGCCCCACGCCTTGGCCTCCACCGCGTCCGCGTACTTCACGGCGACGTCGACGGCCTTCTCGAAGGCCCCGGCCTTGCCCTCCTTCTCGGCCTTGCGGCGGGCGGAGTTGAAGACCTTCTCGAAGATGTACGGCACCGCGAGGACGAACGTCGGCCGGAACGCGGCCAGGTCGGGCAGCAGGGCCGCGGCGTGCAGCTGGGGCTGGTGGCCGAAGCGGACCCCGCCCCGGACCGCGGCGACCTGCACCATCCGCCCGAAGACGTGCGCCAGCGGCAGGAACAGCAGGGTGGACGCCTCGTCGCCCTTCTTCGAGTGGAACACCGGCTCCCAGCGCTCGATGGCCGTGTCCGCCTCGTACATGAAGCAGCCGTGCGTGATGACGCAGCCCTTCGGGCGGCCGGTGGTGCCCGAGGTGTAGATGATCGTCGCGATCGAGTCCGGCGTCACCGCCTGCCGGTGGCGGTGCACCACGTCGTCCTCGAGGTGGGCCCCGGCGTCGTACAGCTCCCGCACCGCCCCGGCGTCCAGCTGCCACAGCCGGCGCAGCCGCGGCAGCCGGTCGATGACGGTGGCGATGGTCATCGCGTGGTCCTCGTGCTCCACGATCGCGGCCGTGCACTCGGCGTCGTACAGCATCCAGAAGCACTGTTCGGCCGAGGAGGTCGGGTAGACCGGCACCACCTGGGCGCCGATCGTCCACAGCGCGAAGTCGAAGAGCGTCCACTCGTAGCGGGTGCGGGACACGATCGCGACCCGGTCGCCGAACCGGATGCCCTGGGCGAGCAGCCCCTTGGCGAGGGCCAGCACCTCGTCCCGGAACTCCGCCGAGGTCACGTCCCGCCACACCCCGCTGCCGTCCTTGCGGCCCATGGCGATGTGCAGCGGATCGTCCTGGGCACGCCGGAAGACGACGTCGGCCAGTCCGCCCACCGGCGGTGGCAACGCCAACGGAGGGTTGGTGAACTCGCGCAAACCCCGCTCCCCGATCCTGGTGACGCTCCGCACGGCGCCGTGAAAGCTACCCCACGCCGGGGCGGGGTGGGAGGGGGGCAAAAGCCGAGAAACGCTCAGTTATGTGCTGGTCGGTGCCGGAAAATGGGCGCACATGGGGAAGGGTCGGACAGGGAACTGACCATTCAGTAAGTTTCGGGACGGTAATCTCCACCGAATCTGTACGACCCGATCACGCACCCGCGTGTCCACCCCCGGCCGCTTCGTCCGCGCCGTCCGCCTGGTCTGCGTGGTCCGCGCCGCGCGGCCGTCTTCCTTCTCTCTGCGCCGCCGAGCCCGGTTCCGTCACTCCGGCACCACCGCCCCGGCCGGCCCCTCCCCGGCAGCGCTTCCGCCGCCGTCCCGGCCGGCGTCCTGCCGCGACGGGTGGCCCTACCTGCGGTGCAGCCGGTCGCCGGCCGCCAGGACGGCCGACGCCAGGGCCTCGGCCGCGCCGCGGGCGGCGGCGCGGCGGCGGTCGTGCAGCAGGACGAAGTCGACCTGGCCGAGCTCCGGCAGCCCCGCCCGGTCCGGCACCCGCACCAGGCCCGGCGGGATCAGCCGCCGGGAGTGCGCCATCACCCCGAGGCCCGCGCGGGCGGCCGCGATCAGCCCGTTGAGACTGGTGCTGGTGCACGCCACCCGCCACGGGCGACCCTGCCGCTCCAGCGCCTGGAAGGCGAGGGCACGGGTGATGCCCGGCGGCGGGAACACGATCAGCGGCACCGGGCGGTCCGCGTCCAGGCGCAGCCGCTCCGCCCCGATCCACACCAGCTCGTCGTGCCACACCAGCTCACCGCGCGGGTCCTCCGGCAGCCGCTTGGCCAGCACCAGGTCCAGCTTTCCGGCGGCCAGCTGCTCGTGCAGGATGCCGGACAGCCCCACCGTGAGCTCCAGGTCGACCTCCGGGTGGTCGTGCCGGAAGGCCTCCAGGATCTCCGAGAGCCCCGTCAGCACGAAGTCCTCCGAGGTGCCGAAGCGCAGCCGGCCGCGCAGCCGGGTACCCGTGAAGAACGCCGCCGCCTGTTCGTGCACCTCCAGGATCCGGCGGGCGAACCCGAGCATGGCCTCGCCGTCCTCCGTCAGCTCCACGGAGTGTGTGTCCCGGCTGAGCAGCTGCCGCCCGGCGCTGTCCTCCAGCCGCCGCACGTGCTGGCTGACGGTCGACTGGCGCACCCCGAGCCGCCGCGCGGCCTGCGTGAAGCTCAGGGTCTGCGCCACCGCCAGGAAGGTGCGCAGGTGGGAGGTGTCGTACACGCGGAACACGATAGCCGGTCATCACGGAACGACATCACAGTCAGAGCGGTATGACGGATTCCCGATCACCGGCCCGAGGGGGACCATGGAGAGAGGATCAACCCCCCGCACCGTCGGAACAGACCAGCAAGTGGAGCACCGTGAAGCATCTGCAATGGCCGCGTTGGATGCCGATAGACCCGTACATCCTGCTGCTGCTCGGGACCGTGGGCCTCGCGGCCCTCTTCCCGGCGCGCGGGACCGCCGGGGACGTCGCCTCCGGTGCCTCCACCGCCGCGATCGCCGTCCTGTTCTTCCTCTACGGCGCCCGGCTGTCCACCCGGGAGGCACTCGACGGACTGCGGCACTGGCGGCTGCACGTCACCGTCCTCGCCTGCACCTTCGTCGTCTTCCCGCTGCTCGGCCTGGCCGCCCGCGGTGCCGTCCCGGTGCTGCTGACCCGCCCGCTCTACGACGGCCTGCTGTTCCTCACCCTCGTCCCGTCGACGATCCAGTCGTCGATCGCCTTCACCTCCATCGCCCGCGGCAACGTCCCCGCCGCGATCTGCGCGGGCTCCTTCTCCTCCCTGGTGGGCATCGTCGTCACCCCGCTGCTGGCGGCGGCCCTGCTCGGCAACAGCGGCGGCGGGTTCTCCGCGGACTCCCTCGTCAAGATCGTGCTGCAACTGCTGGTGCCGTTCCTCGCCGGGCAGTTGCTGCGCCCCTGGATCGGGCGTTTCGTCGCCCGCCACCGCAAGGTCCTCGGGCTGGTCGACCGCGGCTCGATCCTGCTCGTCGTCTACACCGCCTTCAGCGAGGGCATGGTCCAGGGCATCTGGCACCAGGTCAGCCCGGCCAGGCTCGGCGGCCTGCTGGCGGTCGAGGCGGTCCTGCTCGCGGTGATGCTGGCGCTGACCTGGTACGGAGCCAAGGCCCTGCGCTTCGGCCGCGGCGACCGGATCGCCATCCAGTTCGCCGGCTCCAAGAAGTCCCTCGCCTCCGGACTGCCGATGGCCAGTGTCCTGTTCGGCGCCCACGCCTCGCTGGCCGTGCTGCCGCTGATGCTCTTCCACCAGATGCAGCTGATGGTGTGCGCGGTGATCGCCAAGCGCCGCTCCCACGACCCCGTCGAGGACGTCACCGAGACCGAGTCAGGCGCAGCGTCACGAACCGCGGTCGGTACAACCCCACGTCCGCGTTGATGCTCGCCGAGGCGCCCTGCGCCTCCGTCCAGTTGACGTCGTAGCTGAGCACCGGACGGCCCCGGGCGGACAGTTCGGGATGCGCCTGCGGGTTGTAGGCGGCGACCCGGCCCCGCGGCAGGGCCAGCCGGACGCCCGCGCCCGGCCCGTGCCAGGGCCCCGCGGGGGAGCAGGCCCAGTACGACGTCAGGGTGGTCATCCCCTTCACACCCGCGGCCATGGTGAACAGCAGGTACGTCCCGCCCCGGTGCACCACCGAGAACGCGCTGCCCACCGCCGCCCCCCGCAGCGGCAGCGGCCGCGGCCCCCACCCCGCCCCCTGCCGGTACCGCCAGGCGGCGGGATCGGCGAGCCTGCCCTCCGGCACCCGCGCCAGGTACGCCGACGAGGCCGGACGGGACGCGGCCTGCCGGTCGTCGCCGCCGAAGACGTACGTCCAGCCGCCCTCCTCGACCAGCGTCGTGCCGAACAGCACCCGGCGGGCGGGGTCGGGCACCAGCCCCTGGTCGAGGACCCGCACCACCGACTCCACGCGCAGGCCGGGCAGCGTGAGCGTGGCGACCTCGGTGGCGGTGGGCACCCCGTAGACCCACGGCGGCGCTCCCGCCGTGCGCACCCACAGCAGCACCCGCACCACCCGCTCCCGCGCACCCGGCGCGCGCGGTTCGACACGGGCCGCGACCGGCCAGCGCCACTGGTTCGGCGCGGGGTCGGCGAACAGCGGGGCGGGCAGGGTGCCGCTGAGCCGCCCGCCGCGCATCAGCACCGCCGAGTTGCGCACCAGCGGCGCGCTCGTGTCCCGCCAGGCGGAGGACTCGCCGGCCGGGTTGGGCGGGCCGTGCACCCGGCCGAGGTAGGTGTCGGAGAACAGCCACAGCACCCGGCCGTCCGGCAGCCGCACCGAGTGGGTGCCGTCGCCCCCGGTCCAGTCGTCGGTACGGGCGCCGTCGTCGCCGTAGCGGGCGAACTCGCCGGTGAGCGCGGAGTCCGCCGCCCACGAGGACACGGCGTGCGGGGCGCAGCGGCCCTCGCCCTCCCCGCCGCCGCCCCGCCCGTGCGGGGTGAGCAGCACGGCCCCGAGGACCAGCGCCAGCAGCAGGCCGAGGCCGGTCCCCGTTCGCTGTCGTGCTCGTGCGTCGTCGGGCACGCTCCGCGACGTTAGCGGCTCGCGCCCACCCGGTCCATGGCCGGCCACAGCCCGGAGCCCTCGACCGCCGCGCCGCCGCGGGCGGCTACCGGGCCATCAGTTCAGCACCAGGCGTTCGCCGCCCGCGTACACGTTCATGGAGTTGCCCCGCAGGAAGCCGACCAGGGTCAGGCCGGTCTCCGTGGCCAGGTCGACGGCGAGGGAGGACGGCGCGGAGACCGCCGCGAGCACCGGGATGCCGGCCATCACGGCCTTCTGCGCCAGCTCGAAGGAGGCACGGCCGGACACCAGCAGGATCGCCCGCGACAGCGGCAGGTCCCCGTTCTGCAGGGCGCGGCCGACGAGTTTGTCGACGGCGTTGTGCCGGCCCACGTCCTCCCGCACGTCGAGCAGTGCGCCGTCCTCGGCGAACAGGGCGGCGGCGTGCAGCCCACCGGTCCGGTCGAAGACCCGCTGGGCCGGGCGCAGCCGGTCCGGGAGGCTGGCGAGCAGGTCCGGGTCCAGGCGGAGCGGGGGAGTGTCGGCGATCGGCCAGCGGGCGGTGGTCCGCACCGCGTCGAGGCTGGCCTTGCCGCACAGCCCGCAGGAGGACGTGGTGTACACGTTCCGTTCGAGGGTGATGTCCGGGATCGTCACCCCGGGCGCGGTCTGCACGTCCACCACGTTGTAGGTGTTGTGTCCGTCCGCCGTGGCGCCCGCGCAGTACACGATGTTCCGCAGGTCCTGCCGCTCGGCGAGCACGCCCTCGCTGACGAGGAAGCCGGCGGCGAGGGCGAAGTCGTCGCCCGGGGTGCGCATGGTGATCGCGAGCGGTCTGCCGTTCAGCCGGATCTCCAGCGGTTCCTCGGCGACCAGCGTGTCCGGGCGCGTGGAGACGGCCCCGTCGCGGATGCGGATCACCTTGCGTCGTTCCGTGACTCGTCCCATGTCGTGTCTCAGTCCCGGTTCTGTACGTGCTGGTAGCTGGTAGCTGGTAGCTGGCAACTGGTAGCCGGAGCGGCCCTTGATGCGGAAACTCATTCGATGCGGAGACTCATTGTCCTGCACATGGAGGGGGTGGGGCCGCGGCCCGCCTCGCAGTCGGCGCGGTCGACTTGCTCGGTCGTCCGAGATCCTGATGGAAGCCGACAACCCCGGCGGCCGAATCCTGTCGCCTCGGCTGCCGCCGTACTCACGGGTCACTGAACAGACTGAGGGCTCCCGTTACCCAGGCAACCAGGGGGACCCACCCGATGAACGGCTCGCGCATCACCGCCGTCGGCCACTACCAACCCGCCAAGGTGCTCACCAACGAGGACCTGGCGGCCCTGGTCGACACCAGCGACGAGTGGATCAGGACCCGGGTGGGCATCCGCACGCGTCACATCGCCGGACCCGACGAACCCGTCGACGAGCTGGCCGCCCACGCCGCCGCCAAGGCGCTCGCGGCGGCGGGTCTCACGCCCGGCGACATCGACCTGGTCGTGGTCGCCACGTCCACCGCGGTCGACCGCTCGCCCAACACCGCCGCCCGGGTCGCCGCCCGGCTCGGCATGTCCTCGCCCGCCGCGATGGACCTCAACGTCGTGTGCGCCGGATTCACCCACGCCCTGGCCACCGCCGACCACGCGGTCCGCGCCGGCGCCTCGGTCCGCGCCCTGGTCGTCGGCGCCGACAAGATGTCCGACGTCACCGACTGGAGCGACCGTACGACCTGCGTGCTCGTCGGCGACGGGGCGGGGGCCGCGGTGGTGGAGGCGGCGGAGGAGCCCGGCATCGGGCCCGTGCTGTGGGGCTCGGTGCCCGAGATGGGGCACGCCGTGCGCATCGAGGGGCAGCCGGCGCGGTTCGCGCAGGAGGGGCAGAGCGTCTACCGCTGGGCCACCACCCGGCTGCCCCCGATCGCCCGCCAGGCCTGCGAACGGGCCGGCCTCGCGCCCGAGGACCTCGCCGCGGTCGTCCTGCACCAGGCGAACCTGCGCATCATCGAACCCCTCGCCCAGAAGATCGGCGCCGTCAACGCGGTCGTCGCCCGCGACGTCACCGACTCCGGCAACACGTCGGCCGCGAGCATCCCGCTCGCCCTGTCCAAGCTGGTCGAACGCGGCGCGATCGGTACCGGGGACCCGGTCCTGCTGTTCGGCTTCGGCGGGAACCTGTCCTACGCGGGCCAGGTCGTACGCTGCCCCTGAGACCCCCTGCTCGGGCCGTTCGCCCGCCGGGCTCCCGGTGGGCTTTCCGGGCCCTGGGTGACGGTGCGCCGTAGACTGCGGACCGAGGACAAGCGCACCGTCATTTCCACGTCTGCCGTCGTCCCGCGCTGCCGGGAGGGGGACATCCCGATGTTGCCGACAGGGCTGCCGCAGGGGGCGGTGCCCAGGCTGGAACGGCCCGGCCCGCTGCGCGACCGCGTCTACGAGGCACTGCTCGAACTCATCACCACGCGCGCCCTGGAGCCCGGCCGGCACCTGGTCGAGAGCGAACTCGCCGGGCATCTCGGCGTCTCCCGCCAGCCCGTGCGCGAGGCGCTGCAGCGGCTGAACACCGAGGGCTGGGTCGATCTGCGGCCCGCCCAGGGTGCGTTCGTGCACCAGCCGACGGACCAGGAGGTCGACCAACTGCTCACCGTGCGGACGTTGTTGGAGGCCGAGGCGGCCCGGCTCGCCGCCGCGCACCCGGACAGCGCCGGCTTCGCCGTGCTGGAGCGACTGTGTGCCGAGGCCGAGAAGGCCGACGCCGACGACATCGACGTCGACCTCGACGTGACCGTCCGCCTGAACGCCCGGTTCCACGCGAAGATCATGGAGCTGGCCGGCAACGCGGTCCTCGCCGACCTGGCGGCGCAGGTCGACCGCCGGGTGCGCTGGTACTACGCGCCCGTGGCCCGGCAGCGCGGCCGGCAGTCCTGGGCCGAGCACCGCGCGCTGACCGCCGCGATCGCCGACGGGGACGAACAGCGCGCCGCGGCGCTCATGCGCGACCACACCGAGCACACGCGACGGTCGTACCACGCCCGCGCCCGGTCCTGACCGCGCCCGCCATCCCCGGACCGGCAGGACGGGCATCCCCGGACCGGCATGGGCGGGCATCCCCGGGAAAACGCAGGTGAAAGGCACCCTGAAAGCTTGGTATTGTTGTCCTCGTCGCCGCGGGGGAACACCCCGGCCGGGCGGCAGACACCTGGTCCGGGTGGCGGAATGGCAGACGCGCTAGCTTGAGGTGCTAGTGCCCTTTATCGGGCGTGGGGGTTCAAGTCCCCCCTCGGACACACAGAGGCAGAGTTCCCCAGGTTCCGCCACGTTGTCCTGTTTTCGGGCAGGGGAAGTCAGCACCCGCTTCCAGCTCCTGGCTGGGGCGGGTGTCGTCGTTCCAGTGATCTCCTCGATTCTTCTCCCTGGCCGGCGCCGACGTGTTGACGATCGGCCCGGCGCGCGTCGAGTGCGCACCTGCACCGTAAGTACCTCAAGGGCCGCCCCGGCTTCCAGTGGCGCCGGATCGTCGTGTGCGACGACGGCACGATCCTCGACATCGTCGCCTACGACACCATCGAGCACGCCCGCTCCTCAGCCGCCGGGATCACCGGCGAACGGTGGGCCGCCCCGCCGGGCGGCGGTACACGCCGTGCCAGTAGCCGTGGGCGAGTTCCCGGGCCACGTCGGCGTCGTCGCTGCCGTCGCCGCCGACCACCTGCCGGGTGATGACCTCGCCGCCCCCTTGGACGATCAACCGCGCGGCGAGCCGCGGATCGATGTCCGCGGGCGTGCGGCCGGCCCGCTGCTCCTCCTCCAGCACCGCCACCGTGTTGTCGACGAAGCGGTCCTGGTGCGCCGACCACGAGTCGCGGACCGCGGGGTCGTAGGCGGCCACCTCGTGGATGGCGGACAGCAGGGCCGCGTGCTCGCGGTAGTGACGCATGATCTGTTCGTAGGTGCGGGCCAGCCCGTCGGCGCCGCCGTCGGGCCCGCAGGGTTCCCACGCCTCCGCGATCTCGTAGCTCCGGGTCCTGAGCGAACCGCTCACCCGCAGCAGGACGTCGACCTTGTCGCGGAAGTACAGATAGAAGGTCGACCGCGAGATCCCCGCGGCGTGCGCGATCTGTTCGACGCTCAGTTCGGTGTAGGTCAGACCGCCCCGCAGGAGTTCCTCGAGCGCGGACACCATGCGCTCCTCGAGTGCGGCCCGCCGGTCGGCCGCGGTGGAACGTCGTCGCGTGGTGGAAGCCATGCCGCCATCCTACGGAGCGGCCGGAACGGCTCTCGTGGGGGCGGCGGCACCGCTCGGGGCCGGTGGGACCATCAGGCTCCCGCGGTCAGACCGTGAGGCTCACGAGCTCGTCGACGTCCAGGAGCGACTTGCCGTACACCTCTGGGCCGACGGCCGGGACGAGGCCCGCGTGCCGGGCATGTGCCAGGTGTCCTCCGGTGTGAGGTCGCCGACGGGGATCAGGACCAGCGCCTGGCCGACGACCACATCCTGATCGTTCTTGAGCAGCGCGCCGACTGCGGCCCGTCTGGCGTTCGGGGAAGTGGAGCTGTAGGACCACCGGCCGCTGACCCGCCAGTGGCCCGGTACCTTGCCCCCCGTCCCGGTCGGCACCGCCACACCGGTCACGTGCGCGTCGGGATCCGTGCCGAAGAGCGCTTCCTTGGCCAACGTTGTCCGCCGAGCTTCCGACGGAACTGACGCCCTGAACCGCACCTGCTCGACGGCGGGCGTCGGCGCATGCCCGGCTCGCGCGCCGGACTGCTTGGCCCGGCACGACGGCGCCCACGAGACTGCCGCGAAGCCGCTGGGACCCGAACGTGAGAAGCCACGCCTGAATGTATGCGGTCGGCGATCAACCGGCCTTGTCGGGCGCCAGGCGTCGAGGTCGATCAACCGCGGCGAGATCACGGACCTCAATTGACGACGGCTGGTACCCGACAGCCATGACGGACATCCCGGTACGGGCAGTCCGTACGCGACCGGTTCACTGCGCCCTTCTGGTGCGGACGCCAGCCAATGGAGGGAAGTCATTGCACAGATCGTTGGACAGTGTGTCCAATCAGTATTAGGGTTGCGTCAACGGGTCTGGCGCCAAGCCGGGTTGGCTACGGTGAGGAGATATTTCCTTGATCTTCGATGATGTGGGTCGACCCCTGACCGGTGCGCGCGAAGCGTCATAGATCCCTGCATCGAGGGGCCAAGCGCAAGCCCGCGCCGGCCGGAAGGGTCGGTCCACCGAGCACCGGAGGAAGGGCGGGATCGGGTTGCCCACTCACGCGGTGGTGCGGTCTGCGAGCTCGTCGCCGCAACTGCGAGGGCCATGCTCTCAGTGCTCTCCCGGCAGACCGACCTGAACGGGCGCTTCCGCACCGTCGACGCGTGGTGTTCCGTTCCCAGCCGCGCCTTTACCCGAACCGCCGGCTTCCATGGGTAGCCACGGAGATCGTCCGGCGCCAGGCGCCGTCAGAACGAAGCCATCGAACGCCACGCAGACTGCGACGGCCCAGCCCGCCCGCCCTGTGTACGTCAACCGCGTCCAGGCGCTACCACCTCAGTATCTGGGAGAGCTTCCGGGTCGGTCGCAACTCGGGGGTCCCCGGGAGTGGGGTTCCGGCAGCCCGCCGTTCCCTTTCGGCGACGCTCCCGGCGGGAAGGCGTTCCGAAATCCAGGGAATTCCGCAATAGAACCATGAACTTCCCGCCACCGGTAAAACGATACTGAAGAAAGGTTGCACAGAATGATGAAGAAGATGGTCTCATTGATTGCCGCGGCGATTCTTTCGGCAGGGGGTGGTGTGACGGCTTCGGTCGTCACGTCAACTCCCGCTTCGGCAGCGTCCGTCAGTGACTGCGCATACGCCTGGTTCTACTCGGGCCAGAACTATTCGGGAAGTGAGTACTTCTACAACTGCAACGAGAGCGGCGGATTCAAGACATTCCCGCAGCCCATCAACTCCGTTATCAACTGGAACGAGCAGTGGAGGATCTGCGGATACAGTCGAGATGCCTCCGATAAGTACGGTTTCCAGAACGGAGCATGGCCATACGTTGGGGCCCCGTTCACGTACAGCGACCCTTTGGATTCGGTGATCAGCGACGGGGCCTTCATAGGTGTCACCCCCGTCGGCGGCCTGTGGGCCGACTGCTAGTCGGTCGACCTGCTTGATAGCTGTTCGGCTGTCACGCCTCAATGAGCGGCGTGACAGCCGAACAGTTGACGGCAGCACACAACAGCGGGCTGGTGATTTCATGTTATGGATGAAGAAAAGTTCACCGATCGAGGAGAAGTCGAGATCATTGGTCTCTCGCAATTTCCGGGGAGTCGTTTCGCTTTCGGCGGTCATCATGCTGGGGCTCATCGCTCTTGCGGTGTCGAAAGCGGTGGAAAATCGGCCGGGAGGCAGACCTGTGTCCGCGGACCGTATGGCACAGTCCCTCATGACGCTGCTGCCGCACGGGCGGGTGTCGGAGCTCCCAAGGAATGGGGCGACGTCGGCTGCATCCTCCGGCCAAATCCTGTTCAGAAATGATCGCGGGGCATCTTTGGTCGAAGTCAGCCTTTCTTGGCTCCCGGACGGTACACCCGACCCCGCGTGCCCACTTCGCTCCACCCATCCGTATGACCATTGCGTCGAGAAGACGGCTGAGAGGGGCGGGAAGCTGATTTCCTATCAAGGCCACGAGAAGCTCCTCGATCCTAACTCCAAGGAGCGGTGGGTGGCGCAGTTCACGGGTCGGGGCGGAGGTCAGGTGTCCGTCGTGCAGACGGAAGCCGAGAAAAGGAACGCAGGCAAGGCGCCGAATGGATCGCTGCCGCTGACCATCGGCCAACTATCCAGGATCGCGATGTCAACCGAATGGACGTCGCTCCTCCCGCATGTGCCGGAGCCTCCGGCCCCGCCCACGCCACCGAGCGCAGGAAGGATGAAAAAGCACAAAATTCTTGCACAGTTGAAGGGTATGCTGAGCGAGGACCTGACCATTGCCGATGAGGAGGGAGGGGATCGCGGTTACGTTGATCTGACAGTGGACGACGGAAAAGGAAAGTCGTTGCTGGCCATCAGCATCCAGCAATGGGATCAAAAAAGCCCCGAGATGTTCTCCTTGTTCCGGTATTCTGATTCCACGCCTGGCGGGGCCAGAATCGTCACGCGGCAGGGGAAGCCGGACCAGGAGACCGGTGCCGTCCAGAGGGATGCCGACGTCTTGTACGAAGACGGGTTCAGGGTTCTGGTGACTGAGCTGAACGCCTCTTCCTTCGGAACGCCCGCGACCCGGAAGAGACCCGTGCTGACGATGAGCCAACTCAAGTCGATCGCTCTCGACAGATCGTGGCGGCGATAGGAATCAGCCTCCGCCGACGCGCCGTCCACACGGATGCCTAGGCGTTGTCCCGTAAATGATCTACAGCGCGGCAGATGACCTGCTCGTTTTCCGTCACCCGGCGAGGGTGACGTTGTGCAGACGTGCGATGCCGAGCACGGCGTGGTGTACGCCGTCTCCCTTGAGACGGCAGTCGCGCAGGATCTTTCGTCGCATGTTCGCGGTGGATGGTGCTGCCGAGTCTCACTGGCGTCCGAAGAACTCCACCTCGGCGATGGCCACCCGGCGGTCCTTCCGTGCGGCGTAGGCGGCGTCCACCGTCAGCCGCACCCGCGTCACGTCCGCTCCCCGGACGTCGAAGCTCTGCTGGCCGGGCTTGTCGTCGATGTCCAGGTTCTTGGTGGTGTGCTCGCCCTGTGAGGAGATGAGGGTGACGGTGATCCGCGCGGGCCGGGCCTGGCCGAGGAACTCGTCCGCCTTCGTCGAACTCCCGGAGGTGATAAGGAGTTTGCGTAACCGCACCGGCCGTTCGAAGTCGGCTTCCAGATACTGCCCCGTGCCGGGTCCTGTGGCGGCCGGCGCCCAGTAGCGGTTGCTGAGGCTGTCGAAGGCCGCCTGCGCCCGGTGGGACGGCGTCTGGCTGGAGGCGCGCACCTGCGCGGGGTGCAGCGGCTTCGGGGCACCGGCGCTGTCCTCGGCGAAGGTGAACAGCTCGGTCAACTGCGCCCGGGCGAGCCATGCCGCGACGGCGAGGACGATCAGGAACACCGGCAGCGTCAGTCGCGGCCGGCGCCACGCCCGAGTCCTGGGTCTGCTTCCGGCGGCCGGCGGCCGCCGCTCGCGACCCGGCAGGACGCGACGCCACCAGGGCGCCCGGGGAGCCTGGCCGGGCGGCCGCGCGGGGTCGAGCAGGGTCCCGCAGCGTTCGCACAGCCGCCGGTCGTGCGGATTCTCGGCACGGCAGCCCGGGCAGGCGCGGCCGGGGCGGTGCGGCGGTGAGTCCGGCCGGGGCGGCACCTCGGGTGGCGGGTCCGCGGCGGCGCCGGTGCGGTGGTCCGGTGCGCGCTCGGGAGGGTCGTCGGGCCGCCGCGGGGCGACCACGGGCGGCGTTGCCGACGGCGCCCCCGTCTGCGCGGTCGGGGACGTCTGCGCGGCCGAGGATGTCTGTGGCGCCGGGGAGGTCCGTGCGGCCGAGGACGTCTGTGTGGCCGGGGACGTCGTCGTGGCCGGGCCGGCGGCGTCGGACGGGGGTGTGGCCGGCGTTGTCTCCGGAGGCGAATCCGGCGTTGTCTCCGGCGTTGTCTCCGGCGGTGTCTCCGGAGGCGGGGGAGTGGCCTGGCCCGTGGTGGGAGGCGGTTCCCCGGCCCGTTCCTCCTCCCACGCCAGAAACGCCCGGCAGGACGCGCAGAAGCGGGTGCCGGGCGCGTTGCGGTGGCCGCAGTCGGGACAGATCATCACGCATCAGTCCCGTCCGCCGCCACGACCTCGACCTCGTACCCGACGTGCGCGGGCACCTCGGCGGCCACCAGCCTCTCCAGCCGCGCCCGGGCCGGTGCCACCGCCTGCGCGTCCGCGATCCGCAGCCGCACCCGCACCCACGGCCGCGCCGAACCGGGCAGCGCCGACCCCGGCTCACCGGACCAGGACGTGGCGCCGCTCTCGCTGATCTCCGGTTCGAGGCCCGTCTCCGCCCGGATCGCCGCGGCCAGTCCCGCCCGGGTCCCCCGCTGACGGTGCCGGGCCACCGCCCCGGCCACGACGGCGCGGCGCCGGCCGACCGGCCGGTCCCCGTCCCCGTCCTCGTCCGCGTTCGCCGCCACCCACCCCGCCAGCAACGACAGCAGGTCCTCGGGCGCGGTGCGCGGATCCAGGTGGGCGGGCAGGTTGTCCAGGGTGAGCAGCACCGGCGCCAGCACCTCGTCCAGCGCGCTCAGGAAGCCGGCGACGAAGGGCTGGTCCAGATAGACCGCGGGCAGTTGATGCAGCAGCGGGTGCGGTGTCGGCAGTCCGGGAAGTGTTCCGCGCACTCACGCCTCCCTCACCCGCAGCTGGTGTTCATAGCTGAACACCAGTGCGTGCCGGTCCAGTTCGATCTTCGTGGCGGCGTCGCCGCGCTGTCCCGTGACCGGGTCCGCCGGGAACAGCATGACGTCCTCGACCAGGTCGACGCCGGGCACCCGTTGCAGCACCGCGAACACCTCCCCGGAGTGCACCGGGCGGCCGAAGGGCCAGCCCTGCCCGTCCGGCCCGCCGGTCAGCGGATTGAAGTAGCCGTACAGCGCGGCCAACGCCGCGCCCCGCAGCCGCTCGACCGCCAGCCCGCGGCCCGGCACCACCGAGGCGACCACGGTGACGCCCTGGTAGTAGGGCGGCTCCACGACCAGCCGGGTGCCGATCGGGCGCCGCTCGTCCAGATACGACGCGATCATCGCGAGGGTGTCCCGCGGCGGGATCAGCTCCTGGAACCGGATCCGCCCCTGCTCGTCGTTGCGACCGGCCGGCACCACCAACAGCCTTACACCGCCCGCCTGTTCGGGCGGTTCCCCGGCATCGCCCGGTCCCGCCGGGACGCAGGCCACCCGGGCCGCGTCCGGCGCCACCTCGCGCGCCAGCAGTTCGTAGTCGCGCGGCACCACGGCCCGGTGCAGGGTGCGCAGCGTCATCGGCCCCCGCACCCGCGCGTTCTCCACCGTCTCGCCGTCCACCCCGCCCAGCGCCGGACGGCGGTTCTCCACCCGTGCCACGAACGGCAGCGAGCTGCGCAGCACCCGCAGGGCGCCCCGTGCCACGTTGCCCCGACGTCCGCCGCCCGTACGGTAGGACCGCACCCGCACCGGGGCGCCCTTCGGCGGTACCGCGCCGTACAGCCGCAGCGTGCCGTCGGCTTCCCGCACGGCGGGCCCGAAGTCCACCTGGCCGGAGTTGGGGTCCAGGGTGATGT
Source organism: Streptomyces sp. NPDC031340 (assembly GCF_055569945.1). Classification (NCBI taxonomy): domain Bacteria; kingdom Bacillati; phylum Actinomycetota; class Actinomycetes; order Kitasatosporales; family Streptomycetaceae; genus Streptomyces; species Streptomyces sp. NPDC031340. The sequence goes on from NZ_JBVIIE010000022.1 coordinate 34,320, forward strand.
GGCGGTCGTAGGGGGTGGAGTGCGCGAAGTCGTCCACCCGTGTCCACTCCACCCAGCCGCGTCCCTCGGCCACCTCCACCACGAACGGCTGCTCGTCCGCCACCACCGGTGGCCGGGCCACCCGGAAGCCCTGCCCGGCCACCCCTTCCGACAGGCCCAGCACCTCCTCCACGACGGTCTCGGCGTGCGCGGCCGCCACCGTTCCGCCGATCGTGAACGCGCTCGCCCGGCGGACCGTCGGCGACGCCACATAGGCGGGCTGGTCCGCCGCGGCGTCCACCAGGCGGCAGCGCAGCCAGCCGCCGGAGTGCCCCGCCAGCACGGAGGCGGTGTGCGCGGCGGGCACGTGCAGGATGACCTCGCCGGCCTTGTTGAATCCGCCGGTGTCGTCCTTCTCGACCTCGCACGCCGCCCAGGCGGCGCCGTCCCACGCCTCCCAGACCAGCGGCGGGCGGCGGGGATCGACCCCGACGCCGTCCACCCGGCAGTCCAGGCGCAGTACCACCGCGCAGCCGGGCACCGGCTGGGACAGCCCGACGCAGAGGCAGTCCCCGGGCGTGGGAGCGGTGCCGAAACACGGCACGTCACGGCCGAGGGCCAGCTCCGCGGACCGGTCGGCGGCATCGCCGGTGGCCGGCCAGGTGACCAGACGGGACAGCGCGCACGGCACGATCGACAGATCCCGGCCGGTGGTGAACACCACCGCGTCCTCGGTCTCGGTGCGCACGGTGGCCACCTCGGTCCCGGCCGCGACGCGCACCGTGTCGGGCTGCGGCGCGGAAAGCCAGAACGTGGTTTCCGTGCGCGCGGCCGTCGGCGGGTACAGCCGCACCCCGATGAGGTCCAGGAACGTCAGGTAGTTCTTGTCCGGCACCCGGTTCAGCCGGTAGACGAGCTGGTCGACCATGGTGGCGAACGCCTCGATCAGTGTGACGCCGGGATCGGAGACGTTGTGGTCGGTCCACTCCGGGCAGCGCTGCTGCACCAACCGCTTGGCCTCGTCCACCAGTTGCTGGAAGCGCCGGTCGTCCAGGTTGGGGCTGGGGAGCGTCATGCGGACCCCTCGCCGTCCGGGATCACATAGAACGGGAAGACCAGGTTGCGCGGATCGTTGGTGCCGCGCACCGCGTACCCGACGTCGATGTAGAGCACGCCGTCGTCCGCCTCGTCGAACCGTACGGCGACGTCCGTCACCTCGATGCGCGGCTCCCACCGCTCCAGGGCGAGCCGCACCTCGTAGGCGAGCTGCCCGGCCGTGCCGGCGTCCGCGGGCGCGAACACGTAGTCGCCGAGCGCGCACCCGAACTCCGGACGCATCGGCCGCTCGCCGGGCGAGGTGGCCAGGATCAGCCGGATCGACTCCGCGATCTCGCGTTCGTCCCGCACCAGCGCGACGCTGCCGGTGGCGTCCGTGCGCGGCGGGAACGCCCAGCCCGCGCCGATGAACTGCCGGCCCATCCCTCACCCTCCGATCTGCACGCTCGGGCACCCGGACGTGACCGGCGAGCCGCAGGCCGCCGCGTCGCCCACCCGGGCGGCCGGCCGGCCGCCGATGAGCACACTGGAACTGCCGGGCGGGGCAAGGGCGGACGGGCCGTGCGCGGCGGGCGAGGAACACTGGTGCGCGGTGCCCACCGTGGCCGCGGGCCGCCCACCGATCAGCACCGTGGGCACTCCGGGCGGGCCGATCACCCCGGGATGCCCGGTGGGATCGCCGACGCGTGCGGCTGCTGGCATGTGCTGTGCCCCCTGCCTGATCCTGATCCGTTCGGTGCCGTGCCGTGCCGTGCGGTTCAATTGATGCGCACCAGCGGCGAGTTGACGGTGAGCGTGTTACCGCCCCTGAGTTCGGTGCGGGTGGTGCTGTCCACCGCCACCTGGTTGCCCCGCACCTCCACCGCGCCGCCGGTGGACAGCTTCACCCGGCCGGTGCCGCCGTCCACCTGGACCCCGCTGCGGGCGGTGAGCTTCACCGCGTCGCCGGTCAGCTCCAGCGTGCCGCTGCCCGCGTCCAGCGCGACCCCGCTGCCCGCCTTGATCGAGACCTGCTCCTTCGCCTCGATCTCCACCGTGCCGTCGCTGTGCACCACGATGGTGGTGCCCCTGCGGTCGAGATCGATCCTGAGCTTCCCGTCGCCCGTCACCAGCCGTACGCCCTGCGGGCCGTTCGCCGCGTCCAGCAGCTCCAGTCTGTTGCCGCCGCGAGAGCCGAACGCGCGCTTGTTGACGGCGCCGCTCGTGGGGTCGACAGCCTCCGCGTCCTGACCGCCCCCCTGGCCCCCCTGGCCGCCCGGGCCCGCGGCCTGTCCCGCGCCGCCCTGCCCCTGCCCCGGCCTGTCCTGACCGTTGTAGAGACCGGCGAGCACGTAGGGACGGTCCAGGTGCCCCTGTTCGAACCCGACCAGCACCTCGTCGCCGACCTCGGGGATGAACGCCGCTCCACCGCCGGTCCCGCCCGCCTGGGCGGTCCGCGCCCAGTCGCTCGCGTACTCGTCGGACAGCCACGGGAACCGCACCTTGACCCGGCCCAGGCCCTCCGGGTCCTTGGTGTCCGTCACGGTGCCGTTCGCCAGCCCGGAACACCGGGAGCCCGCCCCGGTACCGCCTCCAGGCCCGCCGCCGGTCAGCCCGAACAGCGAACGCTCCTGCTGCCCGGAGACCGTCACCCAGGTCTCGTAGCCGCGGACCGGATCGAACACGTGCCGTGAGGACGTCACCGTGTACCGGCCCTCGAACGGCGCGCCCACTCCGGCCAGCGTGACCGCGCCACCCGCCCGCACCTCCGGATTGCCCCGGATCACCGCCTCCAGCTCCGCGAACGACCCCGCGATCCGCGCGGCGAGCGCCTTCGCCGCCTGGTCCACCCGCGCCTGGTTGTCGTACGGCGCGTCCGACACCACGAAGTCCGCCTCGCCGAACGGCTGTGCCACCTCGGCCGCCGTCACCCCCAGCTCCAGCGTCGCCGCCCGGCCCGCGTCGGCGCGGCCCACCAGCGGCTGCTTCGCCCGTACGTCCCAGCCCCGCACCTCGACCGCCGACACCTGCTCGGCGGCGGACACCCCGGCCCGGCAGCGCAGCAGGTTGTCACCCAGCTCCAGGACCAGGGGATCGCGTTCGGCCCGCGCGGACGTCTCCGGAGCGGCACCCGCCTCCGTGGGCCGCACGACGTTCAGCCGGCCGTCCGTCACATGGATCTGCGCGCCCGCCTCCTCGGCCAGTGAGCTCAGGAACTCCCAGTCGCTGACGTTCGGCTGGGCCACGTGCTCCAGCACCGGGCCCGCCACGTCCACCGTGCCCGGCTGCAGCCCCGCACGCCGCGCCACCCGGACGCAGATGTCCGCTAGCGTCATGTTCTGGTAGCCGGCCACCCGGCGGCCGCGCAGCAGCCGGTGCGACTCGTCCAGCCCCCGCACCACCGTGAAGGTGCCCGTGTCGTCGAACTCCACCTCCAGCGCCGTCACGCTCCCGGTGAACAGCGGACGCGGCGCGGGACCACCCCCGGCGACGGCCAGCAGCCGCACCCGGGTACCCATCCGGACGCCCGTCTGTTCCAGCAGCACCCGGCCGGGGTCGCGGAAACGCAGCACGAACAAGTCCGGCAGCGTCCGGCTGTCGTCCACGTACCCCTCGACCAGGGTGTTCGCCACCGGCGGTGGCAGCGGACGGCCGTCGAACTCCACCACCAGTACCTTGGCGACGCTCTGATTGACCATGACCGGCCTCACCGACCTCCGTCGTGTCCGTCGCCACCGCCCGCGCCCCGCTCCAGCTCGTCCAGCGCGGGAAGCAGCAGCTCGCGGCCCTCGGGCAGGCGCATCGGATCGTCGATCCCGTTCGCCTCCGCGATCGCCCGCCAGGCGGCCGGGTCGCCGTACTCGCGCCAGGCCAGCAACGCCAGCGAGTCCCCGGCGCGCACCCGGTGCACCCGGCGCGCGTGCAGCGCTCCCGAGGTGGGGTTCTGCCCCGGAGTCTCCCCGGTGATCTCCTCCATCGTGACCTGGCACACCGCCCGGATCGGCACTCCGGAGGTGGTGAACAGGGTGTACTTCGCCTGCACCTGGCTGACGTAACCGGGAAAACCGGTGAGCCCGCCCCAGTGGAAGACCACCCACGGCGGTGAGGCCCGCTGCTGCTGCCGCGTCTCGCTCGTCGGCACACAGCACGCGAACAGCTTCTCGACCGCGCTCACCACGCTGGTGTCCTGCGTGTCGCTCGCGTCGAAGAACATCTCCACCGTGAGTTTGCTGGGCTGCGGCCCCTGGTACTCGGGCGGTCCCGCGCTCTTCGCCCCCTTGGCCGGAGTCCGCTTCCAGGCCGCCGCCTTGGTCAGGGACAGCTCCTTCGGATTGAACTGGAAGTCGATCCGGCCACAGGGCGCGCCCGGTGTCAGACTGCCGCCCGGCGGCGGGGTGCGCAGCTCCAGGTACGCGTGCTCCAGCTTGGGCCGGGACCCGCCACCGGCCCCCCGGACGGCACCCGCCCCCGCGCCCGCCGCGCTGAACGCCACCGGTGAACCCACCGCTCAGCCCTCCATCACATAGCCGTGGTGGGCGATCTCGATGGTCTCCGTCGCGACCTTGGGGGACTCAGGGTTGAACGCGGGCCCGCTCCAGCGCACCGGCACCACCTCCAGCAGCCCCCACTGCGCCACCTTGCGGCCGTCGCCGGTGCGCGCCTCGATGTGCGCCGTCCTGCGCTTGATGCCGGTGGTCATGCTCGCGAACCACTTGGCCACCTTCTCGGTGTCCCGGGTCAGCGGCCTCGACAGCTTGATGTTCGGGTACTTCAGGCGGGTGGGCAGCTGCCACAGGTGACCGTTGTTGCCGCCCTCCTCGCGTTGTTCGAGCACCACCTCGCAGCCCAGGCCCTCACACGTGTTGAACGAGCCCAGCTCGATGCCGTCCACGGTGACGACGAAGCAGACGCTGACCGCCGGGTCATCGGTCACGGACATGCCGTACCTCTTCTCTCCGCACCCGTCGGTGCCGGGTGTCTGGTGTCCCTCCGCACTCGTCCGTCTCTCCGCGCTCGTCGGCGCCGCGTCAGTGCCGGGTGTCGATCAGCCGGCCGGCCCGTTCCCGGTCCAGCCGCAGCTCCGCCTTCAGCAGCCGGCTCAGCGGCGCCACCAGGGCCCGCACCAGCTCGTCGTCCACCTTCGGCGCGCCGCGCCCGGAGCCGCCGGACGCCTGATCCCGGGCCTGCTCCCCGGCGGCGGACGACGCGGTGCCCGAGCTCTCGGGGGGCGGTTCGGGGGACGGCTCGGAGGACGCGGCCGGTGGGTCCGGCGGGTCGGGCGGGTCTAGGGGCGGAGGCCCGGAACCGGACGCGTCACGCTGGACGAACCCGGGCTGCACGAACCCGGGCGACGGGGCGTACGACACGCGCTGTACGGCTTGGGGGAGCGGCACCGCCGCCGACGGCGGACCGTACGACTCGGGACGTACGGCCGACGCGGACGGTGAGCGGAACACCACCGAGCCGTCGGCCATGCGCTGGGCCACCCCCGCGGTGACGGCCACCGCACCGGCGTCCGGCAGCGGGCGGGGCGCCGCGGGGGAGGGCGTCCGTACGGCCGGCGGCGGGTCGGCCGCCGCCGGAGCGACGGATCGCTGGGCGGATCGCTGGGCGGATCGCTGGGCGGATCGCTGGGCGGGCGGCACCGGGGAATGTCCTGACGGCGCTCCAGCCGCGCCCGCGGGACCCCCGCCCGCCGTCGCCGCCGGGCCGTCCCCGGGACCGGACGCCCACCGCAGCGGCACGACGCGCGGCTCGGCCTCGACCGGGTGCGCACCGGGCCCGCCCCGCGCTTCCGAGAAGAGCGGTACCGACCTCTGTGCGACCAGCGGCACCACCGGCTCTGCCGCCGTAACCGGTTCGGCCGGCACCGGCGTTCCGGCCGCGGTGGCCCGCTGGATCGGTACAGGCGTGGCGGTGGCGGCGACGGTCGGCTCCGGTGCGGGTGCGGGTGCGGGTGCGGGTGCGGGCGTCGGGCCGGGGTCCTGGAGCCGCGCGACGAGTGGATCGTCCGCGAGCAGCGGCTTGGACGACGGGTCCGCCGACGGGGCGGACCTGGGCTCGTCCGGAGGCAGGGCGCCACCGCTGCTCGCGGCGGGCTTCCGCTGGGCCGTGGGCGGCAGCGAGGTCAACGGCTCACCCAGGCCGAAGCCGACGTGCGGGCGGGCGGACCCGGGCTCGGCGGCCCGCTGGACCGGCGGTGACGCGGACGTCGGCGCCGACCGTGCTGACGGTGTCGGCGGGGAAGCCGGCGGGGTGCCCTCCGGCGTCGTACCGGCCTGTCTGTCCTCGACCGGTACGCGGTCCAGCTGACGCAACGGCAGGCCGGGAGCCGGGGCCGAGACCAACGGCGCGGCGGTGTCCACGTCGTCGGCACCGCTTGCGCCGGGTGTGGGCGAAAGGTCGTCGGATCCACCAGCGTCCACCGATCGCTGCAACGGAACGACCGGAAGCGGCAGTCCACCGCTCAACCCCGGGGCGCCCGACTCCCGCGTCGGGCCGGCGGCCTCCCGATGCGAGGCATCCGGGTGCGCCTGACGGCTCACCGTCGGCGGTGCGGCGGACGCGGTCGGCTCCACGAGCCCGTGGCCCAGCCCGGACGGCGCCTCAGGACTCACCAGATGGCCGAGCGGGGTGCGGAACGAAGCGTCCCGCCAGGTGCCCAGCGAACCGCGGAACCCCGCCGGATCCGTCACCAGGGCGGGAGCGCCCACCGAACGCTGCAACGGCGGCACCTCCCGCCACCCCGGTGCGTGCGCCGGCGGACCGCTCGCGTCCGGCGCGCTCCCCGCGGCGGGACCCCGCGCACCGTCGCCGCGCCCGCGCCCACCGGCGAGCCAGGACAGCCACCCCATCCGCGTCACCGCTCGTTCAGCCGGGCGGCGTACTGGACGTACCGCAGCCGGTCCGGGTGCTCGAGATCGAGGATCTGGTCGAGGGACCAGTGGAAGTGGAAGGCCAGGTACGCGACTTCCTCATGGATCCGGTCGGCCGCGTACGTCATGATTCCCCCAGGCGACCACCGCCGGACAGGTCCACCGCGAAGTTCTCCCGGCACGAGGGGCAGGTGACCGCGGCGCGGGTGTGCCCCTCGGCGTTGATCCGGCGGTAGAAGTCCTGGAGGAAGGCGAGGTCGGTGGCGAACAGGTCCTCGACGATGCCTGGGTGGACGTCCTCGATCGTGCCGAGGCGCACGAGCACCCGCGAGATCAGCACCACCGACAGGTAGGCGGAGTTCTCCCGGACCCGGTCGTCCCGCAGCGGCACCAGCTCGTCGCGGGCGGTCGCCAGCCGCATGATCCCCTCGCGGTGCACGGTCCCGGACTCGTCCACGTACCCGCGCGGCAACGCGAAGGGGAACTCGGTGCGCAGCGTGTCGACCGCCCCGCCGCGGTCCGCCTCCGTACCGCCGGGGGCCGACGCGGCGATCGTGTTGCGCCACATCAGTCGACTTCCACGCTCTCGTAGGTGATCGCCAGCTTCTCCGTCAGCACGGAGGTGTCACCGGCCTTGAGCGTGCTGATCTCCAGCGACTTGGGCCAGGCGTTGATCAGCTTGTAGCGCTTGATCGGGAGGCCCTCGTAGTCGTAGACGATGATCGAGCCGTTGCGGCGGGCGTTGGTCATCTTCCCGAACCGGGAGTCCTTGATCCACTGCTCGAAGCTGTTGTCCTCCGTCAGGCCGCGGGTGACGGTGACCTCTCCGGCCTTGGGACGGCCCGGCAACTTCTTGATCGCGTACTTGCCGTCGGCCGTGTTCTGCTTCAGCTCGATGACGTCCTGCTCCATCTTCAGACCGCTGACCTCGGTGATCTGCTTGATGAGAACGCTGTCGAACTCCAGGCCGAAGGAGTGTCCTACGGAGCTGTCGAGCTCGGGGAGCGGCATGCAAGCCTCCTAGAATCCGTCCGTCGTGAGGGCCTCGAAGCCACCCACCGTCACTCGTCGATCCCGCCCGACCCCGCCGAGAGCTGGGCGAGCCGGAACACCACGAACTCCGCCGGCTTGACCGGGGCCACCCCGACCTCGCAGATGACCTGGCCCGCCTCGATGGACTCCGGAGGGTTGGTCTCGCGGTCGCACTTCACGTAGAAGGCCTCGTCCGGGGTCAGCCCGAAGAGGGCGCCCTTGCGCCACTCGTTGACCAGGAACGCCGAGATGGTGCGCCGGACCCGGGCCCACAGCGCGTCGTCGTTCGGCTCGAAGACCACCCACTGGGTGCCCGCCAGGATCGACTCCTCCAGGTAGTTGAACAGCCGCCGTACGTTCAGGTACCGCCACGACGGGTCGTCGGCGAGCGTGCGCGCGCCCCACACCCGGATGCCGCGGCCGGGGAAGGCACGGATGCAGTTGAGCCCGATGGGGTTGAGGAGGTCGTGCTCGCCCTTGGTGATCTGCGTCTGCAGCCCGACCGCGCCGCGCAGCACCTCGTTCGCCGGCGCCTTGTGCACGCCGCGCGTCTCGTCGTTGCGCGCCCAGACACCGGCGACGTGCCCGCTCGGCGGCACGAACGCGTCGCGGCCCACCGCCGGGTCGAACACCTTGATCCACGGGTAGTACAGCGTGGCGTACTTGGAGTCGAAGCCCGTCGTCTCCTCCCGCCAGGTCTTGATCTGCCGCGGACTCAGTCCGGGCGGCGGATCGAGGATGGCGATCCGGTCCCCCATCGCCTCGCAGTGGGTGATCAGCCCGCGCTGCACCGAGATGACCGTCTCCAGGTCCAGCGCTCCCCGCTGGTAGGCACTCATCAGGTCGGGCGCGGCCACCATCGTGACCTCTTCTACGGCCTCCAGACCGCCGAAGCCGGTGCGCCGTTCGGGATCGCCGACGTACGAGTCCGCCGACAGCGTGTCGGGCACCGCGACGGCCCCCGCGCCGGGGCCGGGTCCGGGCGCCGCGGCCAGCGTCACGGACTGCGCGCCGGGACGGGTGGGTGCGGCCCCCTTGCCGGACTCCTCCAGCCGGATGAGCCGCGACCGGGCCCTGACCTGCGTGGTCACGTTGTCCTTGCTGCGCTTGGTGGTGACCGACGGATACGTCTCGGCGACCACCCCGTCCCGCTTCACGACCAGGGTGAAGACGTCCTGCGGCGGATCCTCGCCCTCGGGGTCGGCGACCTCGACGGTGATCTCCCCGGTGACGCCGGGCAGCGCCTTGACGACATACGGTCCGAGCGCGGCGGTGGGTCCGAGCCAGCCCTCCCTCACGCCCTCCGTGCCCTCCGCTTCCTGGGCTCCCTCTTCCCGGGCTCCGCCTTCTTCCGTGCCGCCGATCCGGATGACGTAGCAGATCCCGCCGCCGTTGGCGAAGTATCCGTAGACGGAGGTGGCGAGGTAGGTCCCCTCGACGAAGTCACCGAAGACGGTGGTGAACTGCGTCCAGTTGGTGATCAGTGTCGGCTCGTGGAACGGGCCCTTCCGGGCGAACCCGATGAAGGCGGCGACCGAGGTCCCGACCCCCTCGATCGGCCGTGACCCGGACTCCACCTCTTCGACGTAGACGCCCGGGGACAGGTACGACGGCATACCACTCTCCTTGACCGGGGAAACGCCAGTGATTTTTCCGGTGCGGCCGATCTGCGAAGAAGGGCGTTCGGCCGCACCGGCGTACAGAACTCCGTGCCCGAAGGTGCAGCCGACGCCCCTTCCCCTTCGGGCACGCCGTTCTGCCCGCGTCGCTACCCGGCCTGTCACCTGCGCGCGCGGAACAGGTCGGCACCCTGAAGAGCATGCCGCGGACGCCACTGCCGCCCCCATCGCCGCCGCCGGCCCTGCCGTCCCGACGCCGCGCGGCCGGCCGGGTGACGCGGTGAAGTCGGCCCCGGACAAGGCATCGCCGGCCTCACCGAAGGACCGCCCCACCCCGTCCGCCCCGTCCGCGCGGCAGGCGGACCCCGCCCCCGCCCCCGTGCCCGAGCGGACGCCTCCCCCCGCGCCCTCGGGCCGGGGGCTGAACCCGCGGAATCTACAGCGCCTTCAGGGCGCGGCCGGCAACGCGGCCGTCTCCCGTCTCGTGGCGCAGCGCTACACGGCCCCGGTGAAGCCGCCGCCGTCGCAGGCGCCGGGCATGCGCAGGGTCACCGCCGACATCGCCGCCAAGAAGCAGAAGCTGGCCCAGCACAAACCCGCGACCGCAGAGTCCCGTTCGGCCCAGGACGCGGCGAAGGCGCCGCCCGACGACAAGGAGGCCCAGGGCAAGGCGGCCAACGCGGAGAAGATGAACGCGGCGAAGCCCGGGGAGTTCGACAAGGCCGCCTTCATCGCGGCGGTCAACGAGGCGATCGCCGCCCAGGCCCCCAAGAACCTCGACGAGGCGGACAAGTTCGCCGACTCAGACAAGGCCGAGAAGATCAAGGGCGAGGTCGACGGCAAGGTCACCGACGGCAAGAAGGCCTCGGCCAAGGACATCGAGACCACGACCAAGGCGGCCCCCGACACCTCCAAGGCCAAGGAGAAGCGGGTCGTCCCGATGCACCCGGACCAGCCTCCGGCGAATCCCGGTGCCCCGAACGCGGCCGACGCGACGCCGCAGCAACAGCCGCCCGCGGTCACGGACTTCTCCGAGGGTCCGAAGAAGACCGACCAGCAGATGGCGGATGCCGACGTCACCGAGGAGCAGCTGGCCAGGAGCAACGAACCGCAGTTCACCACGGCGCTGGGGGAGAAGCGCAAAGCCGAGCAGCACTCGGCGACGGCCCCCGCCCAGGCCCGTACCGCCGAGAAGGCCCAGTTGGCGACCGCCAAGTCCGGAGCGGCCGCGGCCGGCGCCCAGGCGATGTCCGCCCTGACGGCGACCCGCGACGCGGCGGGCAAACAGGTGGACGGCGGCAAGGGCGAGACCAAGTCGAAGGACGAGCAGAAGCGGGCGGAGGTCACCGCCAGGCTCCAGAAGGTCTTCGACGCCACCCAGAAAGACGTCGAGGCCATCCTGACGGGCCTGGACGGCAAGGTCGACAAAGCCTTCCAGGACGGGGAGAAGAAGGCCCGCGACGCCTTCAACGCCGACCAGAAACGCCGGATGAAGGCGTACAAGGACAAGCGGTACGGCGGCTTCTGGGGCCCGGCCAAGTGGGCCAAGGACAAGATCGCGGGCATGCCGGAGGAGGCGAACCAGCTCTTCCAGGAGTCCCGCAAGCTCTACGTCCGCATGATGCAGGGCGTCATCTCGTCCATAGCCGACACGATCGGCACGGAACTCGGCAGGGCCAAGGCCCGGATCGCGAAGGGCCGCGCGGACCTGAAGCGGGAGGTGGACAAACTCCCCGCCGACCTGAAGCAGTTCGGCCAGGAGGCGGCCAAGGACTTCGCCGACAAGTTCGACGACCTCGAATCGGAGGTCAACGACAAGTCGAAGCAACTGGTCCAGACCCTGGCCCAGAAGTACACCCAGGCCCTCAACAAGGTCGACGAGGAGATCAAGAAACTCCAGGAAGCGAACAAGGGCCTGGTCCAGAAGGCCGTGGACGCGGTCAAGGACGTCATCAACACCATCAAGGAGCTCAAGAACCTCCTGATGGGCATCCTGGCCAAGGCCGCGGCCGCCATCACCAAGATCATCAAGGACCCGATCGGTTTCCTGGGCAACCTGGTCCGTGCGGTAGGCGCCGGCCTTCGTCAATTCGTCTCGAACATCGGCACGCACCTCCAATCAGGCCTGGTCTCCTGGCTGTTGGGCACGTCGGCGAAGGCGGGCATCGAGATCCCCTCCCGCTTCGACCTCAAGGGCATCATCCAGCTCATCGCCTCCCTCCTGGGCCTGACCTGGGCGAACATCCGCGCCCGCATCACCCGCAAGGGCGTCCCCGACCAGGCGATGAACACGGTCGAACAGTCCGTCCCGGTGGCGAAGGCCCTGGCGACGGAGGGCCCGGCCGGCGCGGTCGACGAGATCCAGGCCGAGGTGGGCGACCTGAAGTCCACGATCCTGGAGGACCTCAAGTCCTACCTGATCCCCACGGTCATCATCGCCGGCATCACCTGGATCCTCTCCCTCCTCAACCCGGCCTCGGCGTTCGTCCGCGCGGTCAAGGGAATCGTCGACATCGTCACCTTCATCGTGACCCAGGGCGCCCAGATCATCGACTTCGTCAACGCGGTGCTCGATGCGGTGGTGGCCATCGCCAACGGGGGCTCGGCAGGCGTCCCGAAGATGGTCGAAACAGCCCTGGCGGCGAGCATTCCCCTATTGATTGGATTCCTGGCGTCGCTGCTGGGGATCGGCGGCCTGGCCAATAAGATCAAACAGGTCTTCCAGAAAGTCTCACGGCCGTTCAATCGCGCCATCGATAAAATCGCCAGATTCATCGCCAAAGCAGGAAAAAAACTCTGGGCAAGAGTCAAGGGAAAGTTCAGCGAGAAGAAAAATACAGGACACGAGCAAGCGTCCCTAGAAGAGAAGCAGGCCCGCCTCGACAAAGCCGTGGACGCGGCCGTTGCACAAGTAAACGAGCTGCCGGGTGACGATACAGAGAAAAGTGATATTAATCCGATCCTTAGTCCTCTACGGGTTAAATACGGTCTAACTCGACTCTATGCAACACGCGACAAAGTGCACTGGTTGATCGTCGGCAAAATAAACCCAAAGAAGGAGAAGCGTTCTAACAAGAGGTCAAAGAAAAACAAGAATTCTGATGAACTCATGGCCTTAGCTGAGAGTAATAAGGGGAGGTGTAAGGCTGTGGCGATTCTCCGCACTCAAGATGGCGGATACTTTGAAGGAAGAAGCATGCAAATGCGTCCGGCGTCCTCCCTCAATGCGGATGCACTCAAGGAGATCAGGCGCTTGCGACCGAATCACCATCTCGGCTGCGCTGAGATAGAGTGCCTCAATGCAGCATACGAGGATAGGGTCGCCAAGGACAAGGAGAGGGCTGAGCGAAACAGGCGTAACAGGGTGTACGAGAATGTCGAGGGTGGCGAGCATGTCAGCAACCCGGCAAGAAATGGAAATATGGAGGCGGCGCATGCGGAAATGGATAATTATGGAGATCCGTATATGCCTTGCCCGTTCTGTGCACCCCTACTGTCTGACATGGGCATAGCAATCAGAAACCGCTGATCGCCGACTGCGTGAAACTGGGGAATGCTGCGTGAAGCTACAGAAACTGATCAAACGGGCTTGTGCGTCAGATTGCCGGACGGCCGCTTCAGCCCTGGGTGTTCTTGAAGAGAGGATCAGCCCCCAGGGTGTCGCATTCACGAAAGAGGCTGTCGCGGCAATTCCGATGCTGCTGGATGCAGTCATGCGTCCAGAGGTGTCCATCCGGAGAGAGATTCTCAACTATTTGGGCGATGCGTACGAATATACGTTGGGGGCGTGGCAGTTCCGGTGGGACGATGAGCCAGCCATGCGGCATCACTTCACCGAGATGGTTGCGTGGGAGAAGTCGATCTCAAAGAGCTACAGGGAATCTATTGCCTCGGTAATGCCCCTTCTCGGGGCGGATAATAGCGAAGCGGTACGAAGCTCGGCAGCTTACCTGCTTTCACATATTAAAGAATCCGGCCCGGAGTTGATCTCAACGCTCCGGCAGATCTATGGCGAGCAGGTTGGCGAACCGTTGAAGATCGACATAATCGAAGGGGTGGCAAATCTAGCCATCACACTTCGGCTGGGCAGTGCATCCGACGTGCAGTGGCTTCACGATAGGATGGGCGTTTCCTCCCCTGCAATCCGGATGGGTACGGCCCTGAGTCTCGCGGCGAGAGGAGAAGGGCATGATCGCGATGCATTGGTGCGGATTGCCCTCGACGCCCGAGCCGAGGGCGAGAGCACACTGCGGCAGACTGCCTGGATGGCAAAGAAATCCACCGACTGGGCCATCGAACGCAGGGTTCGGCAAAGGTCCGCAGATCAATGAGCTTCTTCGAGTGAGTCGCCGATCGGGTGATGGGCCGGAAGCGCAACGAGCAAGGCCCTGGGCAGTCACTGACCCTCAATGCGTGATGTTGTCATGGTGGGGTGGGCATGAGTCCGGTGCCGGTGAGGCAGGCATCGAGGACGTCGTGGCGGTACTGGAACTGGCGTACCCCTGCCGGGCGGCGGTGATCAGGTCTTGCGGTTCGGCGAACGCGCGGTTGGCCGTGGTGGTGCGCCGCAGTACCCACCAGATACCTTCGATCGGATTGAGGTTGGGTGTGTAGGGCGGGAGTTGGCAGACGGTGAGCCAGTCCCGGCGATGTAGCGGCGCATGCCCGCCGTGAGATGGGTGTTGAGGTGGTCCCAGACCAGCACGATCGGGTCGCCGAGCTGCTGGCGCGCGGTCTGGATCAGGTCGCGGTAGTCCTTCCAGGAGAAGCTCTTGCGTCCGTCGGGCCGGGCGTCCGGGCAGGGGCGGTAGATCAGCCGCGAGCGTTCGCCGTGCCTGTAGCAGACGAGGGTGGCGACGGATAGGCGGCGGCGTAAGCGGCCCCGCACGCGGACCACAGGCCGTCAGAGTGCTTGGACGACGATGCGCGGCTGGTCGGCGAGGAGTTTGGACAGGTCGTCGACGTCTGAGGTGAAGACGATCACGGCGCCCGGCTGGTCGAGGGCGGTGACGGCGAGGAAGGTGTCGATGACGTACTTGTGCCCGTGTATCCCGGTGGCTCGCCGGAGTACCTGGGCCGACCTGGCCTGATCGGCGCCCAGAGGGTGGACCGTGAGCCGGGAGGTGATCCAGTTCCACCGGGCCTGCGGGATGCGGCCGTCGTCGGCCTCGACGACGGTCATGGGCGTGAGGACGATGGGGATGCCCTCGCGGCGGGCGTCCTCGATGAGGGACGCAACCACCCGGTCGCCCCGCACTGCCCGGGAGAGCGCCTCGCTGTCGAAGACGTAGGTGACCGGTGATGTCACGCGGCGCCCCGCTGCTCCGCGGCGAGCTGGGCGGCGATGCGGGACAGAGCGGCCTCGCGGATGCGCCGGGCTTCGGCCAGCTCCTCGTCGGTGACGGCGCCATGCTCCTCCTGGAGCCAGTCGGAGAGTTCACCGAGGCGGTCGATCCTGTCCTGCTGGACGAGGGCGTCCGTGACATAGGCGGACAGCTCGCGCTCCCCTATGCGCTCACGAATCGAGCTCAGAAGCTCCTCGGGGATGGTGACGGTGACCCGCTTCATAGTCATACTCAGAATCATACTCTCTTGGTCGATGGCGGGTTTCGCAGGCAGCATCGGCACCTCCGGACACGGGTCGGACCGGTAGCCGGGGTGTGGTTCGGGTCAGTCCAGCAGCTCCAGGTACGGCCCGAACTCCGACGCCAGGGTCAGGCGGCCCAGTTTCTGGTATTCGCGTTGGACCGCGTGGATGAGGTTCGCCATCGTCACCGGGGCGCCCGACTCCGCGGCGAGGTAGGCCGCCGTCACCGCTACCGAGCGGATGTTGCCGCCTGCCAGTTCGAAGGAGTCCGCGCAGAAGTCCAGGTCCAGGTCGGCGGTGCGGGGGAGGAGCGGGCCCAGGCAGCGGTCCCAGAGGGCGCGCCGTTGGGTGGCGTCGGGGACGGGGAAGTCGACGACCAGGTCCAGGCGGCGGGTGAAGGCGTCGTCGAGGTTGGCGCGAAGGTTGGTGGCGAGGATGGCCAGGCCGTCGAAGGTCTCCATGCGCTGCAGGAGGTACGCGCTCTCGACGTTCGCGTAGCGGTCGTGCGCGTCCTTGACCTCCGAGCGCTTGCCGAAGATGGCGTCGGCCTCGTCGAAGAGGAGGACGCCGTTGATGCCGGCCGCTTCGGAGAAGATCCGTTCGAGGTTCTTCTCCGTCTCGCCCACGTACTTGTCGATGACCGTGGCCAGGTCGACCGTGTAGAGGTCCAGGCCCAGGTCGGACGCGATCACCTCGGCGGACATGGTCTTGCCGGTGCCCGAGTCGCCCGCGAAGAGGGCCGTCACGCCGCGCCCCCGGCCGCCGCCCGGACGCATCCCCCACTCGCCGAGGACCCGGTCGCGGTGGCGGGCGCGGGCGGTGAGTTCGCGGAGTTGGGTGAGCGTGGCCGGGGGGAGGACGAGGTCGGACCAGGTCACCGCCGGTTCGATCCGGCGCGCCAGGCGGTCGAGGCCCGCGGCGTTCTGCGCGCGGGCGCCGGCGCGGATGTGGTCCGGGTGGAGGGTGCCGCCGTCCAGCGCGGCGGCCTGGGAGGCTCCTCGGGCGGCTCTGACGATCTGGTCGGGGGTCAGGAGGAAGGGGGAGAGGAGGCGGGTCAGGTCCAGGTCCAAGTCAGGGGGGACGGGGGCGGGGTACGCGTTCGACCAGAGTGCGGCCCGGGCCGTCGGTTCCACGCGGGGGGCGTGCAGGAGCAGGGGTGGGCGGGACGACCACGTCGCGTCCCATGGCGCCCGGCCGGTCAGGACCGCGGGGACGGGGACGTCCGTCACCAGGCGGATGATCTCCGTTTTGTCCGGCTCCCTGGTCAGAGTGTCGAGTGGTGCGCACACCAGTCCGCAGGCGGTCAGCCGGGCCTCGCGGGTGAGAACGCGGACCGCCTCGGCGGGGTCCGGATCGCGGGCCAGGCGGTCCAGGCCGACGCCCAGCACACCGTGGCCCGCGCGGGCCAGCGCGGAGGCGGCGAGCGCGGCGCCCGCGCCGCCCTGTTCCTCGCGGAGGTATGCCAAGGGAACCCCGGTGGCGAGGGCATGGGCGAGTCCCGACGGGTCGCCGACGCCGGGGACGTCCTGCCAGGGAGCAAGAACGTCCACGATGCGCGGATCGGGGGTGTCGTCGCCGAGGAGGTGCGCGGTGACCCGGTCGGGGACGCGGAGGGAGCGGGCCAGGAAGGGACGGTCCTGGTCCTCCACCAGCAGCAGGCCGCCGGAGCGGAGCGGTGCCTGCGGGGACAGGCGTGACCTGGCCGCCGCGTCGGCCGCGGACAGGCCGCACAGGCCGAGGGCGAGACCGGCGGTGGGGCGGCGGCGGGTGACGTCGTCGTTCAGGTAGCCGTAGAACTGCTCGAAGCGGTCGTCCAGGTCCGGGACCAGTGCGATCAGCAGGATCTCGGTGTCCAGCGGGGAGAGGCCGAAGTCATGGGCCAGGGACCGCAGTCGGGTGGGCCGACCTGCCGCTTCCGCGGCGTCGGCACGTGACTCCGTCTCGGCCAGGAACACCGCGTCCGTGTCGTCGGGGGCGGTGACCGTGAGGTGGCGGCCGTGTTCCAGGAGGCGGTGGATCGTCTCGTCGCTCAGGTACAGGCCGCGGAACGCGTCGTCCGGGGCCGGGTCCGTGACCTGCCGGGCGTGGACCGCCCGCCGTACCCGTTGTTCGACGAGGATCGCCCGGTCCAGGAGGTGGCGCAGGCCAGGGTCGGAGGCGTCCGTGTCCGCCGGTGCGGTACAGGGGTCCGTGGGGAGCGTCATTCCCTGTGCTCCTCCGCCACGCGTGACGCGATGCCGCCCCGGCGGGCCCCGTACACCGGCAGGTTGGCGCCGCCGGGCATCGGCTGGGTTGGGGCGGTGGGCGCCGGCCGGTCCGGGGGCAGCTCGCCGAAGTCGAGCCGTACGCCCTCCTCGCCGACCTGCGGGCCCGCCGGGTACACCGGGGACTCGGTGACCGGCACGCTCACCACCAGGTCGAGCGAGGGCTTGAGTTCGCCGCCGAGCGCGCTCCACACATCGGCGAACGAACGGTCCTCGGGAGGCGGCAACGCGACCGTCATGGGTACGGAGACGTCGAGCTCGCCCAAGGCGCCGCTGAGTTGAGCGGGGGGCAGGGCCTCGTAGCGCAGCAGACACGACAGGAGCGAGGAGAGCAGGCGGTGTTCGTCCTCGGGGCGCTTGGTCCACGCGGTGATCAGATACGACAGCTTGAAGAAGCGCGGCGGGCGGCGCCGGGCCACGATGGTGCCCTGTTCGTCGTACTCGTTGAGCAGGCCACGTTCGCGGCGGCGCATGTCCTCACGGATGTCGTACAGGTACAGGTTGACGGTGGGGGCGTTGACCTTGGCGGCCCAGTCCCGGGTGGGGGCGTCGAAGACAACCGCCACCCGGCCGCCCGCCAGAGCGTCCGTCCGGAACATCGTGCGCAGCGCCTCGTCGACCTCGTGGATCACGGCTCGTCCTCACCTCCGGCCCGCGAAGTCCGGCGGCTGGAGGCTGGGTTGCACGATCAGCACCGGTTTCGTCAGCCGGTCCAGGCCGCGCACGTCGGCGCGGAGCACGCGGGGCCCGAGCTGGTCCTTGCGCAGCACCAGCACCTGCGCCTCGAAGGTCCCGTCCGGGCCGACCCGTACCGCCGAACGCGCCGCGGTGATGCCCGGCTTCCAGCTGAGCGCGACCGTGCGGCCGGGCGGGAAGTCCTTGCCGCGCGCCACGACCACATCGCCGGGACTGGCCACCCGCGGTGTGACGGTCAGCTTCGGCTGGAGGACGCGGATGCGGGCCGTGTCGGTGTTGTTCGCGCGCCGGGGGTCGCGTGGTGAGCCGGTGACCGAGGCACGGATCTCACCGCTGACGGCGGTGTCGTAGACGGCGCTCTGGGTGACGGAGAGGCGTTCGCCGGGCGCGATGGTGCAGGGCTTCGCGTGGGTGCACTTCGACAGGGCGGACAGGGTGCGCTTGCCGTCGCCTTGCACGCGCGGCCAACTGGTCGTCAGAACAACGTTCTTGGCAGTTCTGGGGCCCGCGTTGGTGAGGGTGAAGCCGGCTCGGGTCTTCAGGCCCGTGTAGTTGGGGACGGGGGACGCGGTCGCCGTGACGGCTATGTCCGCCTGCTTCGGTACGGGAGCCGGGGTGACGGTGAAGGTGGCCGTGTCGGTGCCGGTGTTGCCGGACGAGTCGGTGGCGGTGCAGGTCACCGTGGTGGTGCCGACGGGGAAACGGGAGCCGGGGGCGGGGTCGCAGGTGACGGGCAGCGTGCCGTCGACCGCGTCCTCGGCGGTGGCGGTGAAGTCGATGACGGCGCCGTCGCCGCCGGAAGCCTCGACGGTTCGGTCGTCGACCGTGACGACGGGGGCGGTCACGTCATTGACGGTGATGGTGATCTGCTCCTGGTAGTCCGCGGGGCCCGGATCGCTGCTTCCGCCGCCGTCCTGGCCGCCGGTCCGGGTGCCCCCGGTCACACCGCCGGAGCCGGTCGGCAGGCCGCCGTTCCCGGCGCCGCCGCCCGTGGTGACGCCGGCGATCACACCACCGATGGGGTCGGTGCTCCGGCCGCCGGAACCGTCACTGCCACCGGCCACACCGCCGATGGCTCCGCCGATGACGCCGTGGATCGTCCCGGCGACGGTCCCGGCGGCCGATCCGGTATCCGGTCCGGCACCCGATCCGGTGCTGCCGTCGGAATCGCCCTGGGCCTCGCCCACCGCGTCGGCGCCTCCGTCGGCCGCTCCGTCGGCGGAGTCGCCGGGGGATCCGCCGGAAGCGGTCCGCTGTCCGCGGACCTCCCGGGTCGGCACCACGTCGGCCGGCGCGATTCCGCTCGGTGGCTTGCCGTCCAGCAGGAACTGGACGGTGCAGCTCAGGGTCATGCCCTGCGGGGCGTCGTCCGCCACCGTGATCGTCTCGTCGAAGGCGGCGGTTTCCCCGCTCGTCACCCGCAGGCTCGGTGGGTCGAGGGTGACGGAGAGGGCGGGATCGCAGCTGACCGTCTGATGGGTGACGGTGGTGGGCAGGTTGGTCAGCCCTTGGACGACGGTGTCGGCGACCTGGTCGGCGTCGATGTTCTGGAAGAGCTTGCCCCCGGTCGCCTGTACGACCTTGTTCGCCTGGTCGGGATCGTGGGTCGGCTCCCGGTTCTGTCCGGGGCCGTTGCCGTTGTCGCCGTTGCCGTTCAGACCGTCGCCGAGTTCGGTCGCCACGTCGACGGCGATGACCCGTACCCCCACGCTCATCAAGGAGTTCACGGCATCGGTGAGAGTGTGATCCTTGCTGGGGTCGTGACTGGAGGCATCGCCGACGAGCACCACGACGGGGCTCGCACCCTCCCGGAAGACGGTCTGCCCTCCCGCCCCGTTGCCGATCTGCCACAGGGCGTTGATCCAGTCCTCGGCGGGACCCGGACTGTACGAACCCCGGTCGGCGGTGAGGCCGTTGACGCCTGCTTGTACGGCGTCCAGGTCGTCCGTGAGTCCCTGGAGCACCGTGAAGACCCGGTCTCCGTCGACCTCCTGGTCGCCGTAAGTGGCCACGGCGAAGCGGGAGTCGGGCTGTTCCTCGCGCACCCGGCCGGTGATGCTGCTCAGGTTCTTCTGGACGTTGTCGATGGTGGGCTGCATGCTGCCCGTGCCGTCCACCAGCAGGACGACGTCCGGCCGGGGCGGTACCACGGGTGTACGGACCCGCTTGTCCACCGTGAGTGATCCGCCCGGGTCGAGCGGCTCGTCCACCACTGCCGGGGTCACCGTCGGCTGCGGAGTGGCGGCCGGCACGCCGTAGACGGCTCCCGTGACGACACCGATCACCAGGAGCAGTACGGCGGTCAGTACGCCGATGTGGACCACCTGATGAGGACGTGCACCGGCGGGTGACGGAAAGCGCCGGAACCCCCGTACAGAACGCACTGAACACCCCACTCAGGACGTACGTCAGGACATCGCGCGTTTGGTCTTCGAACCATCGCGGATCGCGGATACGTGAGGCAGCGGGGTGGCAGCCAGCCCTTGGGGAAGGACCGGCTGCCCTATGAGGCATTGGGGGACTACCCCCACCTGCTTCTCAAATCAGCCCTTGCCGCATCGCATATGCCACCGCGTGTGAACGGTTGCGCAGATTCAGACGCGTCATGACGGCGTGCAGAACGTTTTTGATCGTGCGTTCGGAGTAGGAAAGATTCAGGGCGATGTCGGCGGTGTCGTACCCCTCGGCCACCAGTCGCAGCACCTCGATCTCGCGTGCCGAGAGCCCGGTGAAGGAGAGCCCGTGCGGTGCGAGCCCCTGTCCCTGGAGCCGCCCGACCTGTTCGAGTAGGCTGCCGAGCAGGTCGGGCGGCACTTGGCCCTCGCCCCTCGCCACGGAGCCGATCACCTGCACCAGCCGTTCGGGGGTCGCCTCGGAGCGCCTCACGACGCCGACGAAGCCGCATTCGGCGGCGTTCACGAGTTGTTGTTCGTCTATGTGGGTGGTGACCAGTACCCCCCGCGCGGTACTGGTCCGCCGGATCTGACGCAACAGGCGTAACGCATCGTCGTCGACCGAGTCGAGGACGACGACCACCACCTGCGGTGCGTCCTCCTCCTCCCATTCGACGACCTTGACTTCAGGGCGGGTGCGTAACTGGCTGGAAACTCCCGCCTGCGACAAAGGGTCCTGGGCGCGCAGCGCCACCGTGATGCGCTCTCCGTTCATCTGCAACATGTCGCTCTCTCTCTTCGGGCGACTGAGGGAGAACACCAGGGAAAGATGCAAAGATCGTGAGCATGGCAGCATCACGTTTCATTCACATGGGTCCCCCTTTACCAACTGACCACGGTAATGCCCTGGAATGTCGAAGGGAATTGCTGGTGACTCACAGGGCATCGGGATTGCCCGAAAGTGTTCCTGCGCGGCCGGTCCTGGCGGGTCGTAGCGGACAATACGGTGCGCCGCATGAGTGTTTCGGCGAGCCTGGACGAGTCTTCCGTCACCGTCGAGCCCGGCGGCGTGGCGGATCTTGCGGTGCAGGTGCTCAACTCGGGGACCATCGTTGAGGAATGCCGGTTCGAGGTGGTCGGGCCGTGCGCCGGCTGGGCCACGGTGGAACCGGAGAGCCTGTCCCTCTACCCGGGCGCTACCGGCAGCGCCACCGTCAAGCTGTCTCCGCCCCGCACCTCGGAGGTGGCGCCCGGAGAGACACCGCTCGGACTGCGTGTGGTGCCGACGACCGACGGCGGCGAGACGGCAGTCCTCGAACGGATCGTGACGGTAAGCCCGTTCACCGACATCACCGCTGAACTGGTGCCGCCCGGTTCGAGCGGTACGTGGCGCGGGCGGCACAAACTGGCCGTGGACAACAGGGGCAACACGCCCGTCATGATCGCGCTGAGCGCGCGGGGAGCGACCGAAGCGGCTCGGCTGGCCTTCGACACGGCCGAGGTGGAGATCCCGCCCGGCCAGGCCAGGTTCGCCACGCTGACCGTGCGCCCCGCCAAACGGCTGTGGCGCGGTATGCCGGTCACCCACCCCTTCCAGGTGGCGGTGGCACCCCGGACGCCGGAGGGGCAGGACCCGTACCAGCCGGTGATCGTGGACGGTTCCTACGAGCAGCAGGCGATCCTGCCCCGCTGGCTTCCCCGCGCCCTCGTCGTGGCGCTGCTGGCGGCGGGTGCGCTGGTGGGGCTCTGGTACGCGGTACTGCGGCCCACCGTACGGTCGGCCGCCCGTGAGGCGATCACCCCGCAGGCCCTGGAGTCCGCGGTACGGCAGGGGAACGCCGACCAGAAGGGCGGCGGCAAGGACGGACAGGGACAGGACCCGGCCGGCGGCGGTGGGAACGGAAGCTCGGCCGGCTCCGGCGGGGACTCCTCCGCGTCCCCGGCGGGCGGCGCGACCGGCGAGCCCGGCCGGTCCGGCGGATCCGACGGGTCCGGCGGGTCCGGCGGGTCCGGAGGTTCCACTGCACCGGAGAGCGCCCGGGTTCAGGTGCGGGACGCGGTGGGCGGCGCCGCCACCCGGCGGACCGCGTACGCGGTCCCGGACGGCAAGACCTTCGAACTGACCGACATCGTGGTGCAGAACCCGCAGGGCGACGCGGGCACCCTGGTGATCTCCACCGACGACGGGCAGTTGCTCAACCTGGCGCTGGAGAACTTCCGTGACTCCGACTACCACTTCGTCACCCCCATCGAGGTGCGCTCGGGCGGCCGTATCACCATCGCCGTGAGCTGCCGGGAGGTGGGCAAGCCGGTCAAGGCCCCGGCGCCGTCGCAGTGTTCGGAGTCCCTGTTCCTCGGCGGCAAGATCACGGCGAAGGCGAAGGCGAACACGGAGACCGACGGCTGAACGGCTGACGCGCGGCGAGCCCGCGAAACCGGGAGGGACGGGAGTCGCGAAACCGGAAGAGAAGGGGAGGGGTTCACGCCTCGGGCGCGGACTCCTCCTCTTCCTCGTTCCCGCCCTCCGCAGCCCGCTGCACGAACGACCCCTGCACGTCAGCCGGTTCCTCCTCCTCGTCGTCGGCGGCCTGGCGCTGCACGGGTGCCGTGGCGGCTGCCGGAGCGGTCGACGGGGCGGTATCGGAGGGCGCCGCGACCGGCGCCGGGGCGAGGTCTGGGGCGGGAGCCGGAGCGGGGGCGGCCAGCACGCGTTCGGCGTTGGCCGAAGCCTCCTGCTCGAAGCGGTCGGACGGGTCGCTCACCCGGATCCCGCCCGGCGCCTCCGTCCCGTCCACCGGGCCGTTGCGCTGCTGGATGACATGGGTGAGCTCATGGGCGAGCGTGGTACGGCCCTGGTGCGAGGAGGGGTCGTAACTGTCCCGCTGGAAGACGATGTTGTCGCCGACCGTGTAGGCGTGGGCGCCGACCTCCTTCGCCGACTCGTGTGCGGCCGACCCGGTGTGCACGCGCACGGAGGAGAAGTCCGCGCCCAGCCGGCCCTCCATGTCGGTGCGAGTGTCGGTGTCCAGGGGCTGACCGCCGCCGGACGAGACCACGTCGTGGACGCTGGAACGAGCCTCGCCCTGCTCCGGCTTCTCCGGTTCGGTCTCCCGCTGGAGCGCCGCGCCGACGGCCGCGTTGCCGACCGTCCGTTGAAGAGTGCTCATGCCGGAACGGCCGATCACCTCCGGGTGCCCGGTGGCGGCGGCCTTCAGCAAGTGCGGGAGTTCCGCCGACGCGTGATCACGGGTCTCCCGGGCTGCTTTTCCGGACTCGTCGTGCTCGTGTTCCTGCCCCTGGTCGTATGCGCGCATCTGCCGCTCCCCGCGGAATGCCGGACGTTCGTCGCAAGCGTCGTGGGCCGCTCCGGCTCCCGTCCAGGGGCGCGTGCTCGGGGAAAGGGCAGCCCGCATTGCCTCTTCGGGCAAGCACCCCCCGGCCACCCGCGGCCCGCCGCTCGCGATGACGGTTCAGGAGGCGCCGAGGCCGTTGAGCAGGGTGTCGACGACGATGTCCGCCGCCTGTCCGGGGCTCAGTTCAGGCAGTTGCCGGGAGACCAGGTGCATGAGCTGGGGCAGCAGCGCGCTCGCCCATCCCTCCGGGAGACCGGGGCGCAGGAGCCCTTCGTCGGTGGCGCGCCGGAGGAAGACGTCGACCTCGCGGACGGATGCGTCACGGCGTGCGCGGACGTCCTCGTCGGCGAGCATCCGGGCGAGGTCGACGGGCCAGGTGCGGTTGACGGCGATGATGTTCTCGACGTAGCGGTGCAGTGCGACGGCGACAGGCGCTTCGCCCAGTCGGGCGTCCTCGACGGCGCGCTCGATGGCCGTGAGACGAGACGCGTAGATGGCCGCGAGGAGTTCTTCGCGGGAGCCGAAGTGGCGGTAGACGGTGCGCCGGTCCACGCCTGCCTCGCTGGCGATGCTCGCGATGCTCGCGCCGGGGTCGGCGGCGAGCATGCGCGCTCCGGTGGTCAGGACGGCTTCCAGGTTGCGTGCTGCGTCGGCTCTCACCGAACGGATTCTAGTGGGGCAATGTGAAGAGTGGGAGGTCTACTGCCTCGCTGAAGCGCAGCCTGTTGTAGTAACCGCTACAGCCGGGTGTCATTTATGGTCGACTGAGATGGTCGGCGTCGACCACGGCCCGGGCGAAGACGGTGGGTGCTTCCTGCGGCAGGTTGTGGCCGATGTTCTCGACGGTGCGGTGCTGGTAGGGGCCGGTGAAGTGGTCGCGGTAGCCGGAGCCGTCGCCGGGCGGGGTGAAGGGGTCGAGTGCCGCGTCGAGGGTGATCGTCGGAACGTCGATGGGGGGCTGGGCCGCGAGCAGCTTCTCGTAGCGGTCGTAGCGGCGTTCACCCTCGATCAGGCCGATGCGCCAGCGGTAGTTGTAGAGGACGACGGCGGCGTAGTCGGGGTTCTTGAAGGCCTCGGCGGTGCGCGCGAAGGTGGCGTCGTCGAAGTTCCAGTTCGGGGAGACGAGGGTCCACACGTAGCGGCACAGCGCGATGCGCTCGTCGACGTCCTCCATGGTCCGCTTGCCGCGCTCGGTGGCGAAGTACCACTGGTACCACCAGTTGTGCTCGACGGCCGGAGGGGCGGGCTCCAGCTGCTTCTTGCGGTCGGTGATGAGGTAACCGCTCGTGGACACAAGGGCCTTGACGCGCTCGGGCCACAGTGCGGAGACGATGTCGGCGGTGCGCGAGCCCCAGTCGAAGCCGGCGAGGACGGCCTTGTCGATCTTCAGGGCGTCCATCAAGGCGACGATGTCCAGCGCGATCGCGGACTGCTCGGCGGTGCGGGGCGTGTGACGGGAGAGGAAGCGCGTGCTGCCGTGGCCGCGCAGGTAGGGGACGAGGACGCGGTAGCCCAGGTCGGCGAGGAGCGGGGCCACGTCGACGAAGCTGTGGATGTCGTAGGGCCAGCCGTGCAGGCAGATGACGACCGGGCCGTGGGCGGGGCCGGCCTCGGCGTACCCGATGTCCAGGACACCCGCCTTTACCTGCCTGATCGTGCCGAACCCGGTGCGGGTGCCGGCCGCCTCGGGTGCGGAGGCCGCAGAGGCCGCGGTCGTGGAGGTTGCGGAGGCCGCGGAGGTCGCGGAACGGGGTAAGTCCGCGGAGGTCGCGGCGGACGCGCTGGTCCGCAGCCCGGAGAGAGAGACCGCGGTCGCGCCGGTGCCCAGGCCGACGGTCTTGCTGAAAGTGCGCCTGTTGATCACGTGAAGCCCTTCGTCGCGCCACTCGATTAACTGTCACTTCAATGTAGCGGTTTGCTTGGGTACTTTCACGCAGTCGTGCTTACATGGCTGGGACCTTCCCTGCCCGAGACGCTGAGGCATCGGGGCGAATCGGGAGAGATGAGAAGAAATCGAAAGAGGGATGCGCGTGATCACCTACGACCGACTCTTCATCGGAGGCTCCTGGGCCGAGCCGAGCGCCTCGGAACCGCTCGACATCGTCTCGCCGCACGACCGGTCGGTGGTCGGCCGTGCGGCACAGGCGCAGCCGGCGGACATCGACCGCGCGGTCGCCGCGGCCCGGGCCTCCTTCGACGCGGGTGAGTGGCGTCTGGCGCCGCCGCCGGAGCGCATCGCGGCCCTGCGGCGTTTCAACGCACTGCGCGAGGAGGCCGCGGACCGGGTCGCGCACCTGATATCGCTGGAGAACGGTTCGGCCGGCTGGTTCACCCGTGCCGGGCAGCCCGGCCTCACCCGGCAGGCGAACGCCTACCTCAAGGCGGCGGAGGAGTTCGCCTGGGAGGAGACCCTCGTGTCCTCCGACCCGGCGTCCCCGGTGCGCAGCGTGGTGCGCCGTGAGGCGGTCGGCGTCGTGGCCGCGGTGATTCCGTGGAACTCGCCCTTCTCCGCGGCCACTTCGAAGATCATCCCGGCCCTGGTGACCGGCAACTCCGTGATTCTGAAGGTGTCCCCGGAGAACTCGCTGAGCATGGGCTTCCTGGCCGAACTGCTGGAGCGGGTGGACCTGCCCGAGGGCGTGATCAGCGTCCTGCCCGCGGACCGGGAGACCAGCGAGTACCTGGTCTCGCACCAAGGGGTCGACAAGATCGCCTTCACCGGCTCGACGCGGGCCGGCCGGCGCATCGCCTCGATCGCGGGCGAGCAGCTCAAACGGGTCAGCCTGGAGCTGGGCGGCAAGTCCGCCGCCATCATCCTTCCCGACGCCGACATCGAGCAGGCCGTCGCGGGCCTGAAGTTCGGCTCCCTGCTCAACAACGGCGAGTCGTGCATCGCCCAGACCCGCGTCCTGGCCCCACGAGGCCGGTACGAGGAGGTCGTGACCGCGCTGAAGGAGCTGGTGGAGTCACTCGACGTCGGCGACCCCGCCGACCCCGACACGTTCATCGGCCCGATGATCCGGCCCGACCAGCAGCAGCGGGTCCGCGACTACATCCAGCTCGGCATCGAGGAGGGCGCCCGCCTGGTCACCGGTGGCCCGCAGATCCCGGAGGGCCTGGAGAAGGGCAACTACGTCACGCCCACCGTCTTCGCCGACGTCGACAACTCCATGCGGATCGCACGCGAGGAGATCTTCGGGCCGGTCCTGGTCGTCATCGCCTACGACGACGAGGACGACGCCGTCCGCATCGCCGACGACTCCGAGTACGGCCTCTCCGGCGGCGTCTGGTCCTCCGACGAGGAGCACGCACTGGCGGTCGCCCGCCGCCTCCGCACCGGCACCGTCACCGTCAACGGCGCCGCCGTCGCCTTCGACGGCCCGTTCGGCGGTTTCAAGGCCAGCGGCATCGGCCGCGAGTACGGCGCGGTCGGCCTCGCCACCTACACCGAGTACAAGACCATCACCGTCTGAGCGGGCTCTCACCGGCCGGGCTTCGCCGTGCGCCCAGTCGCAGTTCACGGCCCTGCCGACGCGTCGCGCAGGCGTGGAGAACCGGGCGCCGGGGCCCACCGGGCCCCGGACACGGACCGCTACCGCTGCACACTCCGGTGGTTCACACCGCGGGGTTCACACCGCGGGAGCTCCCACCTCCGTGAGGGTTCCGTCGGCCATCCGCAGCCGGCGGTTCACGCCGATCTCGGCGAGGAACCGCTCGTCGTGGCTGACCACCATGAACGCGCCCTGGTAGGAGTCGAGCGCGCTCTCCAGCTGGCCCGCGCTGACCAGGTCGAGGTTGTTGGTGGGCTCGTCGAGCAGCAGCAGGTGCGGGGCTGGGTCGGCGCACAGCACGCAGGCCAGGGTGGCGCGCAGCCGTTCGCCGCCGGAGAGCACCCGGACCGGCAGATGTGCCCGTGCGCCCCGGAACAGGAACCGGGCGAGCAGGTTCATCCGCTCCGCCTCGGGCCGCTCCGGTGCGAACGCGGCGAAGTTCTCCGCCACCGTGCGGTCCAGGTCGAGCAGGTCCAGGCGCTGCGAAAGGTAGGCGATCCGGCCGTCACCACGCTTGATCTCCCCGCTGTCCGGGACGAGTTCGCCGGTGATCAGCCGCAACAGGGTGGTCTTTCCGGCACCGTTGGGCCCGGTCAGCGCGATGCGTTCGGGTCCCCGGACGGTCAGGTCGATGCCACCCGCGGCGAAGACGGCCTTCTCCCCGAGGCGGACCTGCATCCCCTCGCCGAGGAAGAGGGTGCGCCCGGCGGGCACCTTGGTGCCGGGCAGGTCCAGGGTGATGCGCTGCTCGTCGCGCAGCGCGCGTCCGGCCTCGTCGAGGCGGGCCTTCGCCTCGCCGACCCGGGCCGCGTGCGTCTGGCCGGCCCGGCCCGCGGACTCCTGCGCTCCGCGCTTCATGTTGCCGGCGAAGATGCGGGGGAGGCCAGCGCTCTTGAGGTTGCGGGCGGCGTTGCTCGCACGGCGCTCGGCGCGTTCGCGGGCCTGCTGCATCTCCCGCTTCTCCCGCTTCAGTTCCTGCTCGGCGTTGCGGACGTTCTTCTCGGCGACCTCCTGCTCGGCGCGCACGGCCTCCTCGTACGCGGTGAAGTTGCCGCCGTAGCAACGCACTTCGTCGCCGCCCAGTTCGGCGATGCGGTCCATGCGGTCGAGCAGCGCGCGGTCGTGGCTGACCAGCAGCAGGCAGCCGGTGAAGTCCGACAGCGCGTCGTACAGCTGGTGCCGGGCCTCCAGGTCGAGGTTGTTGGTGGGCTCGTCGAGCAGCAGCACGTCGGGGCGCTTGAGCAGTTGGGCGGCGAGGCCGAGCGAGACGACCTGGCCGCCGCTGAGCGTGCTCAGGGTGCGGTCCAGGGCGAGTCCGACGAGGCCCAGACGGTCGAGCTGGGCGCGGGTGCGCTCCTCGACGTCCCAGTCGTCGCCGATGGTGGTGAAGTGCTCCTCGCTGACGTCCCCGGACTCCACGGCGTCCAGGGCACGGATCACCGCGGCGACGCCGAGCACCTCGGCGACCGTGAGGTCACCGGCCAGGGGCAGGCTCTGCGGGAGGTAGCCCAGCGTGCCGCCGACGGACACCGAGCCGGTGGCGGGCTTGAGGTCACCGGCGATCAGCTTGAGCAGGGTGCTCTTGCCGGAGCCGTTGGGGGCGACCAGACCGGTGCGGCCGGCGGTCACGGTGAAGGACAGGTTATGGAAGACGGGGGTGTCGTCGGACCAGGCGAAGGACAGGCCGGAGCAGACGATGGCGGCGTCGGACATGGAAGCGACCTCGAAGAGACTGAGGGCAGAACAAGACCCCTGCCCTGGGTAGACGTGGGAAAGAGGGAACGACGAAACGGACCACGTCGGCAGCGCTCCCGAGCGCCGGCCGGTGGCCGTCAGATCCGGGTCTCACCCCGAGATGTCGTCTTCACCCGCCACGTCTGAGACTCCTCGATACACGGTATGGGCCTCTCGCAGACTAGCAGTCGGCGTCGAACGACGGCGGGCGTTCCGGGGCCCGCCGCGTGGCCCGTCGCGTCACCGGGGAAGGCCGCTGCCGGGATCTGGTTCATTCAGCATCGCTCGACGGCGCACTCCGCCCAGACGGTCTTGCCGGGCCCGCCGGTGGCGCGCGGTGGACAGCCCCACCGGTCCGCCAGTGCCTCGACGAGGAGCAGGCCGCGCCCGCCGTCCCTGGGGCCGTCGGCCTCCGGGAGGGTGGTGGGGATGCGGGGCAGGCGTTCACCGCGGGTGTCGCTGACCTCGATCCGTACGGTGCCGGTGGCCGGGTCGGCGGTGAGCAGGACGTGGAAGTCCCGGCCGGTCACGTGCCCGTGCCGGACGGCGTTGGCGCACAGCTCCGCCGTGACGAGGGTGACGATGTCGTGCGCGTCGCTGCCGTACGGGATGCCCCAGGTGTCGAGCCGGGTCCCGCACAGCCGTCGGGCGAGGCGGGCGCCGCGCGGGGTGGAGCTGAAGCACATCGCGAACTGGTGCACCATGATGGGTGATTGGGCTGTGGTCATGCACTCACGCGGCGTCTCGTGGCCCAGCGTCACCGGCGGTGACGCGCTGACGTCGGCCCTTCGTACCGGGCGGTCGGGTGCTCTGTACGGGGTGGTACGCGAGGGAGAGACGGCTGACGGACGGCCGCACCCCCGCGACGGTGCTGCCCGGCGGCCGGGCCGGTCAACGGGCCAGGACGAGTACGAGGACGACGAGGGCGACGACCGCCGCCACGGCCAGGAAGACCTTCCTCCGTCCCTCCTCCGACACCTTCCGACGGACGACGAGTTGTCCGTCGGCGCTTCGGAAGATGTAGAACTCCAGGTTGCCGGAGCCGGGCGGCGTCGCCCTGACGACCGTGAGCCGTTGGATCACGGTCTTGCGGTCCTTCTCTCCCTTCCACAGCCGCAGGTGCGGTTCGAGGGCCGAGCGGTGCTCGGGGGAGAGGTCGTCGGGAAGCGGATCGTGAGCGTCGAGCCGGTCCTCGCGCCAGCCGCCCGAGTCCAGTTCCGATGCCACCTGCCGGGGCCGTGGGACGGGGGGCGGCACGTTCTTGGGTTGTGAGGTCCACTTGATCCGTCCCGCTGTCCAGGACGTCAGGTTCCCGTGCCCGTGACAGGTATTGCACTCGACGGTGCCTGCTTTCCCGCACGGTGTGCAGGGGATGCGCCCACTCGCCTGACACTCCGGGCATCTGACCTTCCCCCAGCCCCGGCACCGGGGGCACGCGCTGTCGGGTGTCCCGCAGGCCTCGCACTTCACCCGCTCGTCGGGCCGGTCGGCCCGGCCCGGCTCGGGCGGTCGGCGCCGGGTGCCGGGCAGTCCGCGGTCGTGCTTGACGGTCTGCGTGCATGCGGTGACGCCCTGGCACACGGTGCATACCTGGGCCGGCTCGCACGGGCGGTACTTCTTGCCGTCGCAGTCGGCGCACTGCCGTCGGCCGTTGCCGCAGTCGCAGGACCTGAGATGCACCGTGCCGCGCTGGACCAGTTCGAGCGGCTGGTCGATGGGCTTGTCGTGTGGGCCGAGCTCGTAGTCCCGCAGCACGTCGTAGAGCGGTCGCTCCGAGAGGCCGACGGTGCCGGGCTCGTGCCGTACCCCCTCGGTGCGCTCTTCGACGCATCGGGTGACGCTGCCTTCGAGCAGGTGCAGGCGGGTGAGGTCGAAATCCGCAGCGGACGGACCAGGACGCCTGCTCCGGCCGCGTGCCAGGAACTTGTCGAGTGCCGCACGCACCTCGTCGTCGGACGGATCGCTGGCTGCCACCCCGTAACTCACTCCCCCAAGTCGCGCCTCTCCCGCCCGAGAAAGGGGCCGGACCGGTGCCGAGCCACACCAGTGTGACGGGACAGGGCCCGCCGCAAAAGGGCGCGCACTGGCGGGAGTTCACGAGCCGTGGCCGCCGAACAGCGGGCAGCGCGTCGGGCCTCGACTCGTGCCCGGGGCACGGCGTGACCTGTGGTGATGCCGCGGCGTTAACCCTTCGGGGCGGGCGCGACCCCTGTGTCCGGCGAGGTGCGGCAAGAGGTGGGCAGGGCGGTGACCGTGAGGGACGTGGAAGCGGGACAGCGGCAGCAGCGGCCGGAGGACGAGCCGGCGACGGGCGTGGTGACCGCGTTCGGGCGGCAGTTGAAGCTGCTGCGGGTACGGGCGGGGATGGACAGGGCGGAGTTCGGCAAACAAGTCGGCTACTCGGCGGACATGGTCGCGTCGATCGAGCAGGGGAGGCGGATTCCGCAGGCCCGGTTCATCGAGCGGGCGGACGAGGTGCTGGGTGCCGGCGGCTTGCTCACGGCGCTGAGGGAGGAGGTGGGACGGGCTCAATATCCGGCCTACTTCAGGGACGCGGCTCGCTTGGAGGCTCGGGCTGCTGGCTTGAACCTCTACGCGGTCTACGCGGTTCCGGGCTTGTTGCAGACAGAGGACTACGCACGAGCCGTCTTCCAGATGCAGCGCCCTTTGCTGCCCGACGACACCATCGAACAGCGCTTGGAAGCCCGCCTGGCTCGACAAGAGGTCTTCAGTCGGCGGCCTGCGCCGCTGATGAGCTTCGTGATCGAAGAGGCGGTTCTGCGGCGGCCGCTGGGCGGCCGGGGGGTCATGCGTGGAGCCTTGGAACAAGTCCTGCTGACAGCCCAGTTGAGGCATGTTGAAGTGCAGGTGATGCCGACCGACCGCGAGGACAATGCCGCCTTGGGCGGCCCCTTCACGCTGATCGACACGGACAAGGGCCAGCGGATCGCGTACGCAGAGGTACAGGACGACAGTCGGCTCTACACCGAGGTGTCCAAGGTGCGTGAGCTGGAGGCCCGGTATGGCATCCTCCGATCACAGGCCTTGACGCCGAGCGAGTCAACAGCCTTCATCAAGAAACTGATGGGAGAGCCATGAGCGTTCGCATAGCGCACGCCGTGCCAGAATCCGCCTGGTTCAAGAGCAGCTACAGCACAGGTGGCGGCGGCGAATGCGTGGAAGTCGCTGCCACTTCCGGAGCCGTCCTCGTCAGGGACTCGAAGCGGCCCGCAGCGGCCCGGCTCGCCTTCGGTCCCGAAGCGTGGACTGACTTCGTACGGCTGGCTGCTGGGCGCTGAACCGGCTGACTTCCGATGCTTGGGGCCCGGTGCGCGCGTCGCACCGGGCCCCAACGCGTCAACTGTCGTCCCACCCCTTCTCCCGGCGGGTCGTCCGCCAGGCGCGGGTGAGTCGGCCTGTGAGGCGGCCCGGCAGGTGTTCGCAGAGGGGGCCGCCCCGGGGGAAGGGGACCGCCGTCTCCTCGGTCATCGCGGCGAAGAAGCGGCGGCCCGGGCGGGTCTGGAGCGTGGTGGTCCAGCGGTGGTCAGGGCAGCGCGCGAGCAGGGCGAGCACGAGCTCGCGTCCGAAACCCTCGCGTCGGCGTTCGTCGACGACCCGCACGTCCAGGATGCGTCCGGCCCGGCAGACGCCGCAGGCGCGGAAGCGCAGCCGGCCGATCTCGGTGCCGCGCAGGTCGCGGAGCACCACCTCGGACGTGACGCACCGGTCCGCGGGCGCCGGCCCTTCCGGCCGCGGCGCCCGGCGGTGGCGGGAGAAGGCCGGCCGCACAGCTCGATCGCCTCTCATGGCGTTCTCGTGGCGTGCCGCTCCGGAGGCGGAGGCGACGCACGCGTACCACTATGGCGAACGGGTGACCGATCGGTGAAGCCTCTCGGCGACGGCGAAGCCCGGCGCTGCTCGGGTGCCAGGGTCGAGGGAAGGCATGCCCTCGGCGGGACGGCATTCTTCAGCTCGATCTTCAACTTGATCTCTTCCAGAACTTGATTGATTCCAGGAAAGGGACAAGACTGCGGCTTGTGACCGCGACTTCGGACTTCGAGCGCATGTTGCGAGCGGCCGCCCTCCGGGTGACGCGCCCTCGGCTGGCGGTGCTGTCCGCGGTGCACGGTCATCCGCACGCCGACACGGACGCGATCACCCGCATCGCGCGTGAACACCTCGGCGCGGTGTCCCACCAGGCCGTCTACGACGTGCTGCGGGTGCTGACCGCGGCCGGTCTGCTGCGGCGCATCGAGCCGCCCGGCTCCGTCGCGCGCTACGAGGCGCGGGTCGGGGACAACCACCACCACCTCGTGTGCCGGTCCTGCGGGGTCATCGCCGACGTCGACTGCGCCGTCGGCAGCGCGCCCTGCCTGACCGCCTCCGACGATCAGGGCTTCGTCGTCGACGAGGCCGAGATCGTCTACTGGGGCCTGTGCCCCGACTGCTCCGACCGTTCCATCGATTCCATCCGTTCCACCAGTTCCACCGCACCGGTTACTGAGCACACTCTTTGATCCATGGAGGATTCCCGTGGCCGACAGTCCTGACGCCGTAGTGGGAGAGATGAACGACGAGAGCGCGGGAGGCTGCCCGGTCCACGCCGGACGCTTCAGCCACCCGACCGAGGGCGGAAGCAACCGTGACTGGTGGCCGAACCAGCTCAACCTGGCGGTTCTGCGCAAGCACTCCTCCGCGTCCGATCCGATGGGCGGCGACTTCGACTACGCCGCCGAGTTCCAGAGCCTCGACCTCGACGCCCTGGCCAGGGACGTCGACGAGGTGCTGACCACCTCCCAGGAGTGGTGGCCGGCCGACTTCGGCAATTACGGGCCGCTGATCATCCGCATGGCCTGGCACAGCGCGGGCACGTACCGCGTCCACGACGGCCGCGGCGGCGCCGGCGCGGGCATGCAGCGGTTCGCGCCGCTCAACAGCTGGCCCGACAACGCCAACCTCGACAAGGCGCGCCGTGTGCTGTGGCCGGTGAAGAAGAAGTACGGCCGCAAGATCTCCTGGGCCGACCTGATGATCTTCGCGGGCAACCGTGCCCTGGAGACCATGGGCTTCAAGACCTTCGGCTTCGCCGGCGGCCGGGCGGACGTCTGGGAGCCCGACGAGGACGTCTACTGGGGCCCCGAGCGCACCTGGCTCGGCGACGAGCGCTACAGCGGCGACCGCGAGCTGGAGAGCCCGCTGGCCGCCGTCCAGATGGGCCTCATCTACGTCAACCCGGAGGGCCCCAACGGCAACCCGGACCCGCTCGCCGCGGCCCGCGACATCCGTGAGACCTTCGCCCGCATGGCGATGAACGACGAGGAGACCGTCGCGCTCATCGCCGGCGGCCACACCTTCGGCAAGACCCACGGCGCCGGCCCCGCGGACGCCGTCGGCCCCGAGCCCGAGGCCGCGCCCCTGGAGGAGCAGGGCCTGGGCTGGAAGAGCAGCTACGGCAGCGGCAAGGGCGGCGACGCGATCACCAGCGGCCTTGAGGTCACCTGGACGCCGACCCCGACGACCTGGGACAACAGCTTCTTCGAGACGCTGTTCGGGTACGAGTGGGAGCTGTTCGACAGCCCCGCCGGCGCCAAGCAGTGGCGGCCGAAGGACGGCGCCGGGGCCGGTACCGTCCCGGAGGCCCACGACCCGTCGAAGAAGCGCGAGCCGCGCATGCTCACCACGGACCTCTCGCTGCGCTTCGACCCCGTCTACGAGCAGATCTCCCGGCGCTTCCTGGAGAACCCGGACCAGTTCGCGGACGCCTTCGCCCGCGCCTGGTTCAAGCTCACGCACCGCGACATGGGCCCGATCCAGCGCTACCTCGGCCCGCTGGTGCCGCAGGAGACGCTGGTGTGGCAGGACCCGATCCCGGCCGTCGACCACGAGCTCGTGGACGCCGACGACGTCGCGGCGCTCAAGGGCAAGATCCTCGACTCGGGTCTGTCCGTCGGGCAGCTGGTGTCCACCGCCTGGGCGTCGGCCTCGTCGTTCCGCGGCAGCGACAAGCGCGGCGGCGCCAACGGCGCCCGGATCCGCCTCGCCCCGCAGCGGGAGTGGGAGGTCAACGACCCCGACGCCCTCGCCACGGTGCTGAGCACCCTCGAGGGCATCCAGGAGTCCTTCAACTCCTCGCAGACCGGCGGCAAGAAGATCTCGCTCGCCGACCTGATCGTCCTCGCCGGCTGCGCGGGCGTGGAGCAGGCCGCGAAGAACGCCGGCTTCGACATCCAGGTCCCGTTCACGCCGGGCCGTATGGACGCCTCGCAGGAGCAGACGGACGTCGAGTCCTTCGCGCAGATGGAGCCGGCCGCGGACGGCTTCCGCAACTACCGCGGCAAGGGCAACCGGCTGCCGTCGGAGTACCTCCTGCTCGACCGCGCGAACCTGCTCACGCTGACCGCGCCCGAGACGACGGTCCTGGTGGGCGGCCTGCGCGTGCTGGGCGCCAACCACCAGGGCTCCCAGCTCGGCGTGTTCACCCCGACGCCCGAGTCGCTGACGAACGACTTCTTCGTCAACCTGCTCGACATGGGCATCGAGTGGAAGCCGACGTCGGAGGACGCGGAGACCTTCGAGGGCCGTGACCGTGCCACGGGCGAGCTGAAGTGGTCCGGCAGCCGCGTCGACCTGGTCTTCGGCTCGAACTCCGAGCTGCGTGCCGTCGCCGAGGTCTACGCCAGCGACGACGCCAAGGAGAAGTTCGTCAAGGACTTCGTCGCCGCCTGGGACAAGGTCATGAACCTGGACCGGTTCGACCTGGCCTGATCCCCACCGTCCACACCGCGCGCCGGCCCCGTCGGCGCGCGGTGTGGCATTTGTCGACCTAAGCTCCCTTTGTGTGGCACACACCTTCGAAGAGCTGGTGGAGAAGCAGCGGGCCGCCGACCAGGCGCACAACCGCGTCGAGGAGCTGCGGGAGACCTACGGGCCGCCGACCCTGGAGGGTGGCTGGACGCAGCGGCAGACCGACACCTACGAGACGGCATGGCGGGCCTGGCGCGACCTCGCCCGCGACGTCCAGGCCTCGGTGACCGAGTACGCCAAGGCCGAGGACGTCTCCCGCAGCGACGTCGAGGCCGACCTGAAGAAGGCCGTACGGCACCCCGACGGCGAAAGGGAAGGCGAAGGCGGCGCGGCGTAGGCGGAGCCGCCTTCGGGGACACGGGTCAGCTCGGCCTCACACATGCGCCCAGCTCTGCGAGGACGCCCCGGACTGCCGTCCGACACCTGGGCGCCCCCGGACCCGGTGCCCGTGCCCTTGCCCGGCACGGCGGCCCCGCCCACGCGCGGGCGGGCCCGCCCCGGCTCACGGGTACGACACCACCGTGGACGGCACCGTCGACGTGCCCGATGTCGGCGCCCCGGTCTCGTTGATCACGTGCTCGTACTGGCCGTTGCCGCCGAGGGAGACGACGAGCAGGTCGTGGAAGCGCACTCCCGGCCGGTCCGGGGCGGAGAAGCCGTGGTGCTGCGTGATCGTCGGGTCGACGTTGTAGTAGCAGTAGCTGCCCAGGCCCCAGCCCTCGTGCTCGGTCACGCCGTCGCCGACCTTGTAGGCGGCGTAGCCCTTGACGGACCCGTTCTGGATCGCGGCCTGGTCCGGGGCGTCGTACGCCTTCTCGTTCTGGAAGAAGATGGTGCGGCCGCGTCCGCCGTACCACTGCACGTCGTACTTGTTGAAGTGCTCCACGAACAGACCGGTGCACAGCACGTCGTCGCCGTTCACGATGAGTCCGTAGTCGGCCCGGTTGGTCTCCCAGCCGACGCCGGTGCCGTGGTCGGCGCGCCAGATCCAGGTGTGATCGACGATGGTGTGCCGGCTGTTGACGACGATGCTGGTGGTGGCCTTGCCGGCGCCGGCGCCGCCGATCCGGACGAAGACGTCCTGCACGGTGGTGGGGTCGGCCGAGTGGTCCCGCGAGGCGCCCCGCGGCCCGATCTCCAGCAGGGTCCGGGAGTTGACCGGGCCCGCGTCGATGAGGAACCCGGCCAGCCGGACCCCGTCGACGTCGGCGACCCGCATCGCCGTGACGCCGTTGTCGGGGACGATCGTGGCGTAGCCGAGGCCGAGGACGACCGTGCCGGGGCGGTTCACCTGGACCGGCCGGTCGACGTGGTAGATGCCCGGGGTGAGCAGCAGGTGCAGGCCCTGGGCGAGCGCCTGGTTGAGGGTGGCGGCCGAGTCGCCCGGCCTGGCGACGTAGAACCGGGACAGCGGCAGCGAGGTGCCGCGCGGCGTGCCGTTGCCCCAGCTGACGCCGCGCGCGTCGGTCCGCTTCGCGGGCAGGAAGACGCGGAACTCGCCGCTGCCGCCCACGTGGAGGAAGGGCTTCT
The DNA here is from genome assembly GCF_055569945.1 of Streptomyces sp. NPDC031340. NCBI lineage: Bacteria > Bacillati > Actinomycetota > Actinomycetes > Kitasatosporales > Streptomycetaceae > Streptomyces > Streptomyces sp. NPDC031340. The sequence continues at coordinate 71,773 of NZ_JBVIIE010000022.1, forward strand.
CCCGGGAGACGGGGGTGGTGTCGAGCGTGGTGTACGGCGGGTTCGGGAAGCTCTGCGCGGGGGCGCCCTCGACACCCGAGAAGACCATGTTCCAGACGCCGTTGAGCCAGCTGCCGATCGCGCTGTCGCGGGTGTACCACTGCTGCTGCGAGTACGGGGCGACCTGGCCCTCGATGCGGCTGTCCGCGATGTAGCCGCCGCTCGCCCAACCGTAGCCGGACGGTGCGAGGTTGAGGCCACCGCGTACGTGCATGCGGCGGAAGGGGGCCGCCTGCGCCACCGCCCACCGGTTGGTGCCGTTCGCCGGGACGAGGGCGAGGTTCTCCGCCGAACGCCAGAAATTCTGCGTGGCGTTGCCGCCGAACCAGCCGGCGTCGACCGTGACGTCGCCGTTGATCGTCGTGTCGTCGGGGGAGAGGCCGAGCCCGGCGATGGAGGTGTAGAAGCCCAGTTGGGCGTTGAGACCCTGATAGGTGCCGGGCTTGAACAGCAGCGCGTAGCGGCCGGTGCCGAACTGGGCCGACTCCTGCCGCTGGAACACCTCGTCCAGCCTGGCCTGGATGTCCGGCATGGACGGGTCGAAGACCAGGACGTTCGGGCCGAGGGCGCCCCCGCCGGGGAGGCGGCGCGGCTTCCTCCGCCCGGCCGGGGCGGCGGCCGCGGTGTCGCCCGTCCCGCCCGCGGCCCCCGTGGCGTGGTCCGTCCCGCCTGCGGCGGCCGCGGCCGTGGACAGGCCCAGGACCGCGGGGGCCGAAACGGCCGCGGCGCCGAGGACGGTTCTGCGGCCGATGGCGCGGCCTGTGACGGGCGCGGCCGTGGGACCTCGGTCGGGCGTGGGGCGGCTGTCAGGCATGGGCGGCTCTCCTGTTCAGGAAGTGAACACGGCGTCGGTTTGGGAGCGCTCTCTCGCCGGTGAATGCTTCAACTGCCGGAACGGGCGCGTCAAGAGGCGTGACCGGAGTTCCGTGCCGCCGCAAGGGCGGGGCGGGGAGTTCCGCGCCACCGCAAAGGGCGGGGCGAGGAGTGCCGTGTGGCGTGCGGCGGTCCGGCAAGCGCTGCCGGACCCCTTGACGACCGCATCCCTTGAGGTTTAACTCACGTCCTAAATTAAGTCATGACGGCCCTGAACGCACGACGTCATGAGTTGCCACCCCGAAGGGACACCGGGAGCCATGCGCAGCAACCGAGCCGCGGCCGTAGGCGCCGTCACCCTCTCACTCGCCCTCGCGGCCACGGCCTGCGGAGGCGGTTCGGCCACTGGCGGCGGGTCGAACGACTCGCCCAAGACCCTCACCTACTGGGCGTCCAACCAGGGCGCGAGCATCGCGGTCGACAAGAAGGTGCTCCAGCCCGAACTCGACAAGTTCGAGAGACAGACCGGCATCAAGGTGAAGCTGGAGGTCGTGCCCTGGTCCGACCTGCTCAACCGGATCCTCACCGCGACCACCTCCGGCCAGGGCCCCGACGTCCTCAACATCGGCAACACCTGGAGCGCCTCCCTGCAGGCCACGGGCGCGCTGCTGCCCTGGGACGCGAAGAACCTCGCGAAGATCGGCGGCAAGGACCGCTTCGTCGACTCCGCCCTCGGCTCGACCGGCGCGGCCGGCCAGGACCCGGCCGCCGTGCCGCTGTACTCGATGGCGTACGCGCTCTACTACAACAAGAAGATCTTCGCCGACGCCGGGATCGAGCAACCGCCCGCCACCTGGGACGAGTTGATTGCCGACGGCAAGAAGATCAAGGCGACGGGCAAGCAGGCGCTGGGCGCGGAGGGCTCCAACGTGTCGGAGAACATCCACCACGTCTTCGTCTTCGCCGAGCAGCACGGAGCCGACTTCTTCACCCCCGACGGCAGACCCGACTTCACCGGCGACAAGGTGGTCGCCGCGGTCGAGCAGTACGTCGGCCTGATGGCCAAGGACAAGGTCATCCCGCCCGGCAACGCCGAGTACGCGCAGAACCAGTCCGTCAGCGACTTCGCCAAGGGCCGGACGGCCATGCTGCTGTGGCAGTCCGCCGCCGCCAACCTCGCGTCCCAGGGCATGGACGCGGCCGACTACGGCATCGCGCCCGTCCCCGTCCGGTCCGGCACCCCCGGCACCGGAACCCAGGTCAACTCCATGGTCGCCGGCATCAACCTCGCCGTCTTCAAGAACACCGACAACCTCGACGGCGCCACCCGGTTCGTGAAGTTCATGACCGGCGACGAGGAACAGAAGATCCTCAACAAGGCCTACAGCTCCATCCCGCCGGTCAAGTCAGCCCAGTCCGACGCCGCGTTCAGCGCCCCCGCCACCACGGTGCTGAAGGACACCCTCGCCACGAGCGCCGCCGCCCTGCCCCAGGTCGCCGACGAGTCCCAGTTCGAGACCGCCGTCGGCACCGCGGTCAAGGAACTGTTCGCCGACGCGGCCGCCGGACGCCCGGTCACCACCGAGTCGGTGAGAGCCCGACTCGCCAAGGCCCAGCAGCAGATGCCCGCGAAGTGAGCCCGAGCCGATGACGATCACCGCCACCGGGCGGGCCGCTCGCAAGACCGTGCGCAGGACCCCTCCCGGTGCGGCGCGAAGCCCCCGCCGCACCGGACGGCTGCGCCGCGCCGGACTGCCCTACCTGCTGCTCCTGCCCGCCCTGGCCCTCGAACTCCTCGTCCACTTGGTGCCGATGGTGATCGGCATCGCGATGAGCTTCAAGCAGCTCACCCAGTTCACCCTCCGCGACTGGGGCGCCGCCCCCTGGTCCGGATTCGACAACTACCGCGTCTCCGTGGACGTCGACGCTCCCGTCGGTGAGGCGCTGCTGCACTCGTTCCTCGTCACCGTCGCCTTCACCCTGCTGTCCGTCGCTCTGTGCTGGGCCGTCGGGACGGCGGCGGCGGTCTTCATGCAGGACGCCTTCCGCGGGCGCGGACTGCTCAGGGCCCTGTTCCTGGTGCCGTACGCCCTGCCGGTCTACGCCGCCGTCATCACCTGGGTGTTCATGTTCCAGCACGACAACGGCCTGGTGAACCACGTCCTGCACGACCAGCTGCACCTCACCGGACGGCCGTCCTTCTGGCTCATCGGCGACAACAGTTTCTACGCCCTGCTCACCGTCTCGGTGTGGAAGGGCTGGCCGTTCGCCTTCCTCATCGTGACGGCCGGCCTGCAGAACATCCCCCGGGAGCTGTACGAGGCGGCCGCCCTGGACGGCGCCGGGATGTGGCAGCGGATCCGCCGCATCACCCTGCCGTCCCTGCGCCCGGTCAACCAGGTTCTCGTCCTGGTGCTGTTCCTGTGGACGTTCAACGACTTCAACACACCGTACGTCCTGTTCGGCAGGGCTGCCCCGCAGGCCGCCGACCTGATCTCCGTGCACATCTACCAGGCGTCCTTCGTCACCTGGAACTTCGGCACCGGCTCGGCGATGTCCGTCCTGCTGCTGCTCTTCCTGCTCCTGGTCACCGGCGTCTACCTGGCCGTCACCTCACGCGAACGGAGGACCGGCCGTGCCTGACTCCCCGACGGCCCCGCCCCGCTCCTTCCTGTGGTCGCGGCGGATCTTCCTCACCCTGCTCAGCGGCTTCGTCCTGCTGCCGGTGTACGTCATGGTGTCCAGTTCGCTGAAGCCGCTCGGGGACGTCTCCGGCGAGTTCCGCTGGCTGCCCAGCGGCCTGACCGTACGGCCGTACATCGACATCTGGTCGACCGTCCCGCTCGCCCGGTACTTCGTGAACTCCCTGGTCGTGGCGGGCGCGGCGACCGTCTGCTCGGTGGTGATCGCGGTGTTCGCCGCCTACGCGGTCAGCCGCCACTCCTTCCGCGGCAGGCGCGTCTTCACGGTCACCGTGCTGTCCACACAGATGTTCCCCGGCATCCTCTTCCTGCTCCCGCTGTTCCTGATCTACGTCAACATCGGCCAGACCACCGGCATCGCCCTGTTCGGCTCCCGCGGTGGCCTGATCCTGACGTACCTGACCTTCTCCCTGCCGTTCTCGATCTGGATGCTGATCGGGTACTTCGACTCGGTGCCGCGCGACCTGGACGAGGCGGCGCTGGTGGACGGCTGCGGCCCGCTCGGCGCGCTCTTCCGCGTGGTCGTGCCGGCCGCGGTCCCCGGCATCGTCGCCGTCGCCGTCTACGCCTTCATGACCGCCTGGGGCGAGGTGCTGTTCGCCTCGGTGATGACCAACGACACCACCCGCACCCTCGCCGTCGGCCTCCAGGGCTACTCGACCCTCAACGACGTCTACTGGAACCAGATCATGGCCGCCTCGCTGGTCGTCAGCGTGCCCGTGGTCGCCGGTTTCCTGCTGCTCCAGCGCTACCTCGTCGCCGGTCTGACGGCCGGGGCCGTCAAATGACCCGTACCAGTGATCCGTACCAGTGACCCGTAGCCGTATGTGAAGGGACTTCCGTGACCATCGACCTCGCCGCACTCGCGCCCGACTTCCTGTGGGGGACGGCCACATCGGCGTACCAGATCGAGGGAGCCGTCGCGGAGGACGGCCGCTCCCCGTCGATCTGGGACACCTTCTCGCACACCCCCGGAAAGATCGCGGGCAACGACCACGGAGACATCGCCTGCGACCACTACCACCGCTGGCGCGAGGACATCGCCCTCATGCGGCGGCTGTGCGTCAACGCCTACCGGTTGTCGATCGCCTGGCCGCGCGTCCTGCCCGGCGGCGACGGCCCGGCCAACCCCAAGGGCCTCGCCTTCTACGACGAGTTGACCGACGGCCTGCTCCAGGCGGGGATCACCCCGTCCGTCACCCTCTACCACTGGGACCTGCCCCAGGTGCTGCAGGACCGCGGCGGCTGGCCCGAGCGGGACACGGCCCTGGCGTTCGCCGAGTACGCCTCCGCCGTCGCCGAACGCCTGGGCGACCGCGTCACCCACTGGGCGACCCTCAACGAGCCCTCCTGCTCGGCGTGGATCGGCCACCTGGAAGGCACGATGGCCCCCGGCTGGACCGACCTGACGGCCGCCGTCCGCGCCTCCTACCACCTGCTGCTGGGCCACGGCCTCGCCGTACAGGCGATCCGCGCCGCCGCCCCCGGCGCCGAGGTCGGCATCGTCAACAACCTCTCCACCGTGCACGCCGCGACCGACCGCGACGAGGACGTCCGGGCGGCACGCCGGCTGGACGGCCACGTCAACCGCTGGTGGCTGGACCCCGTCCACGGCCGCGGCTTCCCGGCGGACATGCGCGAGGTGTACGGCGTCGAACTCCCCGAGAGGCAGGGCGACATGGCGGTGATCGCAGCCCCGCTGGACTGGCTCGGCCTGAACTACTACTTCCCGGTCACCGTCGCCGACGACCCCGCCGCCCCGCCGCCCCGCGTCCGCACGGTCCGCCGCCTCGGCGTCCCGCGCACCGGCATGGACTGGGAGGTCGACGCGAGTGGCATCGAGACCCTGCTGCTGCGCCTCACCGACGAATACGGTCCGCGCCGGATCCACGTCACCGAGAACGGCTCCGCCTACCCGGACGTCGTGCGCCCGGACGGCACCGTCCACGATCCCGAGCGCCAGGACTACCTGGAACGCCACCTCGCCGCCTGCGCCTCCGCCGCCCGCAAGGGTGCCCCGCTGGCCGGCTACTTCGCCTGGTCGCTGCTCGACAACTTCGAGTGGGCCTACGGCTACGACAAGCGCTTCGGCCTGGTCCACGTCGACTACCGCACCCAGGCGCGCACCATCAAGGGCAGCGGACACCGGTACGCGGAGATCGTGCGGGCGCACCGGGAACGGGGGCGCCGGGCGGCGTGAGGCGAGGGCGGGTGATGGGCGTGAGGGCGTCGTAGGGGCGTCGTCACCCGAAGGACAGCAGCAGCGCGGTGAGGAGCAGCACGGACAGCACCGCCTCCCCGGCCCCGACCGCGCTCACCCGCACCCGGCCGAGCGCCGGCACGGCCAGCGCCCGCCCCAGGCACACCGCGAAGAACCCGGCGAGCCAGGGTCCGAGGACGGCGGCCGCGACGCCGAGCGCCACGGCGTGGTAGCCGCCCGAGGCCCACCGGTAGGAGGCGCTGCCCCGCTCACGGATCATGGTCTTGACGTAGAGGACGGTGCCCGCGAAGTACAGCAGGCAGGCCAGCGTCGGCCTCCAGGCGTCCGCGATCCCGCCCCCGCCGAGCAGCAGGGCGACCGGCAGCATGCCGCACGCCGGGACGACCGCGGCGAGCCCGTTGACCAGGGCCCGCTCACGGTTGCGCCAGGCGTACCGGCAGTTCACGGCGAGGAACGGCGCGGCGCAGACGGCGGCGAGCAGCAGCCAGGGCGCGTGCACGACGAGGGCGACGCCGCACGGCGCCAGTGCCGCCGTGAACACCCGCACCGGACGCGTGTGACGGGCGGCGGCTCCGGGATTGCGGGAGTTGTGCCGCAGCCGCAGCCACTGCTGGACGTGGAAGACGGCGAGGTAGCCGAGGAGCCAGGCGAGCAGCAGCAGGGCGTGCCACGGCGTCGGGTCCCCCAGCAGCATGCCCGCCAGGAACGGCACGACCAGCATCGCCCAGGCTCCGTGCTGGTTCGGAAGCCAGCGCCGTACGGCACGCGAAGACATCTGTGCTGTCCATCCTCCTCCGGGGCTGTACGGACGTGGCTTCCTCAGCCGGGTGTCCGCGATGACACGGCGGACCCGGCGTGCTCAGCCTGGCATTCGGCAGGGCACGGCGGACCAGGCCATTGGTCCCGGACCACCGGGACCTTCGCCGCCCCTTCCGCCGGGCGGGCGAGCCGAGTCATCCCGCAGCCGCCGCCTGCTCCACCGCCTGGGTGAAGGCCGCCGCGCTGACCGGCTCACCGGTGCTGTCGAGGACGTTGACGGTGCGCCCGTCGACCTTGACCGTCGGGGTGCCGGTGGCGTCGCTGTCGTAGAACGCGTCCGCCACCTTCGCCGCCCAGGGCAGGTAAGTGCCCTCCTTGACGGCCTTGTTGAAGGCGGGCGTCCGCAGCCCCGGCACCTTGCCGGCGATCTCCAGCAGCTTGGCGCTGCTGCCGAAGGTGTCCGTGCTCTCGTCCTTCGGCTGGGCGGCGTACAGCGCGTCGTGGAACGCTTTGAACTTGCCGACGCTCTCGTCGAGCGCCGCGCCCAGCGCCGCCAGCCCGGTCTGCGACCCCTGACCGCCGAGCCGCTTGTCGAGGAACGCGGCCATGTGGAACTCGACCTTGACCTTCCCGGAGTCCACCATCGAGGCCAGCGTGGCGTCCAGGTCCTTCTCGAACGCGGCGCAGTACGGGCAGCGCAGGTCCTCGTACACCTGGACGGTGGTCGGAGCGCCGGCTTTCCCCCAGGTGATCATGGTGCCGCCGGGACCGCCGGCGTGGGCCGGCGTGACGAGCTTCGCGCTCGCCTTGCCACCCCCGGACGGGGAATCGGACCCGTCGCCCGCGGCGAGCCCGATGCCGATACCGGCGGCCAGGGCGAGCACGACGGCGACGCCGCCGACGACGACGGCCCGCCGCCGGAACGCCCGCTGCCGCGCCTCGCTCTGCCGCAGAGCGGCCACATGCTCGTGCCGGCGCTCGTCACGCGCCGTGGCGTTGCGGACGGGCGGGGTCTTCTTCACCGAAACGGTCTTCTTCGCGGCCATGGCCCCGACGCTAGGGGCGCGGCGGCAGGGGGCGGTACGGCCCTATGGGGCGGCGCGGAGGGCTGTGGGTCCCGGGGGAGCCGGGACCTTCGGCGCACGTCCGAACGGGGTGGGCCGCCCTTTGCCCGGCCCACCGCTGCGCTACTGGAGGCTCACTGCCGGCAGGTGGCCTCGTCGCCGCCACCGCCGTCCGCCGTGCTGCCGACCGACACCGCGTAGGCGATTCCCTTGCCCACCTTGGGCGTCGGCGACCAGCCACCGGGCTTGAAGTCGACGTTGAGCAGCAGGTGCCGCTTCTTTTCGGTCTTGGACCAGCAGACGCCCGCCACGGACCCGGACTCCGCCCCGGGGTCCGGGTCGTGCTCGGCCTGCCAGCCGGCCGCGGCGGCTGCCCTGGTGTAGTAGGCGATGACGTCGACGGGCTTGCCGGGGAAGGCGTACAGACGGTCCGCGTGCAGCCAGGGCTCCCCGGCGCTGTCGTCGTCGCATGCGGTGCTCACGCCCACGCCGCGGTAGTTGGCGGGTGCCGTGGCGCCGGCAGGCGCCGCGTCGAGCAGTGGCTGTGCGGCCAGCCGCTCGAGTTCGGCTTCCGTGCCGTGACAGCCGCCGTCGCCGCCGATGACGGAGCATGCGCCCAGGAAGGCGGCCGGCAGCAGGAGGGCCGCTGCCAGCCCCGCGCGGGTGAAGGCGGACGATGGTGCGGAGGACAACGGCGCTCCTAGGAGTCGGGAATCACGTCGGGAGCCGGTGACCGGCCGCGGTGGGTCGGCTTCCGGTGGCCGAAGTATCGGACGTGCGCGAGATGTTGACACCCTTCTGGGGCTTCATATCATCAATGCTTGTCCGTCACTGCGACCATTGTTCGAGATTTCGTCACCCCTGATCGTCGCTCCGGCGGCTCCGGGTGCGCGCGGCAGCAGGTCTCGGCCTACTTCGAAGATCAGGAATGACATGTCCGTGACATTGCCGGTCGCGTCCGGCTCCTCGACGGTGGGACGCCGTCGAGTCCCCACGTCCCCAGGAGATGATCCATGCCTGTGACTTCCGCCCGCTTACGACGCTGGGTCAGAGGACTTGCCCCGCTGGCGCTGGTCGCCGCCCTGTTCGGCGCGCAGACGTCCGCCGGCCACAGCGCCGAGGCCGCCGGCTCGCTCCCCTGCGATCTGTACGCCTCCGGCGGCACGCCCTGCGTGGCCGCGCACAGCATGACCCGCGCCCTGTACTCCTCCTACAACGGCCGCCTGTACCAGGTGAAACGCGCCTCCGACGGCGCCACCCGGGACATCGGCGTGCTCAGCGCGGGCGGTTACGCCGACGCCGCCGCGCAGGACTCGTTCTGCGCGGGGACGAGCTGCCTGATCACCGTCATCTACGACCAGTCCGGCCGCGGCAACCACCTCACCCAGGCACCGCCCGGAGGCTTCTCCGGCCCCGCCGCGGGTGGCTACGACAACCTGGCCGAAGCGTCCGCCGCACCGGTCACCGTCGGCGGCCACAAGGCCTACGGCGTCTTCATCGCCCCCGGCACCGGATACCGCGACAACAACACCAACGGCATCGCCACCGGCGACCAGCCGGAAGGCATGTACGCGATCCTCGACGGCACGCACTACAACGGCGGCTGCTGCTTCGACTACGGCAACGCCGAGACCAACAGCCGGGACAACGGCAACGGCACCATGGAGGCCATCTACTTCGGCAACATCAAGGTCTGGGGCTACGGCACCGGCAACGGCCCCTGGGTGATGGCGGACCTGGAGAACGGACTGTTCTCCGGGGTCAACGCGGGCTACAACGCCAACGACCCCAGCGTCAGCCACCGGTTCCTCACCGCCATCGTCAAGGGCGAGCCGAACCACTGGGCGATCCGCGGCGGCAACGCCCAGTCCGGCGGCCTGTCCACCTTCTACAACGGAACGCGCCCCAACGTCGCGGGCTACAACCCGATGAAGAAGGAAGGCGCGATCATCCTCGGCATCGGCGGCGACAACAGCAACGGCTCCGCCGGCACCTTCTACGAGGGCGTCATGACGTCCGGCTACCCCTCGGACGCCACCGAGAACGCCGTACAGTCCAACATCAACTCGGTCGGCTACACGGCGTCCGCCACGCCGGGCGGACTCACACCCGGCTCGAAGGTGTCGCTGCGGGCCACCACCTCCTGCTGCACCACCCAGTACCTCAAGCACAACAGCGCCGACGCCTACGCCGCCATCTCCACGGTCACCTCGTCCAGCGCGTCCGCCGACAAGAGCGCGGCCACCTGGACCGTGCGGGCGGGCCTCGGCGACGCCTCCTGCGTCTCCTTCGAGTCCGTCGACAAACCGGGCCAGTACCTGCGCCACTACGACTTCCGGCTGCGCATCGACAGCAACGACGGCAGCGGAGTGTTCAGGCAGGACGCTACGTTCTGCCCCCAGGCGGGCCACAACGGCCAGGGCGTCTCGCTCCGTTCCGCCAACTACCCGAGCGACTTCGTACGCCACTACAGCAACAACGCCTACGTCGCGAGCGACGGCGGCTCCCACACCTGGGACGCCACCACCCTCTGGTCCGACGACACCAGCTGGGCCGTGTCCTCCCCCTGGGCCTGACACCCACCCGCAACTCCCGCAACCCGGCCGTGCCACCCGCCCCGGTGGCACGGCCGTGGCGCGGCGAACAAGCGGGATGCGCTCTACCGGCGGACCGCCGAGATCAGTCCGCCGGGCCGCTCCTCCTGCCGCGGCGGGGTGCTGATCGGGCGGCCGTAGGCGGCAGCGCGCTCGCGCAGGGTGTGGCTGTCGGCCTCCCAGCCGTGCCCGGCCAGCCAGCCCACCGGGTCGTCGGGCATCTCCGAGACCCACATGGACGCCGCCGATCCCGGCACGGCGTCCGCGCCGAAGCGCTCGATCACGCCGCGCGAGCCCAATGTCAGCCCCATCCGACTGCCTGCCGCCGACTGCGCACTGATCCGGGCCAGCAGTAGCTCCACCGTCTCCTCGGGCAGATAGATCAGCAGACCTTCGGCGATCCACGCGGTCGGCGCGGTCGGGTCGTGCCCTGCGGCGGCCAGCGCGGCCGGCCAGTCCTCACGCAGATCCACCGCGACGGTCGTCCGCTCGCAACGTGCGACGGCCCGCTCCCGGCGCAGCACCGAAGCCTTGAAGTCCAGTGGGGCGGCGGTGTCGACCTCGAACAGCCGGGTGCCCTCGGGCCAGTCCATCCGGAATGCCCGGCTGTCCATGCCCGCCCCGAGCAGCACGACCTGCCGGACCCCGGACGCGGAGGCCCGCCGCAACAGGTCGTCGAGGAACTTCGTCCTGATGACGATGGAGAACGACACGGCCAGCCGGCGGCGCCGCGCGGCCTCGTCGTCGGGCAGCGGCGGCGAGGAGGGCCACAGGCCGCCGGCGGCGGCGAAGGCCCGTGCCAGTGGGTCGCGGAACAGCGCGTCCTCGCGCTCGGTCTCCAGCGCCCGCACCCTGGCCACCCCCACCGCCGTCGCCCACACTCCCGACGGCCGCCCCCGCTCCTGCTCATCGACCACCGCACCAGCCTAGGTGATCTGTTCCGCCGGCCCGTAGGAGACGCCAGGCGCCGTGACCCGCACGGCGCCCGGAAGTCGTCAGCGGTCGCCCAGCGGCCGTACCAGCTTCCGCACCGCTTCGTCAGGTGTGGGCGCCAGAACCCGGACACTGTCCATGCCGGCGTAGACCGTGCCGTCCTCCGCCATGCCCAGGTACTGGTTCCCGCGGTCGCGCATACCGAGGGGATACAGACTGTCGACGCCGGCCTGCTCGGCGAGGTCGTCGATGATCTCCGCGTCGAACTGCGCCAGCAGTGGATCCAGTTGGAACTCCGCCCACCGCAGCGGGGCCGACACGTCGCGGTAGGGCATGCCCACGGCGCCGAACTCGGACAGGAAGCGGCGTGCCGCGTCGTGCATCTCGAACTCGCCGGTCTGCAGGAGCAGGCTCTCCCAGGTCTCCGTGGGGATCGACCGGCCCGGGTACCAGCCTCCCGCCCGCAGCACCCGCTCCGTCTCCACCGGCCAGCGCCGCCCGGCGCCCGCGCCCGTCTCCACCGTGTCGAGCCGCCGCCAGAACGGCGAGGTAACCACCGGTTCCACGGGCTTCCACAGGTCCGAGTGCGCGCTCTGCAACGTCACCAGCCGGTCCAGCGCCTGGTCGAACCCCCGCGCGACCGGTTCCACCCGGTCCCGTACAAGGCACAGCGATTCGTCCTCGGTGATGCCCAGGAAACTGGCCCCCTCGTCCGCCGTGCCCACCGGACAGACAGCCGACCCCACTTCCCGGCTCGCCCACGCGAACCGCTCGTCCTGCCACGCGGCCGCAAGCGGATCGAACCGGATCGCTGACGAGGTCACCGTCGTATCGGCGGGCCAGCCGTACGTCACCAGCCCACCGAACTCGGACAGGAACCGGCGCGCCGCGTCGTGCACCACGAAGGAGCCGCGTTCGCTCAGAACCGCCTCCCAGGTCGCCGTCGGCACCGAACGGCCGGGACGCCAGCCCACCCTGCGCAGCACGCCTTCAGTCCGCGGAGACCAGCCCCGACCCGGAATCTCGGTCACTCACACCACCGCCCGTACGCCCAGCATGTCGAGACCTTTCGGCAGGGCATCCAACTGCTGTGTGATGTTCTCGCGTCCGTCCCCCAGCTGGACTCGAAGTTGCGGAGGGCGTCGTTGACGCTGCGGTCGCCGATGTCCTCCGGCTGCCGTAGCTCCCCAGTGCGAGAGCGGGAGCGCGAGGTCGCTCTTGCCCTCGCCGATGTGGGAATCCCCTGTCAGATGAAACGGAATGTGCTGGTCACAGCGTCGAAGATGTCATGGAAAGCATCGGCCAGATCCAGTACTGGGCTGGCTCCCGAGACGAGCACGATCTGGTCGGTGGCTCCCGGAACAGGGATGTACGTCTGGGTCAGCACCATGCGAAGGGCACGGCTGTCGCCCCGGGCCACGGGTACGTCCTCGACACCGAACGTGCGTGCGGCAGGTCCGACTTCGGGGATGTCGACGGTGGTGACCTTGCGCCAGGCATCACCTTCGCGGCGAGGAGTGATGGCCCGCAGGCTCTCGGCGATGGCACGGGGATCGGTGGACAGAGCCGCGCCCTGCCTGTCCTTCGCACCGAGTACCGAGACGGTGAGGGTGGCGGACAGAGGCACTCCCTCGAAGTTCTCCGCCATGCAGCCCAGATAGAGGGCACCGGAGTCGTAGGCGTCGGTGGCCATCCTGCGGAGCATGCCGGTGAGGTCCGCGCGGTAGGGTGCCAACTCGGGTGTTTCCACCACCCGTTCGTCGACCAGGGAACGGATTGTCGCATCGCGGCCCTCCGGACGGATGTTGAACTCCCACCAGGAGTCCGGGACGGCGATGGAGAAGCTTCGCATCAGATCTGCATTCCTCTTCTTCGCTACGGCCGGGATGTCATCCCAGATCCATGCCGAGATCCTGTGTCGCGATTTCCATCAGCCTGCGGTCCGGCACGGTGGGCGCCGTGTAGTTCGACTGCCTGATGTGTGCGACGAAATCAGCAGGGAGGGCCACATGGTACTTGCTCACGTAGTGAGCAAGATCCTCGCGCCAGAGCCAGGCCCCATCCGTATAGAGGGAGCCGATGCCCGTCAGGAGGGGGGCGTCGGGATCCAGTACGTCAGGTCCGGCGCTCATCTCGCTCCAAATCCCCGTGCCGCTCCTCAGGTAACCGACGATTTTGCTCTCGTCCGGCTCACCCGCCGTTCTGACGGCATCCTTGATCGAGCCGTCGACGGGAAGGTTCCAGCCGGGTGAGAGTTCGGAGAAGAATCCTGCGGTGCAAATCATGGCAGCTCCTCGTTGGTGTCGCCGTCTTAGGCCATCGGCAGAAAGGTCAGCCATACGCCGCCGTCCTTGATCGTCGGGGTGAAGGGCCCCTCACCGAAGCTGGGAACACCCACCGCGTTGGTCGGCGCTTTCACGGGAACTCCCAGAGAGTTCGCCATCTCCTGGATCACGTGAGGCTGCGCAGCTCCGGAGTGACAGGTCAGCATTCTGATCGGTTCACCGTTGTATCCCGGTATTCGGTTGATTGTATCGAGGACGTGGTTGGGGTTGACGATGTGGCCACCCGCCCTCAGTCCCGCACGGTTCGCCTCCCCGGCGACCATACTGCCGTCCCTGGTGCCATGAATGATCACGTCCTGGTATCCGGGAAGACGCTTCGCGACATCGAAGTTCCTGAGCGTTGCGGGGTCGTATCCGATAGCGGTCGCCCCGTCCTTGTGGTAGATGGGAATGTCGGACGGCAGTGCGTCGTCGGCCGCTCTGCCAGGAGGGCCGACGTGCGGGGACTCCGCTTTCCACCATCGGCTCTTTCCCATCGACGTGAAGGTGGAGAAGCGGACGTTCCGCAGCTCGCGAATGCTGTTTGCGAGATTCTTCAGGCCGCCGCCGATTCCGCCCATGAAGCCGGCACCGAGAGCGCGCAGCCCGCCTGCCTTCCACAGCTTTCCGAGTTTTGCGAGGCTGGTGAAGCCTTTTGTAGCGGGTATGCAGTCCAGGACTGCGAAGAGCAGGTCACCCCATCCTGCTTGGCCCTTGAGCATTTTGCGTATGGTGTCGGCCAGTACGACGAGGGCGGCAGCGAAGACGAGCCATCCCAGCGGGCCGCCCACGATCATCACGATGATGCCAACGACGGTCACCACCCATTTGCAGACGGTGACGATCTCGTCCCAGTGGTCGGAGACCCAGTCGCCGGCCTCCTCCCACCAGTGCCGGTTGGGGATGCCGGCGTCGGACGCCTCGTGGAGCTTGGCCACCGTGCGGCGGGCAGCGTCCTCGCGCAGGCCCTTGGCCTGGTTCGCCAGCTTCTTGGCCGCTTCCAATGCGCTCCGCGCGTTGTTGACGTCCTGTTGGGCAGCGACCTGCCGGGCCTGGGCATGCCGCACGTTGCGGGTTGCGCGCCGTACCTCGGCCTCATCGGGTTGGGGGACGTTCTTGCCGTCGTTCTTGCCCGGGTCGTAGGAGTCCGCTTTCTCGGTCGCTGTGCGAACCCAGTCGTTCGCGCCGGACAAGGCCGTCTGCGCGGTGCTGAGTTCGTCGCGGGCCTTGCGGCCGTCTCGCAGGGCCTTGTCCGCCTTCTCCTGAGCGTGCTCCAAGTCGGGCCAGAACGAGGCGAGGGCGTCGCCTGCCATTTCGTAGGACTTCTTGAGCTTCTTCAGCTTCTTGGGCACGTCCGCGAATTCTTCGGCGAAACGATCCGCGGTCTTGCCCGCCCAGGAGAGAACCTCGTCCTCCTTGGCCAACCCCTTGATATCCCGTAAGGCGTCCGCCACGTCTTCGGCGAAGCCGTGCAGGGTGCCCGCCAGTTTCTTGATGCGCTGCGGGTCGCCCGGCGTCGGATCCTTGTCCAGATCGAGTATGTGCCAGTCCGCCGGCCTGTAGGACATACGTCTCCCCGTAGCACCGCAAAGCCTGCACCAGGACAGGCGCGTCTGAAGGTACCGGATGTGGATCATCCTGGCACAGGGCGGATCTTAGTGTGGCTACGGTCAAGCGGGTGGGCGGGTGGAGCAATGCTCAAGACCTGTGGACCGTCCTCGGGATGGGCGCCTCGCGCAATGCGGAGGGCGACCTTCCCGAGTGGTCGCCGGATGGCCGGAACGAGACGGGTTACCGTTCCGGCCGGGCCGTGCGTTGACGACTTCCACAACGCTCCGGACAAGGTGGAACCCATGACGCGAAGCGAGAACTCACATGGTGGCGCGCTCACGGACGCCGCTTACCGCGAGGATGTCCGCCACCCTCTACGCACGCAGCCAGGGACCCATCCCTGGCACAGGAGCCGCCCTGTGCACCCTGGATCCGTCCTGCCCGCCATGCCCGGCGCGACGCCCGTCTCCGGCCTGGAGTCGGCGTGGCGCTGGTCGCCGATCCCGGTGTTCACCTTCACCGCCGCACTCTCCACCGGCGGAAAGCACAACCTCCAGGTCAACGTGCGGGGCCCCTACGACGAGGGACTCGTCACGGCGCTGCTCGCCCATGCGAGGGCGCACGACGGCGAGTTCGTCGGACAGGGGCGGCCCCTGGTGGGCATCGGAGGCTTCCGGTATCCCGGGTCCGGGTTCGACACGGTGGGCGTGGCGACGGCCGAGGCGCACGGCTACCACGCCACGCAGAATCCCGGACTCTCAGCCGTCACCTACGCCGTCTTCCCGGCCTACGCCTGTGAGATCTCCGGCCGGGAGAGCGAAGAGGAGGCCTGGGGGCGGTTCCGCAAGATGCTCCAGCCGAACAAGCTGGACCGCGCCCCCGTGCCGTTCGTCAAGATGCGCTACGACAACGTCCGGACCCGCAGCGCGAGCAAGGGCGATGCCCGTGGCTTTGCTGCCCTGGCCACTCTCGTACGGGAACTGGGGCTGCTTGAGGACGCTTCCGGCAGTTTCGTCGAGTGGGAGAACCGGCACGGCGGCATCTGGCGCGCGGACAGCACCAGCGACGGCATCCTGCTGACGTACGACGGGACGCGGGAATCGGTCGACACCGGGCGACTGCAGGGCGTTGCCCGCAACAGTGTGCAGCGCACGGTCGATCTGCCTTCACTGCCGGATTCAGGGAGTTGCGCGTGGATGTGACGGGGTGTCTTGGGTGTGACCTTCTGCACGGGCGCCGGGGGTTGCCCGGGGGTGTCGTGCACGAGACCGCTGCTTGGGTGGTGAACCACGTCGTCGGTCCGATGAACCTCGGCACGCTGATCGTGGGACCGCAGGAGCACGTCGTGGCCATCGCGGAGCTCGATGACACGGCAGCGGCGGAACTCGGCCCCTTGCTGCGCGACACCGCACGTGTCGTGGAGACGTTGTGCCGGCCCGAGCAGACCTACGTCTGCATGTGGTCGCACGGCCGCGACGCGCGCAAGCACCTGCACATCGCGGTCCAGCCGGTGACCGCCGAGGTGCGGGCCCGCTACGGCGGGCTGCGCTCAGAGCAGCTCCAGGCCCGGATGCTCGCGGACGGTGACGACCCGGACATCACGGAGGTCGAGCAGTTTCTGCGAGCGGGCTCGCGAGCTGTTCCGGGCGATCACCGACAGCGGTGCCGCAGACGGCAGTTGACGGCCGGTGCCGCGCCGACGTCACGACGCAGTCGGGCGCTGGCCCCTCTCCGAAGTGCGACCGGAGACGAGCAGCCGTCACGGGCCGACGGAGGACGCGACACTGCCCGGCGGTACCGGCCGCGAGAGGTCCGGGTCGCCGAACCGCGTGCGCAGGGACTGGAACGCGGTGACCTTGTCCTCGCCGAAGCGGCGGACATGGACGGCGTACTCGTCGGGGGAGAGGAACACCGACGGCCTGGACTTGGTGTGGAACTTGTCCGCGTACATCACCAGCCGCTCCTCCTCCGTCACCGCCAGGTAGTCGGCGGGAGGCAGCGGAAGGTTCTGGCTCAGAACGTCGTGCCGGGTGAGGCCGACGCCGGTGTGGTGGGAGCAGAACCGGCGCAGCGGCTCGGGGAAGCCCTCCTGTTCCAGGATCTCGTGGCCGAGCAGTCCGTGCCGGATGTAGTTCGCGTGGTCCAGCCGCCCGTCGTCGCCGTAGAGGCGGTAGACGCCGATGTCGTGCAGGAGGCAGCCGGCGCGGACCAGCTCGGCGTCGAGGTGGCGCAGGTGCGGGGCGGACAGGAGCTGCTCGGCGACGCTCCAGACGATCTCGCAGTGCGTGTGGACGAGGGCGAACGCCTCGGCGGTCGGCGCGTACTTCTCGTGCAGCGCACGGATCTCGTCGGCTCCCGGAATGCTCATCCGGCGAGCGTAACAACGGCGCGTCCGGCGGGGCCGCGGGCGTGGGCCCATGCGGGCAGGGCGGTCAGCGCTCCGACTGCCGGCAGGATGACGAGCGCGGCGGCGAGCAGCCACCGTCCCGGGGGCGTGATCTGTGTGGGTGACACCGTGGTACGGAGGACCCGATGCTGACACCGAGGACAGATCTCGCGCGGCCGGGTCCGGTCAGCCGATGGAGCATTCCTTCACGCTGAGCGGCTTGGTGCTGCCGGCCGTTCTGCTGCACAGGACTTCCGACTCCGAGAGGCCCTGCGGCGTTCTTCGGACCCGCTTGAGCACGATGCTGTGACCGTGCCGTTCGCCGTACAGCGGTGCGTGGGTGAAGTCGATCGTCCCGGTGGCCATCCCCAGAAGCTTCACGCCCCTGAGGTTGACCCAGGTCGCCGCGCGGCTCTGGGGCACGTCGTCGCGGCTGGCCGCCGAGTACAGCGCGCGTGTCGCGTCGTGGGCGAGGGCCGTCTGGCCGCTGGCGAAGTCGGCGCTGTCGTAGCGGACCTGTTTGCCCTTCAGCCACGGCAGGTACTGGACGGCCTCCTCGTAGAAGGCAGTCCCGGACGAGGCCACCTTCAGCTCGGCCAGCGCTGCGTGGTACAGGGTGATCCGCGCGGCCACGCCGTCGAGGCGGCCCGTGCCGGAGAACCTGGCCTTGCTCAGATCGTCGCCGGTGAGGATGGAGATCTCCCGGTTCGCGCAGCCCGGTACGGTGTTCATCTGGGTCATCAGCGTTCCGATGTCCTCGACCCGGCCGGCGAAGTAGATCACCGACGGGACGTGCTCGCCCCGGCAGATGCTCTCCGCACGCAGCGACAGCTCGGGCTTGCCGTTCGCCACCTCGTACCGCTGCTCGGGCAGCAGCCGGAAGTCCTCCCGCTTCAGCATCTGTCCACCGTAGGTGGCCTGTTCGTCGGTGTAGCGGTCCTGCGACTGCTTGGTGTTGCGGGCCAGCACCAGCGCGTACGGGTTCTTGGTCCGGGCGCGCAGTTGTCGGACGACGAGACCGAGTGCCTTGGCCTGGTCCTCGTCCGGAGCCGCGAGGCTGAACCAGTTGGAGTACTTCTTCGGCAGGTAGGTCGCCGAGTTGGTGCCGGAGACGATCGGCAGCCCCACCGCGTGCAGGCGGCGCGTGACGTCGGTGCTGCTCTGCAGGTCGCGCCCGAAGCCGACGACGCCGACGACGGTCGGGTCGTGGTCGGCGTACCGGGCGATCGCGTCCGCCGTCACGGGCTGCTGGTCCATGTCCACGCCACCGTTGGCGAGCAGCACCCGGAGCTTGACGGTGAAGGTCTCGTTGACCACGCGCTGGGCGAGGTACACGCCGGTCAGTTCCTCGGCGCCCTTGACCAGCGAGGAGTCCGCGGCCGAGGAGCTCAGGGGGCCCGCGTACACCACGGTGACGTACTTGCCGGGGTGCTGCAGCACGTCGGCGTTCTCGGCGCGCACCAGATCCTCCAGCTCGCGCAACCGCTGCCCCTGCCCGCCGGCTCCGCCCTGGAGGTACGTGCCGAACCGGAGGTCTCCGGTGGCTATGCCGACGCACTCCGTGCCGCCGCCGGACGCGGGCCGCCGTACGGTGTCGCGGTTGGCGCTCAGCATCCCCGCCGAGCAGTACGTGTGGTGCATGTCGCGGGCGTGCACGACACCCGCGCTGACGGCGAGGACGAGGACGAGCAGCAGACTGTACGACGACCACACCACGCGGACGAGAGGTGGCCGGTGTCTGGCCCGGACGCACCGCCAGTCCGACTGCCGCAGCTCCACCAGTTCGTCGCCGGGCAGCGGCACCCTGAGCACCCAGGGCAGTGCGTTCGTCCGGCTCGGCGACTGGTCGGCCCGGAGATTCCCGGCCCATTCGTCGAACCAGTGCCGCAACCGCTGCTGCAGACGCCCGGGCTGGGGCGGCGGCTCCGGCCGGTTGGCCGGCGGTTCGCCGTCCGGGCCGCGGTCCAGCAGCGCCGCCTCGTCCGCCGCCACGCCCGCCACGATCAGCAGCGGGTCCAGCTCACTGCGCCGGCTGCGGACGTCGCTGACCGCCCTGATCAGTTCGACGCCGCCGTTCTCCTGGCTTATCCGGCGCAGGAACAGCACCGGCGGACGCGTCCGCTTGAAGCCCCGCAAGTCCCAGCTGCGGCGCCGGTGGTTGTCCCGTAAGTCCTCGAACAGCGCCAGCACGTAGAGCTGGAGCGGGAACGGGCCGCCCTCCCGCATCGCCTCGGCCACGTCGTAGGCGCGGGCCGCGATGGCCCTCCAGGAGCGGACGGGCCGCAGCAGCCGCACGCTGGTCGACTGGCGGCGGGCGGCGGACTGGAGGAACGTCGTGGTCAGGAACCACCGGCTCTCCCTGCGCAGCCACAGGAAGAGCGGAGCGCGCCCCGGGACGTGGTTCAGGACGGCGAGCAGGATCATCAGCCCGATGCCCGCGAGGGCGGCGACGTACCACTCGGGGCGGGTGAGCAGCGCGGTGAACGCGCCCAGGATGCCCATGGGCAGGAACTGCTGCACGTCGGTGATCAGCATCTGCCGGTTCCGGCGCGGGGGCCTGCGCGGCCGCCAGCGCTGCCGGGCCAGGATGCGCAACAGCTGGGTCTGGGCCAGCTCCCGCTGCGTGCTGCCGTCCGGTGTGCCGTCGGGTGCGGTCGGCCAGTGCTCGCGCATCTCCGGGTCGTCGGTGGCCTCCTGGAGGGCGCGGACCAGGTTGAGACGGGGGAAGGTGTAGGGCCGGTAGGTGGCGGACCGGTCGCCCCACTTCCTGGAGTCCCCGAGGTCCCACAGGAGCCGCATCGCCCTTGCCGTGGGGCCGGCGTCGTTCCCCGGCTGCGGCTCGGTCGGGGCGACGGCCAGGCGGGTCCCGTGGGACTGCTGTCCTTCGCGCAGTTCCTCGAGGAGTTCGCTGACGCGCTCGTCGTCGGCCGGGTCCTCGGCGTGCAGCACGATGACCGGCATCATCGGATCGCCGGCGCGGAAGTCCTGGATCAGCGACTCGAGTTGTCGCTGCACATCGATACCGGCTTCGGTCGACATGCCCGGGTGACCGCCCGGACAGCCCTGAAGTAAGCCGCGATCACGGCCGTGCATGGACACCCCCCGTTGTCTGAAGACACACGTGTCACAAGCGCCTTGCGAGGATAGCTCCTGCCGACGACAACCGCTTCTGATTGAACGTCGGTCCATCAAGACCGTGCCGTCACGCGATCGGGTGATGCTTCGCGTAACGGGCACGGGCCGGTGCCGTCGCCCGTTTGATCCGGCGACGGGGGCTTCCCGCCCCTTCCCGCCGAGCCGAGGAAGCACACATGAGCCTGCATTTCCGCCGCAATCCCGACGGCACGACGACCGGACGCAACGACGCCAACGGCTTCACCGTGACGCACGCCGAAGAAGAGGAGGTCAAGCGGCAGCTGTACGAAGACGCCGGGTGGGAGTACACACCTCCACCGCCCCCGGTGCCGCCCGGCTTCCACCGGTTCGCGCTGGTGCACGACGAGTTGGCGTCGGGAGGGGATGCGGACGAGCGGTACGCGGGTCTGCGGGCGAGTCCACCCCAGGGCTGCGTACCGGACGACGGGGACGGCTTCACCCTGCGGTGCGAGCGGCCCGGGAAGACGCTTCTCGACGCGATCGTCGGCACGGTGGCGGAGGTCCGCCGCGAGCACGGACTGGTGATGAACAGCCTGGGAGTCGAGAAGCCCGAGGAGTGGTACGACGCCGACACGAAGAACGGCTGCGCGGCGGAGGCCGTCGCCCACCTGATGCTGATGTGCGCCCACCGAGCCCGCCTGCTCGGCTACGGACGCAAGGACCTGGTCCGACTGCTCGACGCGACGGGTATCGAGTAAGTCGGCGCACGACTTGCATGGAGTCGCGGCTACTCATGTTCTCGAGAGAGGCAGCTCGCCATGATGGCCGACACTGGAAGGGTATTCCAGGACTCTTCGCCTCACGGTGCTCGGCAGCTCGAAGGTTGATCAATCATGGGTAATCTGAAAACGGTCGAGAGGGCGATGCCCCCGGGTGCTTTTCTCGATTTTCGGAATGCTGTCCACGAGGCAACCGAGTCGATGGATGTAGGTAAGCTGTATCACTTCGCTTTCTGGCACGATCTCGATGCGAATCCCACCAATTACGTCGAGCAGGTGGCCATTGATCTCTTCGACTACCTGCCGACTGAGGTGAAGAAGGAAGTCGTAGGCTTCGAATGGTGGCTGGGCCGACTTGAATTCCCGTACCATGCGAATTTTCCGTTCAAAGCGCACCAGGATGTCGGGACGAACCCGGTCACACTGGACAGGGAACATCCCTCGATCAGTTCCGTCTATTACCTGACCACAAACAAAGACGGACCGCTCGTCGTGTTCAATGGGCAGCCCGATATCGAGGCGAAGGATTGGGAGGCTTACTTCCCTGCGGAGAATTCTTTCGTCATGTTCGCCGGAAACCTGTGGCATACGGTTTCGAGTCGAGAGGAGATTGAGGAGGTTATGGGGGAACCAGCGGCGCAACCTTCACAGAGTCGCCTGAGCGTTCAGTTCAACTGGTGGAAGTACCGACCGAAGGTCGGAGAGGGGGCGGGAGTGTCCAAGAACTATCGTGGTGAAATATTCCCTGAGCTTCGGATTCAGTGAGGTTTTCTCGGCGGAAATCATCTTATTCTGTTGAGGTCGAACTCATCAGCCTTGTACGGTCGCTGTCATGGTGATCCCGATCGTGTTCGACATGGAAACCAGCGACCCCGACGACGTCTTCACACTCTGCGTTCTCGCGACGCACCCATGGGCACGGCTGGTGGGCGTGACGGTGATGCCCGGCTCGGACGAGCAGGTAGGCATCGTCAGACACATCCTCGGACGCCTTGGCGTAACCGTGCCGGTCGGCGCTTACCGGCCAGGCAGGGACATGAAGGTGGTGTCGGGCTTCCACTGGAAATGGCTTGGGAAGGTGCCTTCCGGGGAGCCCGATGCCGAAGCCTCGCAGCTCCTTCTGAACGCGTTCGCAGTAGAGGGCGCGACACTGCTCACGGGGGCGCCGCTGAAGAATCCCGGCGCGCTTTTGGAGGCGAAGCCCGACATCCACATCACTCGTTGGGTGGCGCAGGGCGGCTTTGCAGGCGACTCTGTGGTTCCCCCCGAACACCGTCTCCCCAAGTTCGAGGGCCGTGAGACGTGTCCGACCGTTCAACTTCAATGGTGCTCCCGCAGCCGCGCTGAAGCTGTTGGAGTCTCCGCACGTTCGTGAGCGGATCCTCGTCTCGAAAAACGTCTGTCACGGTGTTGTCTACGACGCCGAGATGCACGCCGTGCTGTCCGCTCGTCGACTCACTCCAGGCGTGGCACTCGTCCGAGAGGGCATGGAGGTCTACCTGGCCAAGCGTGGTGCCGGCAAGGCCTTCCACGATCCACTCGCCGCGGCCGTCGCGCTCGACGAATCCGTCTGTGCGTTCCGTGAGGTCGAGGTCTATCGCGAGCGCGGTGCATGGGGAGCGCGTCTTGCGGCAAACACCCGAACGCGGATCTCCGTATCTGTCGACCGCACAAGGTTTCTCGACGTCCTCACCGCCACCGAGTGAGAACCCGGCAGCCCGGGGTGCTGTGACGGCGAGGCCGAACGGGCCGGTGCTCACGAGCGCAGCTGTGCCTAGCGGTCTTGCCGACGTTGTGGGCGTCGGCCCCGTACACCGCCGACTCGTTGAGGGTCTTCCAGACCTTCTTGTACAGGGCGATGTTGTCGGCGTCGTCCAGCCACAGTTCGGCGTGCCAGTCCTCGGCGACGACCAACCGGTCGTCGAGCACCCAGGAGCCGTTGGCAGGCACGATCTTGATAGCCCCAGTGAAGGGGATGACGCCCAGCTCGACCGTGTCCATACCGATCATGCCGTTGAGGCGGTCGAGTTGGCTCGCCAGCACCGAGGACGGGCAGATCAGCGACCGCAACGCACCCTCCCACATCAACACGTGCAGCTTGCGGCCGGACCGGTACAGCCATTCCTGGCGCTGCACCCGGGAGCGGACGACTGCCTCGATGTCGCCGGCTCCGCCCAGCAGCTCCGCGTACCGCTGGACGACGTGGCGGGCGTACTCCGGGGTTTGCAGCAGTCCGGCGATCACCGACTCTTCCCAGGGTTGCGAAAGCGGCTCAGCCGGGGAGTCAGTAGCCCGGCCGGCCAGAGCAGACGCATCTCTGCCTGCAGAGATCGGGTGACGATCGGCATCGTGATGAGGGCCCGGCCTGTACGCCACCCGCGATCACATAACGAGGCGTCAACAGAGTTCAGCATGCGCCCCTTGGAAGACGGATCTACTGTAGGTTCCTGCCATGAAGCAGGGTAAAGGGGTCGAGAACCCCGAGTCGCGTTTCTCCGCGGTGCTGCTGGCGGCAGCGAAGCTTCCGGGTGTGCGTATCCACAGGGAGGCGTACCTCCGGAGTGCGCTGGCTCGCCACTGTTCCGAGGACGACATCCGACGAGC
Source organism: Streptomyces sp. NPDC031340 (assembly GCF_055569945.1). Taxonomy (NCBI): domain Bacteria; kingdom Bacillati; phylum Actinomycetota; class Actinomycetes; order Kitasatosporales; family Streptomycetaceae; genus Streptomyces; species Streptomyces sp. NPDC031340. The sequence continues at coordinate 95,638 of NZ_JBVIIE010000022.1, forward strand.
GATAGAAGAGACCCCCGCTGCGGCGGGCATCGCTTCCGAGGTGCTCGACAAGGTAGCCAACGATTCGATCCGCTACGAGACCGCCAAGGTCAGCGCTCTCTCCGCCGCTGCCGGCATACCCGGCATCCTCGCCCTTCCTGCCACCGTGCCTGCCGACGTGGCCCAGTACTTCGGTCACATGGTGTGTATCGCGCAAAAACTCGCGTACCTCTACAGTTGGCCCGATCTGTTCTCCGACGAGGGCGATGATGTCGATGACGCGACCATGGGGGTGCTCACGCTGTTCTTCGGCGTGATGTTCGGCACCCAGTCGGCGAACACCGCCGTGGGCAAGGTTGCCGGGATGATGTCGAAGCAGGTCGCCAAGAAGCTGCCTCAGAAGGCACTTACCCAGGGTGTCGTCTACCCGATAGTGAAAAAGGTCGCGGCATACCTCGGCGTCCAGATGACAAAGCAGTCCTTTGCGACGGGGGTCTCGAAAGCCATCCCGCTCATCGGGGCCGTCGTCTCCGGAGGGCTCACCTTTGCGACCTACCTTCCGATGTCCCGGAGGCTCAAGAAGCACCTCTCCGGCCTGCCACTGGCGGAACCGTCACACCGAGTGATGGATGGGGAAGTCGTGGACGGCGAAGTCGTGGAAGACGACGGGCTTTTCGTCACAGCACACGCTGAACAGCACGGCGCGGGCACCGCTGTCGTCAAGCTGGAGGAATCCCAGTCCTGACACCGCGAGTGCCCTCCTGACCCCCGAAGGAGCGGATTATGCGACGGGCGTTCTCGTCATCGTCGCCGGGGGCTGTGATCTGTTGGCATAAGGGTTCGCTCGTCACCCCGCATCGCTGATCGATCGCTCGCTGAAACGGTTGGCGCCTGCCGCATTCCCGTCGTGGTTCCTGATCGTTGCCCGGCCTGCCGCCGCCGGGGGAACTGCGCGCACTGCTGGCCGAACTCCATCCCGACGGCAGTGCTGCCCGGTGGGTCACGCAGCACGCCACCGCGTCCGGTCAGGGCCGGGTCTACCAGGCGGGACGAGACCAGCACATCGCCGAGCGATGACAGGCGGAATGGACGGTCACGCCGAGGACCGAGGGCGTGTCTACCAGGCGTCAGGCGACCAGCACATCAACGAACACCACCATTACGGCGGCGACATCACCGGCCCGAGCGGCCCGGACTCGGTACGCCGCCCGGCGGTCGGCCGGCCTCCCCGGTCGTGCTGCGCGACCGAGGTGATGGAACGCCTGCGGGCAAGCGTCGAAGCGGGGCGCGACGACGTCTATGTGCTCTGCGGCATGGACGGCTGCGGCGAGACAGCGGTCGCCTGTGACTTCTTCCAGGTGGCCACCGGCGAGTACGGCCGAGTGGGACTGTGGGTCAACGCCTCCGACCGGGCGAGCCTGCGCGCCGGCATGCTGGCCGTCGCGGCCGACTGTGGAGCGGACGACGGTGAACTGCTGGCCGCAGGCAACGGCTCCCGTCCCGCGGCCGATCTCGTCTGGCAGTACCTTGACCGATCCGCCGAGCACTGGCTGCTGGTCCTCGACAACGCCGACGAGCCGGAGATCCTGCGGGACGGCAGTTGGCTGCGCACCAGCCCGCGCGGCACCGTCGTGGTGACCACCCGCCGGGCAGCCGCTCGCTGGTGGCCAGGGGCCGAACTCCAGCACATCGGCGTACTGCCACGGGAGGACGCCGCGCTCATGCTGTGCGATCTCGCCCCGCACAGCGGTACGGCGGAGCAGGCGGCGCGGATCGCGGACCGGCTCGGGCGGCTGCCGCTCGCCCTCACCCTGGCAGGCGGCTTCCTCTCCCACCAGGTGCTCGACCCCTGGACGATGGATGCCTACGGGCATCATCTCGACGAAGACGGACGAGTCCAGCTCATCGACCGAGGCGCGGAGGCCTTGTCGGAGGCGGACCCGCGGCACCTGGTCGGCCTGACCTGGCAGTTGACACTCGACACGTTCGAGGCGCGCGGGCTGCCCGAAGCGGCGGCACTGCTCAGGCTGCTGGCCCGGATCGCTCCGGAGCCACTGCCGCTGTCCCTGCTCAACCGCGCCGACATCAGCGGCGTCCTTCCCCGGGCCCGTACCGAAACAGCTCTGAGGGCCCTGCTCGACCAGTCGCTCACGGAAGTGGTCGATGTCGGCGTGCGCTGCGTGCAGAGCCACGGAGTGCTGCTCGACAGCGTCGCGGCGGCGACCCCCGCGGAACGGACGCCCGCCCTCGATACGACGGCCGTCCGGCTGCTCGACGCGGCCATTCCCGGCGTGACCGACGCGGGCCCCACGATCCGCTGCTGCGACTGCTGGTACCTCATGCGCTCGCACTGCTGCGGCGCGTCGGCGAGTCGCCAGCTCCGGCCGATGCCCTGGCCGTCGCCACACGGCTGTTGGTCTCCCTGCACCGCACCGGCGACTACCTCTCCGCCTGGGAGACCTCCCGGACCGCGGCAGACCTCGGACAGCGACTGCTCGGCGCGGATCACCACGCACGGCGTGAACGCGGCCTGCCCGAGCACCCCTTCACGGTCGCGAGCCGCCGACTGCTCGACGAGTACCGGTCAGGCCGATGGCACCCGCCGCGACCGCCCGGCGGATTGACGGCGGGATGCGTGAGGTGCGTTGTGGATCGCGCTCACGTGGGCCGGGTTCGCCACGGCCGACGCGCAGGTCCTCGACGCGCCTCAGCCCGGGTGCATCGGAACGCTCCTCGTTCGGGTGGTCGCTCCGTGACGGGCCTCGGCACCGGGTGGCGTACGGAAGGCTGTGCTCTGAAGGAGCAGCTGATGCTGCAAGGGGCTCCTGTGCCGTAATGGGCTGTTCCGTCACGCACAACCTTCCCGAAGGCCGCTGGTCTGAACAGACACACACCTGCACGAGCTACTGGGGGGTAAGTCATGCGACGGTTAGGTACTGCACTGGCCACGATGATGCTGGCGGGTGGCGGCCTGCTGGCTGGCACAGTTCCGGCGGTGGCAGCGCCCACGGCGGCGGACTGTGCCGTGACGTGGGGAAGCCTGGACAAGACCGGTGACTCTGTCGCCTCCAGACGACTGACCGACGTGAGGACGGGGCAGCACGAGTGTTTCGACCGTCTGGTCTTCGACGCCGAGGGCACGTCGGCCGACCCGATCGGCTACACCGTCCGCTATGTCGACGTACTGCACCAGGACCCGAGCGGCACCGTCGTTCCGATCGAGGGCGGAGCCGTTCTGGAGATCTCGTTGTTCTCCCCGCGCTATGACGGGGAGGCCGGAGAGCCCTACCCGCCGCTTCCGTCCGTCGACGTCGCCGGGTACCGGACCTTCCGGGAGTTCAAGTTCACCGGTGGGTCCGAGGGCTACACCCAGGCCGGACTGGGCGTCCGGGCCCGGCTGCCGTTCCGGGTCTTCCAGACGGCCAACCATCTTGTCGTGGACGTGGCTCACACCTGGTGATCCCGTACGGCCGGGGGTGCGTTTCCTCGGACGTGCCCCCACCGCACCAAACGCGGCACGATGAGGACCGGTGGGCGCGGCGGCGCCGTGTGAAGCTCGTCGGGGACGTCCTCGACCGCGTGGATCAGTTCGACGACTTCGACCCCCGGCAGTACTACCGGCTGACGGTCGTCGGTAACGAACTCACCCACGTGGAAAGGAATTTGGCCGCCGCGGTCACCGGCACCGCTTCCTCGACCTCCGGCTCGACCGCCTCCGCCGACGGCATCGATCTGGAACTGTGATGGCGGACGCCGTGAGCCCGGCTGAGAAGGGTGAGGGCGAGGAAGGAACCGACGTACTGGAAGGGCCCGAGGCGGAACGCCGCTTCGGCAAGCGGCACTTCATCGAACTCACCGCGTCCTTCACCGCGCCGCCGCAGTTCACCGTCCTGTCCGGGCGCACGGAGATCGGCCGCACCGATCCGAGCGTGCTCACCGAGGAACGGCCCGGTCCCAGGCGGCTGTTGCTCGGCGGACGGAGCTGGCAGGTCACATACATCGACTGGCTGCGCAAACGCGTCTTCGTCGAGCCCGCCGACGGCGGCGGTATCGCCAAGTGGATGAACGGCGGCGTCGTCGGACTGTCGTATGCCCTGACGCGTGCCATGCGCGAGGTGCTGCTGGGCGCGGACCCACCCGTCTCCCTCACCCGGCGTGCGGTGGCGTGCCTGGCCGAGCAGCGCGACACGGACGCACCGGACACCGTGCACCCGGGCGGCACGCTGGTGACCCGCGTCGGCAGCGACGTGCGCTGGTGGACGTGGGCCGGCTATCGCGCCAACGCCACCCTTGCCGCCACACTGAGATCGGTCAGCGACCCTCTGCAGCGGCCGACCGACGGTTGGCTGCGGCTGCGGGAGGATCTCACCCCCGCCGAGTGGCGCGCGGCCCGCGCGGACGTCGGCGGGAACCTCGTCCTCCCCGACGTGGACGGCGGGGCCGTACGGGGGCTCACATTCTCCGCCGCGCTCCCGGAGCGCCTCGCCGTCGCGACGGTCGCGGCACGGCTGGCCGATTTCGACGCAGCACGGGCGGTGCTCGACGAATCCGTCCGGTTCCAGCAGGGGGCCCGAGGAGCCGGCTGACTGAGCCTGTGACGGCTTGGTGGATGAGCCGTCTGTCAACGCTTGCCTTGCGGCGGATGGCTCAGACGCGGGCGGCGTGCGGGGGCCGCGATCAGGTTTCGCTCGCGGCCCCCGCGTTCCCGGTCTCAGCAGTCCCTGAACTCCGGCGACTGGTTCAGGACCTGGGACCGGACCGAGGTGAAGCGGGCGTAGGTCTCCCCGTCCCGCGCCTCCGGGCGGAACGCCGCCACGCGGTGGCAGTTCTGGAAGGCCAGGGTCACGCCGAAGTGGCTTTCCAGGGCGCCGCGGATGGCGTCGCTGGCGAGGGCGCGCAGGAGCTGGCCGCGCTCCCGTTCCGACGGGGGCGGGGTCTGGTTGTCGGTGAACTCGGCGGTGCCGCCCTTGAGTTCGATGGCGAGGGAGCCGATGAGGTCGTACGCGTAGGGGAGGGACATGCGGACGGTGTCCACGAAGTCCTCCTCGCGAATGTCGCCCTGCTCGGCTTCGGCGAGGAGCTTCGGGGAGACGTCGAGAGACATGGGAAGGGTGTCCTGTCTGGTCGTCGGTGCGGTGATGTCGTGCGGTGGAGTCGTGCGGCCGGTCAGGCGGGTGCTGCGGGGCCCGGGACGAAGTCCGGGTCCACCTGGTGGGCCAGGTCCAGGCCGGTCGCCTTGTCCGCCCATGCGCGGGCGTTGCGCAGGTGGAAGTCGACGGCGTGGCGGTGCAGGGCTTGCCAGTCCCGGACGTGGGAGTCGACGGTCTCCCGAAGGACGTCCAGGGCGTGGCGGTTGTGCGGTTCCAGGGTGTCCAGGGCCGCCAGGGGCTCAAGGGAGTCCGAGTCGCCGTGTCCGCGGCCCTGTTCGGCGGCGCGTACCCAGGGGGAGTGGACCAGGTACGTCAGCAGGTCGTCGCCGACCTGCTCCTTGAGGAAGAGGAGGTCGTCCTCGCCGGTCACCTTGTTGCCGACGACGGCGATCCGGATCCCGAACTCCTCTGCGTGGTCCCGGTACTGGCGGTAGACCGAGACCCCCTTGCGGGTCGGTTCGGCCACCAGGAAGGTGAGGTCGAAGCGGGTGAACAGGCCCGACGCGAAGGCGTCCGCGCCGGCCGTCATGTCGACGACGACGTACTCGCCGGGACCGTCGACCAGGTGACCGAGGTAGAGCTCCACCGCGCCGAGCTTGGAGTGGTAGCAGGCCACTCCCAGGTCGCTGTCGTCGAACTCGCCCGTCACCATCAGCGGTACGCCGCCCGCGCGGCGCACGTGCCGCGCGTGCAGCTCGTCGTCGCCGAGCGGGCGCAGGAGACGGGAGCCGCGTCCGGGTGGGGTGGTCTTGATCATCGACTCGGCGGACGGGACGCGGGGGTTCGTACCGCGTAACAGGTTCTTGATCTCGGTCAGGTGGGCGCCCAGGGGCGGTGCGTCCACTGGTCCGTCGTGGCCCAGCGCCTCGGCGAGGTGCTGGTTGATGTCGCCGTCGACGGCGAGCACGGGTGCGCCGGATCGGGCCAAGTGCCGTGTGAAGAGGGCCGACAGGGTCGTCTTGCCGCTGCCGCCCTTGCCGACGAACGCGATCCGCACTACCGCTCCGTCGTCGTTTTGAAAATGAATGTCATGTCGCTAGGTTTAGGGGGTGCCGAACGGCGCTGTCAAATCACTCGCGGAGGTGCAGACTCGCGGCATGGTGGAGATGCGGGCGTTCCGGGACGCCGTCTGTGGCTGGGCGGCCAGCGGGCCCGCGGGGCCGGCGCAGGAGCTGGCCGTGCGGCTCGGGGTGCGGACCGCGGTGCTGCTGGAGGGGCTGAGCGACCTGGCCGCCGTCGAGGCGTTGGCCGCCGGGCGGGGGCGTGACCTTGCCGCCGAGGGGGTCTGCGTCGTACCGATGGGCGGGGCGATGAACGTCGGCCGCTACGCCGGTCTCCTCGGGCCGCCCGGCCTCGGCCTGCGCCTCGCGGGACTGTGCGACGAGCGCGAGCAGGGCTTCTACGACCGTGGCCTGGAGCGGGCACGAGCGCCGCGCCAGGGCTTCTTCGTGTGCGTGGCGGACCTGGAGGACGAGCTCATCCGCGCGCTGGGCACGGGCGGGGTCGAGGAGGTCGTCCGGGCCGAGGGGGACCTCCGTGCCTGGCAGACCTTCTTGCACCAGCCCGCACAGCAAGGCCGGTCCCGGCGGCAGCAGTTGCGGCGCTTCCTCGGCACCAAGAAGGGCCGCAAGATCCGTTACGGCCGCCTCCTCGTTGAGGCGCTCGACCCGGGACAAGTGCCGGCGCCGCTGGGCCGGCTCCTCGCGAGTCTGTGACGAGCCGCCGTACTTCAGCGGGCCGCCAGTTCGAATTCCTCGCGGCTCACCACGGCGCTCCCCTGCGGGACCGCCCGGGACGTCCGCCACAGCCATGCCACGTCGCGGCCGAAGGACCACACCAGCAGGGCCAGCGCCGTCGCCACGACGCCGAAGGAGGCGAGGAACGGGAGCAGGTCCGAGGCGGCGAGGAGGAGGAACACGCCCTGGACCGCGGCGACCGTCTTGCGGGCGGTGCTCGGGGGCAGCGGGGCGGTGAGCCAGGGCCACACGCGGGCCGCGGCGACGAAGACGTAGCGCATGCCGCCGATCAGCAGGACCCAGGGGCCCATGGACATGGAGACGTACACGCTGAGCACCAGGATCAGGAACGCGTCGACCTCCATGTCGAAGCGGGCGCCGAGCGGGGTCGAGGTGCCGGTGGCGCGGGCGACCTTGCCGTCGACGCCGTCGAGGATCAGGGCGACGGCCGTCAGGCCGACGAAGACCGTGACCGGCGGGGAGCTCTCGAAGGAGTCCGCGACGATGGCCGTCACGCCGCCGACCAGGATGGAACGGCCGAGGGTGACCCGGTTGGCCGGGCCGAAGGAGGCCGGGCGGGTCCGGTGCAGCGCCCGGGAGAGCACCGCCCAGGTGGCGACGGCGAAGGCGAGGCCGGTCAACCAGCCCGCCGGCCCCATGCCGATCGCCGTGCCGAGCAAGGCCAGCAACAGGACCTGCACGCCCGCTCCCACAGCGGTCTCCTGCTGGACCGGCCTCGCGTCGTAAGTGTTGTTCAGGGCCACCGCACATCCTCCGGCCATATGACAGAGTCGATCAACGCCGCGTACTGTGCGCGGCCTGTGCACACCTCGGTTTACGTGAACAACTTGCCGATCGTTCAGGAGGACGCTCGATGGGACGCAACGCACGCGCCTTCTGGCTCAGCCGTCCGGGTGCAGGCGAGATCCGGGAGGTGGAGCTGCCGGAGCCCGGCGAGGGCGAGGTGCTGGTGCGCGCGCTCTACTCCGGGGTGAGCCGCGGCACGGAGACGCTCGTCTTCCGCGGGGGCGTCCCCGAGAACCAGCACGCGGCCATGCGCGCGCCGTTCCAGGAGGGCGACTTCCCCGCCCCCGTGAAGTACGGCTACCTCAGCGTCGGCGTCGTGGAGCAGGGGCCCGCCGAGCTGACCGGCCGGACCGTCTTCTGCCTCTACCCGCACCAGACGCGGTACGTCGTCCCGGCCGGCGCCGTCACGGTCGTACCGGACACCGTGCCCGCCGGGCGGGCCGTGCTCGCCGGCACCGTCGAGACCGCCGTCAACGCGCTGTGGGACGCCGCGCCCCTGGTCGGCGACCGGATCGCCGTCGTCGGCGGCGGCATGGTGGGCTGCTCGGTCGCCGCCCTGCTCGCCCGCTTCCCGGGCGTGCGCGTGCAACTGGTCGACGCCGACCCGGCCCGCGCCGAGACCGCCGACGCCCTCGGCGTCGGCTTCGCGCTGCCCGGGGACGCCCTCGGCGACTGCGACCTCGTGGTGCACGCCAGCGCCACCGAGCGCGGCCTCGCCCGCAGCCTGGAACTCCTCGCCGCCGAGGGCACCGTCGTCGAACTGAGCTGGTACGGCGACCGGCGCGTCAGCCTCCCGCTCGGCGAGGCCTTCCACTCCCGGCGCCTGACCATCCGCTCCAGCCAGGTCGGCACCGTCTCCCCGGCCCGCGCGAACCGCTCCTACGGCGACCGGCTCGCCCTCGCCCTCGACCTGCTCGCCGACCCGGCCCTGGACGCCCTCGTCACCGGGGAGAGCCACTTCGAGGAGCTGCCCGAGGTGATGCCCGGTCTGGCCTCCGGGCAGATCCCCGCGCTGTGTCACCGGGTGCGCTACGGCGACCCCGTCGTCTGACCGTCCCGTTCGTTCGATCCGGTGGATCCGGTGGATCCGGTGGATCCGCCACGACACGGCCGCCTGACCTGAGAAAAGAGTGAGAGGCGGCTGAACGCGGGGAAGTCGTGAGCCGTAGTACTCGGTATCCCCGGGCAGCAATCAGCCAGGGGACCCGACGCGCCGCACCTGGAGGGTCGTCCGTTGTTCAGTGTCACCGTCCGCGATCACATCATGATCGCCCACAGCTTCCGTGGCGAGGTCTTCGGACCGGCGCAGCGCCTGCACGGAGCGACGTTCCTCGTGGACGCCACCTTCCGGCGCGAGCAGTTGGACGACGACAACATCGTCGTCGACATCGGGCTGGCCACCCAGGAACTCGGTGCCGTCGTCAGCGAGCTGAACTACCGCAACCTCGACGACGAGCCCGACTTCGCCGGCGTCAACACCTCCACGGAGTTCCTGGCCAAGGTCATCGCCGACCGGCTCGCCGAGCGCATCCACAAGGGCGCCCTCGGCGAGGGCGCCAAGGGCATCGCGGGGATCGCCGTCACCCTGCACGAGTCGCACGTCGCCTGGGCGAGTTACGAGCGTGCGCTGTGACCGACACGACCATCCGCCACTCGGACACCACCATCCGCCACTCGGACACAGCCGTCCATCGAACGGACCGGGCGCGGCTCGACTACGTGCCCGTGCAGCACTCCGCCGTCAAGAACGCCGAGATCATCCCCATGTCCCTGCGCTCCGTGCACTTCGTCATGCCGGGCGGCGTCGACGACCCCGCCGCGCCGAGCGGCGGCAACGCCTACGACCGGCGCGTCAGCCTGGACCTGCCCGGCTTCGGCTGGCAGGTGCACAAGCACGCCGTGAGCGGTGGCTGGCCCCGCCCCGACGCCGCCGCCCGTGCCGAACTCGCCCGAGTGCTGCGCGAGTTGCCGGACGGCTCGGTCGTCCTGCTGGACGGCCTGGTCGCCTGCGGCGTCCCCGAGATCGTCGTCCCCGAGACGGAACGGCTGCGGCTCGCCGTCCTCGTGCACCTCCCGCTCGGCGACGAGACGGGCCTGGAACCGGCGGCGGCCGCCGAACTGGACGCCCGGGAACGGGCGGTCCTGCGGGCGGTGCCGGCCGTCGTCGCCACCAGCGACTGGGCGGTCCGCCGCCTCGTCTCCCACCACGGCCTCGCCCCCGAGCGGGTGCACGTCGCCGCACCCGGCGCCGACATCGCGCCCCTCGCGTCCGGCACCGACGGCGTCTCCCAGCTGCTGTGCGTCGCCGCGGTGACGCCCCGCAAGGGCCAGCACCGGCTGGTGGAGGCGCTCGCCGCGGCGGCCGACCTGCCGTGGAGCTGCGTGTGCGTCGGCGGACTCGGCCAGGACCCGGAGTACGTCACCGGGCTGCGGGCGCTGATCCGCCGGCACGGCCTCGAGGACCGCATCCACCTCGCGGGGCCGCGGTCCGGCGCCGCACTCGACGCCAGCTACGCCGCCGCCGACCTGATGGTCCTCACCTCCTACGCGGAGACGTACGGCATGGCGGTGACCGAGGCCCTCGCCCGCGGCATCCCGGTGCTCGCGACCGACGTCGGCGGCCTGCCCGAGGCGGTCGGCCGCGCCCCCGACGGCGGGGTGCCCGGCATCCTCGTCCCGCCGGAGGACCCGGCCGCGCTCGCCGCCGAACTGCGCGGCTGGTTCGGCGAGGCCGACGTGCGGCGCCGGCTGAAGGCCGCCGCCCGTGGCCGGCGGGCGGCGCTGAACGGCTGGGCGACCACGGCCCGCAGCCTCGCCGGAGTGCTGGGCAAGCTGCCGAACGAACCCAGGAGGGCGGCATGAACAGGACGGCACAGGCGAGCGGGACGATCCCGGCCCAGCCGGGGCCGAGGGGCGCCGAGGGCGCGCGGACGGCGGCCCGCTTGACGGACGCCGACGGGAGGGAGGGCGCCGTGATCTCCGACGAGGGTGCCGTGATCCCGGGCGAGGACTCCGTCGTTCGCGGCGAGGACTCCCTCCTTCCCGGTGAGGACTCCGTCCTTCCCGACGTGGGGTCCGTTCTTCCCGGCGGGGGTTCCGTCGTTCCCGGTGGGGATGCCGTCGTGCGCGGCGAGGACTCCGTGATCCCCGGCGCCGGGCCCACCCTCAGGCCCGGCGAACGGGCCACCGTACGCCTGCGGGAGGACGGGGCGGAGGATGAGCCGCCGCGCTACGCGCCCGAGTGGCTCCAGTTGCGGGAGCCCGTCGACGCGGCCGCCCGCGCCCACGACCTGCTCGACCCGCTGCGCATCCGGCTCGCCAACCTGCCGGGGCGATCCGGGCTGATCGTCCACGACGTCGGGTGCGGCACCGGCTCGATGGGCCGCTGGCTCGCCCCCCACCTGGACGGCGCGCAGCACTGGATCCTGCACGACCGCGACCCCTACCTCCTGCACTTCGCGGCCGTCACCGGACCGCGTTCCGCCGCCGACGGCAGCCGCGTCACCGTGGAGGCGCGGCGCGGCGACGTCGCCCGGCTCACCCCGGACGCCCTCGCCGGCGCGGCGCTGGTGACGGCCTCCGCGCTGCTGGACGTGCTCAACCGCGAGGAGGTCGAGGCGCTGGCCGCCGCCTGCACCGGGGCGGGCTGCGCGGCGCTGCTCACGCTGTCCGTCGCCGGACGCGTCGAACTCACCCCGTCCGATCCGCTGGACCAGGAGATCACCGAGGCGTTCAACGCCCACCAGCGCCGGGGCGGACTGCTGGGACCCGACGCGGTCACGGCGGCGGCCGAGGCGTTCTCCGAGCGCGGGGCGACGGTACGCATCCACCCGAGCCCGTGGCGGCTCGGCCCCGGCGAGGCCGCGCTGACGGCCCAGTGGCTGCGCGGCTGGGTCGGCGCGGCCGTCGAACAGCGCCCCGAGCTGCAGCCGCGCGCGGAACGGTACCTGCGTGAGCGGCTGGCCGCCTGCGACGCCGGTGAACTGCAGGTCGTCGTCCACCACAGCGACCTGCTGGCCCTGTCCCGGCCGACGGCGGGCGGTGCGCTGGCGTGAGTGTGGAGACGGTGACAGCGACGGCGACCGCTACGGGAACGATGGCGGTGACGGTGCGGGGGGCCGCACCAGGCGGGGCCGGGGCGGCCGCCCCGGCCGTCGTACGGACCGCTGAGTGCCCGGCCGAAGTCGCCCTGGCCCCGGACCTTGCCGAGTCCGAGTCCGAGTCCGAGTCCGAGTCCGGGTTCGAGTACGGGTCCGGGGCTGGGCCCGAGTCCGGGTCCGAGGCCACGACCGCTCCGCGGGTGGGGCGTTGGCGGGCCCTGCTCGCGTCGCGTGCCGTGCGGACGCACTTCGGGACCGTCGCCGGGGTCGCGATCCTGGCCGTGCTGATGTGGCGGCTGGGCACCGGTGTGTTCCTGGACGGGCTGCGGCGGATCGACGCGACGACGCTGCTCGCGGCGCTCGGCATCGGTCTGGTCACCACCGTGCTCAGCGCCTGGCGTTGGGCGCTGGTTGCCCGGGGACTGCGGATCCGGCTGCCGTTCGGCGCGGCCGTCGCCGACTACTACCGTGCCCTGTTCCTGAACGCGGCGCTGCCCGGCGGCGTCCTCGGCGACGTACACCGGGCCGTGCGGCACGGGCGGAGCGAAGGCGACCTGGGCCGCGGCGTGCGGACCGTCGTGCTGGAACGCGCCGCCGGACAGGCGGCGCTGGCCGTCGTCGGCGCGGCCGTGCTGCTGACCCTGCCGTCCCCGGTGCTCGGCGAGGCCCGCCACTTCGCGCCGCTCGCCGCCCTCGCCGCCGCGGGCGCGCTCGCCGTCGCCGTGGCGCTGCGGATGAACGGCACGTCCTCCCGCCGGGGACGTGTCCTGCGCGCCACCCTCGCCGAGGCGCGCGAGGCGCTGCTGTCGCGCCGCAACGGGCCGGGCGTCGTGGTCTCGTCCGTGCTCGTCCTGGCCGGTCACGTCGCGATGTTCGTGCTGTCCGCGCGGGTCGCCGGCGCCGCGGCGTCCGTCGCCGTCCTGCTGCCCCTCGCGGTGCTCGCGCTGCTCGCCATGGGACTGCCCCTGAACGTGGGCGGCTTCGGCCCCCGCGAGGGCGTCACCGCCTGGGCGTTCGGGGCCGCCGGCCTCGGCGCGAGCAGCGGCCTGGCGGTCGCCGTCGTCTACGGGGTGCTGAGCTTCGTCGCCGGCCTGCCGGGAGCCGTCGTCCTCGTCGTCCGCTGGTACGAGGGCCTGCGCGCGGCTTCCGCGGCGGCGGCCGACCGGGAAGACTATGCGGACCCGTCCCGCGAGGTGAGCAGTGAGAAATACGCGCCGAAGGATTCCACCAGGCTCGCCAGCAGCTCCTTGCCCTTTTCCGCGGAACCCAGGGAAGGGCGTCCGATGACGCCCGAATCGGTATAGCCGGACATACCGAGGGTGAGCAGATGACGCCGGTCGTCCGCGACGAAGTCGGCACTCTCGTAACCGGGTCGGACCATTTCGGGGTGAGCGTGCAGAAGAATGGAGGTCTCGATTTCTCCCGCGTGCATGTCGGTGAGCGGCGAGGTGACCACCCCCGCGCGCAGCAGGGCCGTCTCCCAGTCCTCCACGGCCGGGAAGAGCGCCATCCGCTCGCCGCGGGCGGAGGATTCCTGGACCACGTTGCCCAGTACGTAGTTGCCGCCGTGCCCGTTGACCACCACCAGGGCGTCCACGCCGGAGCGGCGCAGCGAGTCGGCGATGTCCCGCACCACCGCGTGCAGGGTCACGGCGGAGATGCTGACGGTCCCCGGCCAGCCCGCGTGCTCGTGCGAGCAGGAGATCGTCACCGGAGGAAGGAGGTGCACCGGGTACGCCGCGGCGATCTCCCGGGCCACGGCACAGGCGACGAGTGTGTCCGTCGCCAACGGAAGGAACGGACCGTGCTGTTCGAAGCTGCCGACCGGAAGGACGGCCACCTGCGTTGAGACACCCGCACCTCTGGTCCGTACCTCCTCCGTAGTGTCCGTCGGCACCAGACCGTACGCCGCCGTACGCGCGCCCGAACCATCCATTCCCTCACGGCCTTTCGTCTCTGTTTAGGAATCAGATCATGACAGAAAAAATCGGGGTACTCGGCAAGAAGCCGGCGCAGCGCACGGGTGTGGAGCGGATCGTGAATGCCCCCTTGCCCACCGTGTACGGGGAATTCCGCGCGGTCGGCTACCTGGACCACGACCGCGGTGACGAGCAAGTGGCCCTCGTGTACGGGGAGATCGGCGCCGAGCGCGTGCTGACCCGCCTGCACTCCGAGTGCCTCACCGGTGACGCGTTCGGCTCGCAGCACTGCGAGTGCGGCGACCAGCTGGCGTCCGCGCTGCGTGCCGTCGTCGCCGAAGGCAGTGGCGTCGTCGTGTACTTGAGAGGCCACGAGGGGCGCGGCATCGGGCTGCTGGCCAAGCTGCGGGCGATGGCGCTGCAGGCGGAGGGCCTGGACACCGTCGAGGCCAACCTGGCGCTCGGGCTGCCGGTGGACGCGCGCGACTACGGCGTCGCCGCGGGGATCCTGCACGACCTCGGCGTGAACTCGGTACGGCTGATGTCCAACAACCCGCGCAAGCGGGAGGCGTTGACGCGGCACGGCATCGAGGTGGCAGAGACGGTGCCGCTGCTGATCCCGCCGTGCGAGAGCAACATCACCTACCTGCGCACGAAGCGGGAGCGGCTGGACCACCACCTGCCGCACCTGGACGCGGTGGCACACCTCCGGTAGGGGCCCGGCGACCGGCGGGGTGGTCCGCGGCTCCGCTCCGGGCCGGCCGGCTGCGGCGTCTCACCCGCCGGCTCCTGGGTGTCGGCCCCGGACTGCTTCCGCCTCGCCTGCCGTGAACTCGGTGTCGGCACTCCTGGCGGGGAGGGCGGTCTCAGCCGGTGACGGCCTCGTGCACCAGCCGCTTGAGCTCGGGGAAGAACGCGTTGGACGATTTCGGCCGCAGCTGCGTGTAGAACTGCACCGTCAGGTCGCGGCCGGGGTCCACCCAGAACGTCGTCGTCGCGACCCCGCTCCAGCCGTAGGTGCCCAGTGCGGTGGGCGCCGCGGTGCGGGCCGGGTCGACGACCACGGAGACGCCGAGGCCGAAACCCACACCGTCGTTGCCGGGCACGTCGTGGACGGGGTGGCTGCCGAAAGAGCGCAGGTCGGCGCCGCCGGGCAGGTGATTGCGGGTCATCAGGTCCACCGACTCGGGCGCTAGCAGGCGGACGCCGTCGAGTTCGCCGCGGCGGCGCAGCAGCTCCATGAAACGGTGCCAGTCGTAGGCGGAGGCCACCATGCCGCCGCTGCCGGACAGCAGACGGGGCCGCCCGCGCAGCGGCAGCCCCGGGATCGGCTCGATGCCGCCGTCGCCGGTGTCGCCGTACAACTCCGCGAGCCTGGGCGCCTGTTCCTCCGGGACGTGGAACCCGGCGTCGGCCATGCCGAGCGGGCCGAAGATCCGCTCGGCGAAGAACGCGTCGAGCGGCTGACCGGACACCACCTCGATGACCCTGCCGAGCACGTTGCTGGCGACGGAGTAGTTCCACTGGGTGCCCGGATCGAACTGCAGCGGCAGGCTCGCGTACACGTCGACCGTGCGGGCGAGGTCCGTGCCCGGCACCACCGAGGACTCCAGCCCGGCCGCGCGGTAGAGGGCGTCGACGGGGTGGGCGTGGTAGAAGCCGAAGGTCAGGCCGGCGGTGTGGGTCATCAGGTGCCGGATCCGTATCGGTCCGGCGGCCGGGCGGGTGCGGACGTCGGCGCCCGTGCCGCTCACGTGGACATGGGGGTCGGTGAAGGCCGGGAGGTACCGGGCTACCGGGTCGTCCAGTGACAGCCGGCCCTCTTCGGTGAGGATCAGCGCGGCGACCGCGGTGACCGGCTTGGTCATGGAGTAGATCCGCCACAGTGTGTCGGTCTCGACGGGCAGCCCGGCCGCGATGTCGCGCCGGCCGTGCGCGGTGAGGTGGGCGACCCGGCCGCCGCGGGCCACGGCCACCAGGAAGCCGGGCAGGCGTCCTTCGTCGACGTGGCGGGCGAAGTGCTGGTCGAGCCGGTCGAGCGCCTTCGCGTCCAGCCCCGCCTCGCCCGGATCGACCTCTTGTCGCAAGTGTCCCATCGCTCTCCTCCGATCACTTTCCCGAGGCGCGGTCGGCATACCCCGCCCGGCCGGCCTCAGACCTCATGATCCCGTAGGAACGCGAGTACGGTCCCTCGGTCGTCGGCGCGTTCTGCCTGCAGCGGCCGGGTGGCGGGGCGCTGAAGGGGCGGGGCGCTGAGGGGGCGGGGCGGCCGGGCCCGTGCCGGAGCCGGTAGCCCGTAGAGGCTCGTTGCGCGGAATGCGACGGGCGGTCGCGCCGGTTGACCTCGGTATGACCGAAGACGCGCTGCTCAGCCTGCTCTCCGAAGTCCGCGGTGGGGTGCTGGTCACCCTCAAGCGTGACGGCCGCCCCCAGCTGTCGAACGTGAGCCACCACTACGACCCCGACGAGCGGATCGTCCGGATCTCCGTCACGGACGACCGGGCCAAGACCCGCAACCTGCGCCGGGACCCGCGGGCGTCGTACCACGTGACCACCGCCGACCGGTGGGCGTACACGGTCGTCGAGGGGACGGCCGAGCTCACACCCGTCGCCGCGGACCCGCACGACGACACGGTCGAGGAGCTGATCCGGCTCTACCGCGACGTGCTCGGCGAGCACCCGGACTGGGACGACTTCCGGGCCGCGATGGTCCGCGACCGGCGGCTGGTGGCGCGGCTGCGGGTGGAACGGGCGTACGGGATCGCCCGGGGTGACAACCAGGGGTGACCGTCAGCAGCCGGTGACGTCGGCCGCGGTGCGCGCCTCCAGGGCGTGCAGCACGGCCGCCATGTCCTCGCCGCCGTGCCCGAGCGACACCGTCTCCCGGAAGAGGGCGTGGCAGACGTCGAGGAGGGGCGAGGCGAGGCCCTGCTTGCGGGCCGCCTCGGCGATCAGGTGGTTGTTCTTCAGCACGTCCAGCGCCGCCGCCTGCACGGCGAAGTCCCGGTCCAGCAGCTTGGGCGCCTTCATCCGGGACACGGCGCTGGCCATCGGGCCCGCGTCCAGGACCCGCAGGAACAACCGCCGGTCCAGACCCTGCCGGTCGGCGAAGTGGAAGGCCTCGACGAAGCCGGTGACCTGGGTGATGAGGAACAGGTTGACCGCCAGCTTCATCAGCAGGGCGTTCGGCGCCGGGCCGCAGACGAACGTCTCGCGGCACAGGGGGGCCAGCAGTGGACGTACGGTTCCTACGTCCGCCGGCTCCCCGGCCAGCATCGCCACCAGCTGCCCGTTCTCCGCGGGGACCCGGGAGCCGGAGACGGGGGCCTCGACGTACCTCCCGCCCGCGGCGCGGACGTCGGCCTGGAGCGCCTCGGAGTACTCGGGCGAGGTCGTGCCCATGTGAACGACCGTGCGCCCGGCGACGCGGGCGGTGAAGCCAGGGGTGCCGCGGCCCAGGACGGCGTCCATCGCGAGGTCGTCGGCCAGCATGAGGATCACCGTGTCCGCCCGCGCGAACACCTCGCCGGCCTCCGCCGCCACCTCGGCCCCGGCCGCACGCAGCGGTTCGGCGCGGGCGGGCGTGCGGTTCCACACGACGAGGGGCGTTCCCGCGTGGGCCAGCCGCAGCGCCATGGGCAGGCCCATGACGCCGAGCCCGACGAAGCCGACGTGCACGGTGCACCGCCTCCTGTCCGTGTGACCGCCGTCCATGACGGCCGTCATAGGTCTATGACGGCTGTCATAGTAGCCGCTGTCATGACGGCCGTCATAGAGTGCGGCCGGGTGAGCCGGGTGAAAGGTTCCCCGCGTCACGGAAGACCGACGGCACGGGAGGTGGGCCATGACGGTGCCCGAACGGGGTCCGCGCGACCGGATGGTCTTCAGCGCGGCCCAGCTCATCCGGCGCCAGGGCGTCGCCGCGACCGGCATGCGCGATGTCGCCGTGCACGCCGAGGCGCCCCGCGGCTCGCTCCAGCACTACTTCCCGGGCGGCAAGGAGCAACTGGTCAACGAGGCGGTGGCCTGGGCGGGCCGCTACGCCGCCAAGCGCGTCGCCCGCTTTCTGGCCGGCCTGGAACGGCCCACGCCGGGCGGCCTGTTCGCGGCGATGGTCAGTCAGTGGACCGACGAGTACCAGCAGGCCGGCTTCGCCGGCGGCTGCCCGGTCGCGGCGGCGACGGCGGAGTGCGCGCAGTCGGCCGAGTCCACCCGGCAGGCGGCGGCCGCGGCCTTCGCGGCCTGGACCGCGCCGGTCGCCGAGGCGCTGACCGGCATGGGGGTGCCCGCCGGACGCGCCGAACCGCTCGCCACGCTGATGATCAGCGCCCTGGAGGGCGCCATCCTCATCGCCCGAGCCGAACGCGACGTACGCGCCCTGGACACCGTTGTCCGCGAACTGGCCCCGCTCCTCGACGCGGCGGCTTCCTGAGGCACCGCGGCGGCTCTGTCGACGTGACATCTGCCCCGTAACGACCCCGGCCGACGGAACGCAGACGCGGCCGGTCTCGTTCAGGCGCTACGGCGACTCGACCACGCCCCGCACCCCAGCGCGGACCGGCTCGCCGCCGACCGGCTCACTGGCGGCTGATGGTGCGGGTGATGCCGGTGACGACCGTCGTGGCCAGGATCCAGCCGGTGATGACGAGCGCGTAGGACAGCGTCTGGTACGAGCCGTCCGGCGCGAACGCGTCCTCCTGGCCGAAGGAGATCACCGGCAGCAGCAGGTCGAGGGTGTAGAACACCGGGTCGAAGTGCGGGGCCTCCGACGGCTTGAGCGGGCGGGGATGGTGCAGGGCGTACGCCACCGAGCCGACCGCCAGCAGGGACAGCAGCCAGGCGCAGGCGCGCAGCGGACGGAAGCCGTAACCGACGGTGGCGTCCTGGACGTAGCCCCACAGCCGCCCGTACCAGGCGCGGGTGGAGCGCAGCCGGCGCTGTTTGGCGAGCTGGACCAGCCGGGCCGCGTGGTCGTCGCCGACGCGGCGGTAGGCGGCGGTCAACTGTTCGTAGGAGTACGGGACATAGCCGTCGCCGTCGCGTTCCAGCATGGTGAGGCGGCGCTCGGCGGGCACATGCGGGGTGAGCGTGCTGTAGACGAGGTTGCTGAGCAGGACCTCCCTGGGCACCTTGTCCGGCTCCAGGAACAGGACGTCGGCCTGGGCGCGGCGCAGGTTGAGCCGTCCGTCCAGGGGCGGGCCGCCGCGCAGCCACAGCTCGCCGACGGTGCAGCTGCTCGCCCGGAGGGCGGTACCGCCGGGGTTCGACAGGCGGGCGTACGACAGGTCGAGGCGGCCCGCGACGCGGGCGCCGCGCAGCCCGACCGAGCCGGACGCCGACACCTGCCGCATCAGCAGGTCGCCCTCCACCGTGAGGGTCTGCGCGTCAAGAGCGGCCTTGCCGGGGTGATCCAGCCGCGCGTCGGTGAGGTCGACGGTTCCGGCGACCGCCGCGCCGTCGAGCCGAACCTCGCCGTGCGCGCTCAGCCCCGGAGCGCACAGGTCGTCCCTGACGGTCAGGTGGCTGAGCTTCAGCACCGGTTCCGGCCCGGCCGCGGTGATCTCCGCCCGCTCCAGCAACAGCGCGCCGGACACCTCCGTCCCACCCAGGTGCACGGGACCGCCGAACCGGCAGCCGGTCAGCCGCACACTGCCGTCCACCCGGGCCCGTGGGAGCATCAGGCCCGGCAGCACGGAGTCGCGCAGATTGAGGTAGGACAGGTGCGCGCCGGAGAGGTCCGGGACGTCGGTGAAGCGGCAGCGGCCCAGGTGGACGACGCTGCCGACGGTCGCGTACCGCAGGTTCAGCACCCCGGTGATCCGCGCCCCCTTCACCTTCAGGGCCGCCACCTCACCCGGCTCCTGTGGGCCGTTGAGGAGCAGGGCCCGCAACACCCGTGCCCTGACGGTCCGTTCCGGACCCTGGTCGTCGCCGTGCGCCGGGTCCGGCCCCTGCTCCTCCTCTCCCTCGCCGAAGTCCACGGTCGTGCCCGTCGCGTAGGCCCGCCACACCCGCCGCTCGGCCGGGGTCAGCTCGTCTATGTCCATCAAGCGGGGACTCTAGCTGGCCGGTCGCCCGCGCCGAAGCCCTGGTGTCCTGCACGAGCCCCACGCTCCGATGTCCCGCCGGATCCCCATGCTTCGATGTTTCGCACGAGCCCTACGGCCGGGTGTTCCACTCGGCGATGACCGGGCGGCCGTGCTCGGTCGACAGGCGGGAGACGGTTCCCGTCGCGAGCTGGAACAGCCGCCCGTCCGCCGGGGTCAGCCCCAGCCGGCGTGCCGTCAGCACGCGCAGGAAGTGGCCGTGGGCGACCAGGACGACATCCCCGGCGGCGTTCTGCAGCGCGGCGTCGACGCGGGCCAGCACCCGGTCCGCCCGCAGGCCCACCTCGGCCGGCGACTCGCCCGGGGCGCCGTCCGGCGCCGGCGGCACGCCGTGCAGCCACAGGTCCCAGTGCGGCCGGGTGCGGTGGATCTCGACGGTGGTGATGCCCTCGTAGCCGCCGTAGTCCCACTCGTGCAGGTCGGGGTCGGTCGTCGTCCCCGTCAGGCCCGCCAGTTCCGCGGTGCACATCGCGCGGCGCAGCGGACTGGTCAGGGCGAGCGCGTAGGTCCGCCGCGACAGCAGCGGAGCGAGCACCTTGGCCTGCGCCTCACCGTTCGGGGTGAGGGGCAGGTCGGTCCGGCTGGTGTGCCGGCCCGACGCGCTCCACTCCGTCTCGCCGTGGCGGACCAGCAGGAGGTCCCCCACGCGCCCGTCAGCCCTTCGACTCGACGGCGTGACCGCCGAACTGGTTGCGCAGCGCCGCGACCATCTTCATCTGCGGGGAGTCGTCCTGCCGGGAGGCGAACCGGGCGAACAGCGACGCGGTGATCGCCGGCAGCGGCACCGCGTGGTCGATCGCGGCCTCGACGGTCCAGCGGCCCTCGCCGGAGTCCTGCGCGTAGCCGCGGAGCTTGTCGAGGTGCTCGTCGTCGTCGAGCGCGTCGACCGCGAGGTCGAGCAGCCAGGAGCGGATGACGGTGCCCTCCTGCCAGGAGCGGAACACCTCGCGGACGTTGTCCACCGAGTCGACCTTCTCCAGCAGCTCCCAGCCCTCCGCGTACGCCTGCATCATGGCGTACTCGATGCCGTTGTGGACCATCTTGGAGAAGTGCCCGGCGCCGACCTTGCCCGCGTGGACGAACCCGTACGGGCCCTCCGGCTTGAGGGCGTCGAAGACCGGCCGGAGCCGGTCGACGTGCTCCTTGTCGCCGCCGACCATCAGGGCGTAGCCGTTCTCGAGGCCCCACACGCCGCCGGAGACGCCGGCGTCGACGAAGCCGATGCCCTTGGCGCCCAGTTCGGCGGCGTGCTTCTCGTCGTCGGTCCAGCGGGAGTTGCCGCCGTCGACGACGACGTCGCCGGGGGACAGCAGCGTGCCCAGCTCGTCGATCAGCGACTGGGTGGGGGAGCCGGCCGGGACCATCACCCAGACCGTGCGCGGGGCTTCGAGCTTGTCGACGAGGTCGGCCAGGCTCGACGCGTCGGACAGGTCGGGGTTGCGGTCGTAGCCGATGACGGTGTGGCCCGCGCGGCGCAGCCGCTCGCGCATGTTGCCGCCCATCTTCCCGAGGCCTATGAGGCCCAACTGCATCGCAGTCATGGTTCAGTTCACTTCCTTGAGCTCGCGGTAAGCGGCCACCAGCGCGCTGGTGGAGGGATCGAGGCCGGGGACGTCGGCCCCTTCGGTCAGGGCGGGTTCGACGCGCTTGGCCAGCACCTTGCCGAGTTCGACGCCCCACTGGTCGAAGGAGTCGATGTTCCATACGGCGCCCTGGACGAACACCTTGTGCTCGTAGAGGGCGATGAGCTGGCCGAGCACGGACGGGGTGAGTTCCCGCGCCAGGATGGTGGTCGTCGGGTGGTCGCCCCGGAACGTCTTGTGCGCGACCAGCTCCTCCGGGACGCCCTCCGCGCGGACCTCGTCCGGCGTCTTGCCGAAGGCGAGGGCCTGCGTCTGCGCGAAGAAGTTCGCCATCAGCAGGTCGTGCTGCGCCTTCAGCTCGTCGCCGAGCTCGGCGACCGGCTCGGCGAAGCCGATGAAGTCGGCCGGGATCAGCTTGGTGCCCTGGTGGATCAACTGGTAGTAGGCGTGCTGCCCGTTGGTGCCCGGCGTGCCCCACACGACCGGCCCGGTCTGCCAGTCCACCGGCTGCCCGTCGCGCTGCACCGACTTGCCGTTGGACTCCATGTCCAACTGCTGGAGGTAGGCGGTGAACTTGGACAGGTAGTGGCTGTAGGGCAGCACGGCGTGCGACTGGGCGTCGCAGAAGTTGCCGTACCAGATGCCCAGCAGGCCCATGATCAGCGGGGCGTTGGCGGCGGGTTCGGCGGTGCGGAAGTGCTCGTCGACGATGCGGAAGCCGTCGAGCATCTCCCGGAAGCGGTCCGGGCCGATGGCGATCATCAGGGACAGGCCGATGGCCGAGTCGTAGGAGTAGCGGCCGCCGACCCAGTCCCAGAACTCGAACATGTTGTCCGGGTCGATGCCGAAGCCGGTGACCTTCTCGGCGTTCGTCGACAGGGCGACGAAGTGCCGGGCGACCGCCTTCTCGTCGCCGCCGAGCCCCGCGAGCAGCCAGGACCGGGCCGAGGTGGCGTTGGTGATGGTCTCGATGGTGGTGAACGTCTTGGACGCGACGATGAACAGCGTCTCCGCCGGGTCCAGGTCGCGGACGGCCTCGTGCAGGTCGGCGCCGTCCACGTTCGACACGAACCGGAACGTCAACTCCCGTGCCGTGTAGGCGCGCAGGGCCTCGTAGGCCATCGCCGGGCCCAGGTCGGAGCCGCCGATGCCGATGTTGACGACGTTGCGGATGCGCCGGCCGGTGTGGCCGGTCCACTCGCCGGAGCGGACGCGCCCGGCGAAGCCGGCCATCCGGTCGAGGACTTCGTGGACCTTGGGCACCACGTTCTCACCGTCGACCTCGATCACCGCGTCGCGCGGGGCGCGCAGCGCGGTGTGCAGTACCGCCCGGTCCTCGGTGACGTTGATCTTCTCGCCGCGGAACATCGCGTCGCGCAGGCCGAACACGTCGGTGGCGGCGGCCAGTTCCCGCAGCAGGGCCAGCGTCTCGTCGGTGACCAGGTGCTTGGAGTAGTCGATGCGCAGGTCGCCCACGCGGACCACGTACCGCTGCGCACGCCCCGGGTCCGAGGCGAACAGCTCGCGCAGGTGGGGCTGTCGCCGGGCGCGGTGGTCCTGCAGGGCGGTCCACTCGGGCCGCCGGGTGAGCTGGGGGGCGTCAGACATGAGAGGCGTTCTCCTTGGGGGACTCGCCGCGCAGGGCCACGGCGTACATCTCGTCCGCGTCGAGGCGCCGCAGCTCCTCGGCGATGAGTTCGGAGGTGGTGCGGACCTTCAGCGCGAGGGTGCGGGAAGGCTGGTGCGGCAGGGTCAGCGTGGCCAGCGGGCCCTCGGGGCGGTCGATGACGATCTCGCCCTGCTGGGTGCCCAGGCGCACCGCGGTGACCACCGGGCCGGCGGTGACGACCCGGTCGATCTTCACGTGCAGCCGTGCCTCCAGCCAGCGCGCCAGCAACTCGGCGGCCGGGTTGTCGGCCTCGGCCTCCACCGCGCCCGAGACGATCTTCGTCCGGGCCTGGTCCAGGGCCGCGGCGAGCATGGAACGCCACGGGGTCAGCCGGGTCCAGGCGAGGTCGGTGTCGCCGGGGGCGTAGGAGCGGGCGCGGGCCCGGAGGGCCTCCAGCGGGTTCTCGGCGGCGTACAGGTCGGTGATCCTGCGCTGCGCGAGAGCGCCCAGCGGGTCCTTGGCCGGGTCCTCCGGTGCCTCCACCGGCCACCACACGACGACCGGCGCGTCGGGCAGCAGCAGCGGCAGCACGACGGAGTCGGCGTGCTCGGACACCTCGCCGTACGTGCGCAGGACGACCGTCTCGCCGGTGCCCGCGTCGGCGCCCACCCGCACCTCGGCGTCGAGGTGGGAGTTGTGGCGGTCGCGCGGGGTGCGGGCGTGCCGCTTGATGACGACCAGGGTGCGCGAGGGGTGCTCGTGCGAGGCCTCCTCGGCCGCCTTGATCGAGTCGTAGGCGTTCTCCTCGTCGGTGACGATCACCATCGTCAGCACCATGCCCACGGCGGGGGTGCCGATGGCGCGGCGACCCTGCACCAACGCCTTGTTGATCTTGCTTGCCGTGGTGTCCGTCAGGTCGATCTTCATGGCCTGCGCCAGCTCCGTCCGTCTTGTGCGAGCATCTCGTCGGCTTCCCCGGGTCCCCAGCTGCCCGCGGCGTAGCGCGCGGGCCTGCCGTCGGTCGCCCAGTGCTCCTCGATCGGGTCGAGGATCCGCCACGACTCTTCCACCTCCTGGTGACGGGGGAAGAGGTTGGCGTCGCCGAGCAGCACGTCCAGGATGAGACGCTCGTACGCCTCCGGGCTGGACTCGGTGAACGACTCGCCGTAGGCGAAGTCCATGGTCACGTCCCGGATCTCCATCGAGGTGCCCGGCACCTTGGAGCCGAAGCGGACGGTGACGCCCTCGTCCGGCTGGACGCGGATGACGATGGCGTTCTGGCCCAGCTCCTCCGTCGCCGTGGAGTCGAAGGGGGAGTGCGGCGCCCGCTGGAACACCACGGCTATCTCGGTGACCCGGCGGCCCAGCCGCTTGCCGGTGCGCAGGTAGAAGGGGACGCCCGCCCAGCGGCGGTTGTCGACGTTCAGCCGGACCGCCGCGTAGGTGTCGGTGGTGGAGTCCGGGTCGATGCCGTCCTCCTCCAGGTAGCCGCGCACCTTCTCGCCGCCCTGCCAGGCGCCCGTGTACTGGGCCCGCACCGTGTGCCGGCCGAGATCCTCGGGCAGCTTCACGGCCCTGAGCACCTTCAGCTTCTCCATCAGCAGCGACGGCGCGTCGAAGGAGGCGGGCTCCTCCATGGCGGTCAGCGCCAGCAGCTGCAGCAGGTGGTTCTGGATGACGTCACGGGCCGAGCCGATGCCGTCGTAGTAACCGGCCCGGCCGCCGATGCCGATGTCCTCGGCCATGGTGATCTGCACGTGGTCCACGAAGGACCGGTTCCAGATCGGCTCGAACAGCTGGTTGGCGAAGCGCAGCGCCAGGATGTTCTGGACGGTCTCCTTGCCCAGGTAGTGGTCGATGCGGAACACCTGGTCCGGCTCGAACACGTCGTGCACGATCGCGTTCAGCTCACGCGCGCTCGCCAGGTCGCGGCCGAACGGCTTCTCGATGACCGCGCGCCGCCAGGACCCCTCCCGGGCGTCCGCCAGCCCGTGCTTCTTCAGCTGCCGCACGACCTTCGGGAAGAACTTCGGCGGCACCGACAGGTAGAAGGCGAAGTTGCCGCCGGTGCCGCGGGCCCTGTCGAGCTCGTCGACGGTCTGCCGCAGCTGCTTGAACGCCGTGTCGTCGTCGAAGTCGCCCGGGATGAACCGCATGCCCTCCGCGAGCTGCTGCCAGACCTCCTCCCGGAACGGCGTACGGGAGTGGTCGCGCACGGCGTCGTGGACGACCTGCGCGAAGTCCTGGTCCTCCCAGTCCCGGCGGGCGAAGCCGACGAGTGAGAAACCCGGCGGCAGCAGGCCCCGGTTGGCGAGGTCGTACACGGCCGGCATCAGCTTCTTGCGGGACAGGTCGCCGGTGACGCCGAAGATGACCAGGCCGGACGGGCCCGCGACGCGGGGCAGCCGGCGGTCGCGGGCGTCCCGCAGCGGGTTGACCCATCCGGTGGCCGGAGCCGTCACCTCCTCCAGCGGAGTGGCGCTCATACAGCATCAACTCCCTTGTGCTTCAGGGATTTCGTCACCGCGGCCGGCAGGTCGTGCCGGGCCGCCTCCGATTCGAGTGCTCCCGCGGTCGCGGTCGCGGTCGCTTCGCTCACAGCGATCATCTTCTTCTTGATCATCTTCTTCCTCGCGCTCGCATCAACCGCGGGCGGCGGCCAGCGATTCCCGGGCGGCGGCGACGACGTTCTCGGGGGTGAAGCCGAACTCGGCGAACAGGGTCCCGGCGGCCGCGGAGGCGCCGAAGTGCTCCAGGGAGACGATCCGGCCGGCGTCGCCGACGAAGCGGTGCCAGGTCAGGCCGATCCCGGCCTCGACGGCGACGCGCGCCCGCACCTCCGGCGGCAGCACCCGCTCGCGGTACTCGCTCGGCTGCTCCTCGAACCACTCCACGGACGGCATCGACACCACCCGGGCGCCGACGCCGTCGGCCTCCAGCAGCTCCCGCGCCGCGACCGCGAGCTGCACCTCGGAACCGGTGGCGATCAGGATCACCTCGGGGGCCGGCGTGGACGACTCGCGCAGCACGTAGCCGCCCTTGGCCGCGTCCGGGTTCGGCGCGTACGTCGGCACGCCCTGGCGGGTCAGCGCGAGACCGTGCGGGGCGGGGCGCGTGGCGTGCCGCTCGAGGATCTCCGCCCAGGCGACGGCGGTCTCGTTGGCGTCCGCCGGGCGGACCACGTTCAGGCCGGGGATCGCGCGCAGCGACGCCAGGTGCTCGACCGGCTGGTGGGTCGGGCCGTCCTCGCCGAGGCCGATGGAGTCGTGCGTCCACACGTACGTCACCGGCAGCTGCATCAGCGCCGACATGCGCACCGCGTTGCGCATGTAGTCGGAGAACACCAGGAAGGTGCCGCCGTAGATCCGGGTGTTGCCGTGCAGCGCGATGCCGTTCATCTCCGCGGCCATCGAGAACTCGCGGATGCCGAAGTGGATCGTCCGCCCGTACGGGTCGGCGCCGGGCAGCGGGTTGCCCTCCGGCAGGAAGGACGACGTCTTGTCGATGGTGGTGTTGTTGGAGCCGGCCAGGTCGGCGGAGCCGCCCCACAGCTCCGGGATCACCGCGCCGAGCGCCTGCAGCACCTTGCCGGACGCGGCACGCGTGGCGACCGCCTTGCCCTCCTCGAACACCGGCAGGGCGTCCTGCCAGCCGTCGGGCAGCCGCCCGGCGACGATCCGGTCGAACAGCTCCGCCCGCCCGGGGTAGGCGCCGCGCCACTCGTCCAGCCGTTTGTCCCAGGCGGCGTGCGCCTCCGCGCCGCGGTCCAGGGCGCCCCGGGTGTGGGCGAGGACGTCGTCGTCGACCTGGAAGTCCCGCTCGGGGTCGAAGCCGAGGATCCGCTTGGTGGCGGCGACCTCGTCCGCGCCGAGCGCCGAGCCGTGCGCGGCCTCGGTGTTCTGGGCGTGCGGAGCGGGCCAGGCGATGATCGTCCGCATCGCGATGATGGACGGCCGCCCGGTCTCGGCCCGCGCCGCCCGCAGCGCCGCGTACAGGGCGTGCACGTCGACGTCGCCGTTCTCGGCCGGCTCGACGCGTTGGGTGTGCCAGCCGTAGGCCGCGTACCGCCCCAGCACGTTCTCGGAGAACGCGGTCGCGGTGTCGCCCTCGATGGAGATGTGGTTGTCGTCGTAGAGCAGGACGAGGTTGCCGAGCCGCTGGTGCCCGGCCAGCGAGGACGCCTCCGCGGAGACCCCCTCCTCCAGGTCGCCGTCGGAGACGATCGCCCAGACGGTGTGGTCGAAGGGGGAGGCGCCGTCGGGGGCCCCGGGGTCGAACAGACCGCGCTCGTAGCGGGCCGCCATCGCCATGCCGACGGCGTTGGCGACGCCCTGGCCCAGCGGGCCGGTGGTGGTCTCCACGCCGGCCGTGTGCCCGTACTCCGGGTGGCCGGGCGTCTTCGAGCCGCGGGTGCGGAATGCCTTCAGGTCGTCCAGGCCGAGCTCGTACCCGGCGAGGTAGAGCTGGGTGTAGAGGGTCAGCGAGGTGTGCCCGGGGGACAGCACGAAACGGTCACGGCCGGTCCACTCCGGATCGGCCGGGTCGTGACGCATCACCTTCTGAAAGATCGTGTATGCCGCCGGCGCCAGACTCATGGCGGTGCCCGGGTGGCCGTTTCCCACCTTCTGCACGGCATCGGCCGCCAGCAGGCGCGCGGTGTCGACGGCACGCCGGTCGAGTTCGGTCCATTCCAAGCGGTCCGCGGTCTGCGTGCTCATCTTCAAGAAATCCTCGATCCGAGCGAAGGGGACTGACAAACGCGTTCAAACTTAAAAGTCTGACTTTTAACAGGGAAGGTGCCGTTGTGCCAGCCTGTGGTGAAAGTGGGACACCGGAGAGAGCATCGGCACGAGCGGGAACGTCGGCACGAGCGGGAACGTCGGCACGAGCGGAAACGCCGGCGGGGCGGGGCGAGAGGGACATGGCGGACGACATCATCCGAGGGAGAGCCGGCGCGGACGGCGCGGACGGCGACGGCGGCGGAATCAGGACGTTCCCCTTCCCGGTCGAGCTGAGCGTCGGCGGAGTCGGCATGCGGGTGGGCCCGCTGGGCGCGGACCACACGTGGCACTCCGCCGCGCCCCCGCACCGGGTGCACCGCATCGACTTCCACGTCGTCATGCTGTTCAGCGACGGCCCGGTCCGTCACATGATCGACTTCGCCGAGTACGAGGCGACGGCCGGCGACCTGCTGTGGATCCGCCCCGGACAGGTCCACCGCTTCTCCGAGACGGACGAGTACCGCGGAACCGTCCTGACCATGCAGCCCGGCTTCCTGCCCCGCGCCACCGTGGAGGCGACCGGCCTGTACCGCTACGACCTGCCGCCGCTGCTGCGCCCCGACGGCCCCCGGCTGACCGGCCTGCGCGACTCCCTGGACCAGCTGCGGCGCGAGTACGAGGACGCGGCCACGCTGCCGGTGAGCCTGCACACGGCGGTGCTGCGCCACTCGCTCACGGCGTTCCTGCTGCGGCTCGCGCACCTGGCGGCGAGCTCCGCGGAGGCGGCGCGCCGGCAGGCCGACACGACGTTCACGCTCTTCCGGGACGCGGTGGAGGAGGGCTTCGCCACCAACCACAGCGTCAGCGCCTACGCCGACGCCCTCGGCTACTCCCGCCGCACCCTGGTGCGCGCGGTGCGCGCCGCCACCGGCGAGACGCCCAAGGGTTTCATCGACAAGCGGGTCGTCCTGGAGGCCAAGCGCCTGCTGGCCCACACCGACCTGCCCATCGGCCGGGTCGGCGCCGCGGTCGGTTTCCCGGACGCCGCGAACTTCTCCAAGTTCTTCCACCAGCACACCGATCTGACCCCGGCGGCGTTCCGGGCGGAGATGCGCTGACGCCTGAAAGGGGGCTCCACGCAGACGCGTGGAGCCCCCTCGCGGGCCGCGACCGGGCCGGACGGCGGCCGGTCAACCGCCTTGCCTCGCTGAGGCCGGTCAACCGCCTTGCCTCCCTGAGGCCGGTCAGTGGCCGAAGTCGAACCAGTTGACGTTGACGAAGTCGGACGGCTGGCCGCTGGAGAAGGTGAGGTACACGTCGTGCGTGCCGGTCACCGCGCTGATGTTGGCCGGGACCGTCTTCCAGGTCTGCCAGCCGCCCGTGTTGGCCAGCGCGAAACTGCCGACCGGGGCGGAGGTGCGGCTGTCCAGCCGTACCTCGACCAGGCCGCTGACCCCGGACGCGGCGCCGCTGGCCACCCTCGCGAAGAACTGCGTGGCCGCCGTGGATCCGAAGTTGACGCCCTTGTACAGGGCCCAGTCGCCATTGGCGAGGTAGCCGATGTCCTGGCCGCCGCCGGTGTCGGAGGTGGTCTCGGTGACGACGCCGGACTGGCTGTCGTAGGACTCGGCCTGGATGGCGCTGTAGGCGTCGCGGTTGCCGGAGGGCGGCGGCGTGGTGCTGCTCCCACCGCCCGACTGGAGGACCTGGACGTAGTCGACGACCATCGGGTGGCCAGGCTGGGTGTCGGCGTCCAGTCCGCCGCCGAAGGCGTCCGGGAAGCCGCCGCCCATCGCCACGTTCAGGATGACGAAGAAGCCGTGGTTGGTGGCGTTCGCCCACGTCGTCGCGTCCACCTGACTGGCCGTCACCGTGTGGTAGTTGACGCCGTCGACGGAGAAGCGGATCGCCTCCGGGCTCACCGAGCGGTCCCACTCCATGGAGTAGGTGTGGAAGCCCGACTGGCAGGTGGTGTTCGGGCACGCGACGGAGTTGCCGATGCCGGTCGTCTCGTTGCAGGGGCCGCCCGGGTTCGTGCCGCAGTGCATCGTGGCCCAGACCTTGTTCAGGCCCTGGACGTTCTCCATGATGTCCAGCTCGCCGACGCCCGGCCAGTTCTGGTAGTTGCCGCGGAAGGGGGAGCCCAGCGCCCAGAACGCCGGCCAGTAGCCCTCCGCCGCGGTGCCGGTGACGTCGGGCATCTGCAGGCGCGCTTCGATGCGCAGCTTGCCGCCGGACGGCGGCTGGAAGTCGGTGCGCTGGGTCTCGATGCGGCCCGAGGTCCAGTGGCCGGAGGAGTCGCGCAGCGGGGTGATGCGCAGGTTGCCGTTGCCGTCGAGCGAGACGTTGCTCGTGCTGTTGGTCATCGTCTCGACCTCGCCGGTGCCCCAGTTGGCGGCGCCGCCCGGGTAGGAAGTCCCGGTGTCGTAGAGCCAGTTGGCGGTGTTGACGCCGGAGCCGGCGGCGCCGTCGAAGTCGTCGAGGAACACCTGTGTCCAGCCCGACGGCGGCGTGGGCGCGGAGGCGTTCGCGGACGGTACGGCGATGGTGGCGGCGGCGGCCGTCAGGCCGAGCGTGCCGAGGACGGCGACGAGCACCCGCCGCAGCGGGCGCCGTCTGCGGGGGGTGCCGGAGGTGTCACTCATGTGGGGTGCCTCTCGGGTACGGGGGTCCATGCGGAAGTCGGTGCGGAGCTCCTGCGGAGTTCGTGCGTGGGGTGCCTGGTGACTTCGGGAGCAGAGTGAGAGCGCTCTCAAAGTGGCCCCAATGTGCTCTCCGTGCCTCCGGTCGTCAAGAGTTAAAACAAGGAAAGTCCTTGCGGGGCAGGTGAGTTCACCGCATGAATCGTGCGAATCGGCTGAGACGCCCGGTGTCGCCGACCGGTGAACGGCCGGTGCCGCGGACCGGTGGAACGGTGGACCGGCCGGTGGACCGGCCGGTGCCCGATGAGGGTCGCGGCCTCCTCTCGTCCGGGACGGCCGGCCGGGGCCGGCCCGCGGGCGGGTGCGGTCTGCGAGATTGGACCGCACACGTGCGAGAGGCGCCGGCCGCCCCGCCGGCCCGTTCCTCCCCGCGGGAGGCGGGCCGCGCGGCGGTTTCGGCGGGAAAGGTGCAGGAGTGAGGCTGACGATTCTGGGCGGCGGAGGTTTCCGGGTGCCGCTGGTGTACGGGGCGCTGCTCGGGGACCGCGCGCAGGGGCGGGTGACCCGGGTCGTGCTGCACGACCTGGACGCGGGGCGGCTGGCCGCGGTCACCCGGGTGCTCGCCGAGCAGGCCGCCGCCGTGCCCGACGCCCCCGAGGTGAGCGCCACCACCGACCTCGACGAGGCGCTGCGGGGCGCCGACTTCGTGTTCTCCGCGATCCGGGTCGGCGGCCTGCGGGGCCGGGCGGAGGACGAGCGGGTGGCGCTGGCCCAGGGCGTCCTCGGCCAGGAGACCGTCGGCGCGGGCGGCATCGCCTACGGGCTGCGCACGGTCCCGGTCGCCGTCGACATCGCCCGGCGGGTCGCCCGGCTCGCCCCCGACGCCTGGGTCATCAACTTCACCAACCCGGCCGGCCTGGTCACCGAGGCCATGGCACGCCACCTCGGCGACCGCGTCATCGGCATCTGCGACTCCCCGGTCGGCCTGGGCCGCCGGATCGCCCGCGTCCTGGGCGCCGACCCGCGGGAGGCGTGGATCGACTACGTCGGCCTGAACCACCTCGGCTGGGTCCGCGGCCTGCGGGTGGCCGGCCGCGACGAACTCCCGCGCCTGCTCGCCGACTCCACCCTGCTGGGCTCCTTCGAGGAGGGCCGGCTGTTCGGCGCGGACTGGCTGCGGTCCCTGGGCGCGATCCCCAACGAATACCTGCACTACTACTACTTCAACCGCGAGACCGTACGCGCCTACCAGGAGGCGGAGCGGACCCGCGGCGCCTTCCTGCGCGACCAGCAGGCCCGCTTCTACGAGGAGGCCGGCCGCCCGGACGGGTCGGCGCTGGACGCCTGGGAACGCACCCGCGCCGAGCGCGAGGAGACGTACATGGCGGAGAACCGGGAGGCCGCCGGCGCCGGCGAGCGCGAGGCCGACGACCTCTCCGGCGGCTACGAGAAGGTCGCCCTGGCCCTGATGCGGGCCATCGCCCGCGACGAACGCGCCACCCTGATCCTCAACGTCCGCAACCGCGGCACCCTGGCGGCGCTCGACTCCGAGGCCGTCATCGAGGTGCCCTGCCTGGTCGACGCCAACGGCGCGCACCCGGTCGCCGTCGACCCGCTGCCCGGCCACGCGACGGGCCTGGTGTGCGCGGTGAAGGCGGTCGAGCGCGAGGTGCTCGCCGCGGCCGGGTCCGGCTCGCGGGGGACGGCGGTGAAGGCGTTCGCGCTGCACCCGCTGGTCGACTCCGTGACCGTGGCCCGGCGGCTGGTGGACGACTACACCGCGACGCATCCCGAACTGGCCTACCTCAAGTAGGCTCCCGTCGAGAAAGCGCTTTCCCAAGCATTTTCGGCCACCCCCTGTCGCTGTCCACGTCGTCACAAACCATCCCCAAAACGTCCCAACGCTCCCCGACCACTCCAAACCGTCCTCAATCGCACTCGACACCTCGCAATCGGCCCCAACCGGCTCCCGCTCGGCTCCCTGGCTTCCTGGAGACCCTTCATGCACGACGAACGCCGCCGGATCGAGGAGCGCGCGCAGCGCCTCCACACCCAGCGCATCAAGCCCGCGGTCTACGCGGCCACCGTCCCCCTCACGGTCGAGGCCTGGCAGGCGCCGGGCGAGCCGGTCCCGTTCGACCGGGCCGCGGCCGCCGCCTATGAGCCCTTCGCCATGGACACCCCCTGGGGGCCGCCCTGGGGCACGACCTGGTTCCGGATGCGCGGACGGGTGCCCGCCGAGTGGGCCGGACGGCGCGTCGAGGCCGTCATCGACCTCGGCTTCGTCGGCGGCTGGCCGGGCAACCAGGCCGAGGCCCTGGTCCACCTCGCCGACGGCACGCCGCTGAAGGCGGTCAACCCGCTCAACCAGTACGTGCCCGTCGCCGCCCCCGCGGCGGGCGGCGAGGAGATCCACTACCTGGTCGAGGCCGCCTCCAACCCCGACATCCTGGCCGACGACTTCGCCCGCCCGACCCCGCTCGGCGACGTCCTCACCGCGGGCGACCGGCCCCTCTACACCTTCCGCAGCGCCGACCTCGCGGTGCTGGACGAGCAGGTCTGGCACCTCGACCTCGATCTTCAGGTGCTGCGTGAGCTGATGGCGGAGCTCGCCGAGCACGACCCGCGCCGCCACGAGATCCTGCACGCTCTCGACCGCGCCCTCGACCTGCTGGACCTCGACGACGTCGCCGGTTCGGCCCCCGCCGTGCGCGAGGCGCTGCGGCCGGTGCTCGCCAAGCCCGCCAACGCCAGCGCGCACGTGATCTCCGGCGTCGGCCACGCGCACATCGACTCCGCCTGGCTGTGGCCCGTCCGCGAGACCAAGCGCAAGACCGCCCGCACCTTCTCCAACGTCACCTCCCTGGCCGAGGAGTACGAGGAGTTCGTCTTCGCCTGCTCGCAGGCCCAGCAGTACGAGTGGGTGCGCGACAACCATCCGCAGGTGTGGGAGCGGATCAGGAAGTCTGTCGAGAAGGGCCAGTGGGCGCCGGTCGGCGGCATGTGGGTGGAGGCCGACGGCAACCTGCCCGGCGGCGAGGCCATCGCCCGCCAGCTCGTCCACGGCAAGCGGTTCTTCCTCGAGCACTTCGGCATCGAGACCAAGGGGGTGTGGCTGCCGGACTCCTTCGGCTACACCGCGGCCTACCCGCAGCTCGCCAAGCTCGCCGGCAACGAGTGGTTCCTCACCCAGAAGATCTCCTGGAACCAGACCAACAAGTTCCCCCACCACACCTTCTGGTGGGAGGGCATCGACGGCACCCGCATCTTCACCCACTTCCCGCCCATCGACACCTACAACGCCCGCTTCAGCGGCGAGGAGATGTCCCGCGCGGTGCGCAACTACGCCGAGAAGGGCGGCGCCACCCGCTCCCTGGCCCCCTTCGGCTGGGGCGACGGCGGCGGCGGACCCACCCGCGAGATCATGGAACGGGCGCGCCGGCTGCGCGACCTGGAGGGATCGCCCCGGGTCGAGATCGAGCACCCCGACGCCTTCTTCGCCAAGGCCCGCGAGGAGTACCCGGACGCGCCGGTGTGGGTCGGCGAGCTGTACCTGGAGCTGCACCGGGCCACCTACACCTCCCAGGCCCGCACCAAGCAGGGCAACCGGCGCTCCGAACACCGCCTGCGCGAGGTCGAGTTGTGGGCGACCACGGCCGCGCTGAACGCGCCGGGCTACGCCTACCCGTACGAGAAGCTGGACCGGCTGTGGAAGACGGTGCTGCTGCACCAGTTCCACGACATCCTGCCGGGCTCCTCCATCGCCTGGGTGCACCGCGAGGCGGAGGCCGAATACGCGCGGGTCGCGGAGGAGTTGGAGGAACTGACCGGCGAGGCGGTGGCCGCGCTGGGCGGCGGCGGAGCACGGGCCTTCAACACCAGCCCGTACGACCGGGCCGAGGTCGTCCGCACGGCCACCGGGGTCCCGATGTACGCCGAGGTGCCGGCGAACGGCAGCGCCCCGCTCGCCGTCGCCGAGCCGCCGCGGCCGGTGACGGTGGACGGCCGCGTCCTCGACAACGGCCTGGTCCGCGTGGAGGTGGCCGAGGACGGCACCCTGGCCTCCGTGTTCGACCTGCGCGCCCACCGCGAGGTGCTCGCCGGCCCGGGCAACCTGCTGCGGCTGCACACCGACCTGCCCAACTACTGGGACGCCTGGGACATCGACAAGCACTACCGCAACCGGTACACCGACCTGCTGGACGCCACGAGCGTCGAGGTCGTCGAGCAGGACCCGCTGCTCGCCTCGATCCGGGTCTCCCGGTCCTTCGGCAAGGGCTCCACGATCGTCCAGACGATCACGCTGCGGGCCGGCAGCCCCCGCGTCGACTTCGAGACCGACCTCGACTGGCACGAGGCCGAGAAGATCCTCAAGGCGGGCTTCCCCGTCGACATCCGCGCCGCGCACGCCTCGGCGGAGATCCAGTTCGGCCACGTCCAGCGCCCCACCCACACCAACACCACCTGGGAGGCGGCCCGCTTCGAGGTCTCCGGCCACCGCTGGGTGCACCTCGCCGAGCCCGGCTACGGCGTCGCCGTCCTCAACGACTCGACGTACGGCCACGACGTCACCCGCACGGTCCGCGAGGACGGTGGCACGACGACCACGGTCGGCCTCAGCCTGGTGCGCGCCCCGCGCGTGCCCGACCCGGGGGCCGACCAGGGCCGCCACCGCTTCACCTACTCCCTCCTGCCCGGCGCGGACATCGAGGACGCGGTCGCCGAGGGCTACGCCCTCAACCTCCCGCTGCGGGTGGCCGACGCGGCGGGCGCGCCCGAACCGGTCGTCTCCGTGCGGGGCGACGGCGTGACCGTCGAGGCGGTGAAGCTCGCCGACGACGCCTCCGGCGACGTCGTGGTACGGCTCTACGAGTGCCGCGGCGGCCGCGCCCGGGGCGTGCTGCGCACCGGCTTCCCGCTCGCCGGCGCGCAGATCACCGATCTGCTGGAACGGCCGCTGGAGGAGGTGCCCGTCGACGACGGCGTCCCCGTCGAGTTGCGCCCCTTCCAGATCCTGACCCTGCGCCTGCGGCGCGCCGCGGCGGGCTGACGGGCGGCCGACCCTGCCGGGCGGGCCCCGGTTCACCGGGCCCGCCCGTGCGCCGCTCCCCGCGTGCCGTGCCGCGGCACCACGGGAGGGGCCCCGGGGGGGGGGGGGGGTCCCCCCCCACGGGGGGGAGGCGTCGAGGACTTTCCCCGGCCCGGGGTTTTCGCCCGTGGAGCTCGCGTTGGGCCGGGTTGGATG
>NZ_JBVIIE010000023.1:0-128937 GCF_055569945.1 Streptomyces sp. NPDC031340
CGCACCACCGGCCGCTCGAGCCCCGCCACCAACTCCTCCCGCGACCCACCCACCACCACCGCACGGTGATCGAACACCGCACGATGCGCCGCCAGAGCGGAGGCCACCGCGTCGAGCGGGGTGTAGGGGTGTGAGTCGGCGTACGCGCGCAAGCGGGCGGCCTGTGCGGTGAGCGCGTCGTCGTTCCGGGCGCTCAGGAGCCAGGCGACGGGGCCGACGGCACTGCCGTCGGCAACCGGCGCCTCGGGCGCCTCGGGGACCTCATGGGCCTCGGGGGCTTCTTCGAGGATCAGGTGGGCGTTGGTGCCGCTGATGCCGAAGGACGAGATGCCCGCGCGGCGCGGGCGGTCCGTGACGGGCCAGTCGCGGTGTTGGGTGAGGACGGCGACGGCGCCGCTGTCCCAGTCGATGTGAGGGGAGAGTTCCTCGCAGTGGAGGCTGCGCGGCAGCACTCCGTGCCGCATCGCCATCACCATCTTGATCACGCCCGCCACACCCGCCGCGGACTGGGTGTGGCCGATGTTCGACTTGACGGAGCCGAGCCACAGGGGCCGGTCCTCGGGCCGGTGCTGTCCGTAGGCGGCGAGCAGGGCGTGCGCCTCGATGGGGTCGCCGAGACGGGTACCGGTGCCGTGCGCCTCGACGGCGTCGACGGAGTCGGCGGTGACGCCGGCGTTGGCGAGGGCCTGGCGGATGACGCGCTGCTGGGAGGTGCCGTTGGGGGCGGTCAGGCCGTTGGAGGCGCCGTCCTGATTGACCGCCGTACCCCGGACGACGGCGAGCACCCGGTGCCCGTTGCGGCGGGCGTCGGACAGCTTCTCCAGCAGGACCAGGCCGACGCCCTCGGACCAGCCGGTGCCGTCGGCGGAGGCGGAGAAGGACTTGCAGCGGCCGTCCGCGGACAAGGCGCGCTGGCGGGTGAGTTCGACGAAGATGCCCGGGGTGGGCATGACGGTGACGCCGCCGGCCAGGGCCAGGGAGCACTCCCCGGACCGCAGGGACTGGGCGGCCAGGTGGAGGGCGACCAGGGAGGCCGAGCATGCGGTGTCGACGGTGACGGCGGGGCCTTCGAGGCCGAGGGTGTAGGCGATGCGGCCGGAGGCGACGCTGGGCGTACTGCCGGTCATCAGGTAGCCCTCGGTGGACTCGGTGCCTTCGTGCAGGCGGGGGCCGTAGTCCTGGAAGGTGGCGCCGACGAAGACGCCGGTGGCGGAGCCCCGCAGCGAGTGCGGGTCGATACCGGCGTGCTCCAGGGTCTCCCAGGAGGTCTCCAGCAGGAGCCGCTGCTGCGGGTCCATGGCTGCGGCCTCGCGCGGGGAGATGCCGAAGAACTGCGGGTCGAAGTGGGTGGCCCCGTCGAGGAATCCGCCTTCGCGCACGTAGTGCCTGCCGGGCCGGCCCTCGGGGTCGTAGAGGCCGTCGAGGTCCCAGCCGCGGTCGGTGGGGAAGGGACCGATGACGTCGCGTCCCTCGGCAAGGACCTGCCACAGCGCCTCGGGCGAGTCGGTGCCGCCGGGGAAGCGGCAGCCCATGGCGACGATCGCGACGGGCTCGTAGCCGCTGTCGCGGCCGCCACCGACGCGCTGGGCGGCGACGGGGAGGGCGGTGCCGCTGCCGGTGCCGAGGGCGCGGTCGCGCAGGTGGCGGGCCAGGTCGATCGGCGTGGGATGGTCGAACAGGAGGCTGCTGGGCAGGTCGAGGCCGGTGCCCCGGCTGAGCCGGTCGCGCAGTTCGACGGCGCTCCACGAGTCGAAGCCGAGGCCGTGGAAGGTGTCGCGCAGGTCGATGTCGGCGGGGTCGTCGTGGCCCAGGACGACGGCGATGTCGCCGCGCAGCAGGTCCAGGACGGCCTGCTCGCGCGCCTCCGCGGGCAGGGGTTCGAGGAGCTCGCGCAGACGGCCGGCCGCGGGGGCTTCGGCGTCGTCGGTCCCGGTATCGGCCCCAGTATCGGTCCCGGTATCCAAGTCGACGTCGGCCACCGCACCGGTCCCGGTATCCGACCCGGCGTCGGCCACCGCACCGGCCCCTGCGTCCGACGCGGAGGCCGCGCCGACGGCGTCCCGTGCGGTCGCCGTGCCGTGCGCGACCGCGCTCGTGTCGTCCGGGGTGACCCAGTGGCGCTTGCGCTGGAAGGCGTAGCCGGGCAGGGCCGGGAGTGCCGAGCGGGGGGTGCCGGGGGTGCCGAGGACGGCGTCCCAGTCGAGGCCGTCGGCGGCGCCGAGCGTGTACAGGCGGGCCAGGGCGGTGGTGAACGCCTCCGCTTCCGGGTGGCGGCCGCCGCCGGTGAGCGGTACGAACGCGGCCTGCTCGCCGGCGGTTTCGCGGCCCGCGGAGGCGAGGGCGCCGTCCGGGCCGAGTTCGGCGCAGGTGGTGACGCCGGCGTCCAGCAGGGTGCGTATGCCGTCGGCGAACCGTACGGCGTCGCGGACGTGGCGCACCCAGTAGTCGGGGTCGGCCAGCTCGTCGGAGGCGGCGACGCGGCCGGTGAGGTCGGAGACGACGGGCAGCCGGGCGGGACGGTAGGTGAGGCCGGCCGCGACGGTGCGGAACGCGTCGAGCATGCCGTCCATGTGTGGGGAGTGGAAGGCGTGGCTGACCTTCAGCCGCTTGGTCCTGCGGCCCTGGGCGCGCCAGTGCTCGACGATGCGGGCGACCTCGTCGGCGTCGCCGGAGACCACGACGGAGCGCGGCCCGTTGATCGCGGCGAGGCGTACCCGGTCGGTGAGCAGCGGGTGTGTTTCCTCCTCGGTGGCCTGGACGGCCGCCATGGCGCCGCCTTCCGGCAGGGCGTCCATGAGGCGGCCCCGGGCGGCGACCAGGGCGGCGGCGTCGTCGAGGCCGAGGACGCCGGCCGCGTGGACGGCGGCGAGTTCGCCGATGGAGTGGCCGACGACGAAGTCGGGACGCACGCCCAGGTGGTCGAGCAGCCGGTACAGGGCGGTCTCGTAGGCGAACAGGGCGGGCTGGGTCCAGGCGGTGCGGTCGAGCAGGGCGGCGTCCGCGCTGCCGGGGGCGGCGAAGACGATGTCGCGCAGGGGCCGGTCCAGGTGCGGGTCGAGGGCGGCGCACACGTCGTCGAACGCGGCGGCGAACACCGGCTGCGCGGCGTGCAGTTCGCGTCCCATGCCGGGTCGCTGGCTGCCCTGCCCGGAGAACAGGAACGCGGTGGCGCCGGCGCGGGCGCGGTCCTGGACCAGGCGGGCGGTGCCGGTGCCGGCGGCGAGCGCGTCGAGGTGCTCGGCGAGCCGGCCGAGGTCCTCGGCGAGGACGACCGCGCGGTCCTCGTGCGCGGTGCGGGTGGTGGCCAGGGCCTGTGCCAGGCGTGCGGGGTCGCCGGCGGGGTGCGCGTCGAGGTGGCGGCGCAGCCGGCCGGCCTGGGCGCGAAGGGCCCGGGGACCGCGGGCGGACAGCGGGAAGAGCAGGGTGCGGCCCGGCGCCGCGGGCTCGGCGGCGCTGTCGTAGGCCGGGCGGGTGGGGGGCTGTCCGACCACCACGTGGCAGTTCGCGCCGCCGAGGCCGAAGGAGCTGACTCCGGCGATCAGGGGTCGCTCCGGGTGCGGCCAGGGACCTGCGGAGGTCTGCACGCGCAGCCGCAGGCGCTTGAGGTCGATGGCCGGGTGGGGGGTCTCGTGGTGGAGGCTGGGCGGCAGTTCGCGGTGGCGGACGGCGAGCACGGTCTTGATCAGGCCGGCGATGCCCGCGGCGGCTTCCAGGTGCCCGACGTTGGTCTTGGCGGAGCCGACGGGCAGCCGGTCGTCGGCGTCGCGGCCGCGGCCGACGGCCTCGCCGAGCGCGGTGGCCTCGACGGGGTCGCCGACGGGGGTGCCGGTGCCGTGCAGTTCGACGTACTGGACGTGGTGCGGGTCGGTGCCGGCCTGCCGCAGGGCGCGGCGGACGACGGCGGCTTGGGCGGCGGCGCTGGGCACGGTGAGCCCGTCGGTGGCGCCGTCGTGGTTGACGGCGCTGCCGAGCAGCACGGCGTGGACGCGGTCGCCGTCGGCGAGGGCGCGGTCGAGGGGTTTGAGTACGACGATGCCGCCGCCCTCGCCGCGGACGAAGCCGTTGGCGCGGGCGTCGAAGGTGTGGCAGCGGCCGTTGGGGGACAGCGCGCCGAATCCGGCGGTGCGCTGTGCGCTGGTGGCGCCGACGCGCAGGTTGACGCCGCCGGCGAGGACCAGGTCGGCCTCGCCGCTGTGCAGGGCCTGGCAGGCGAGGTGGACGGCGA
The DNA here is from genome assembly GCF_055569945.1 of Streptomyces sp. NPDC031340. Classification (NCBI taxonomy): domain Bacteria; kingdom Bacillati; phylum Actinomycetota; class Actinomycetes; order Kitasatosporales; family Streptomycetaceae; genus Streptomyces; species Streptomyces sp. NPDC031340. The sequence continues at coordinate 4,226 of NZ_JBVIIE010000023.1, forward strand.
CGAGGGAGGAGGACTGGGCGGTGTCGACGGTGAGGCTGGGGCCGGTCAAGCCGAGGGTGTAGGAGACGCGGTTGGCGATGACACCGCGGTTGAGTCCGGTGAAGGCGTGCGCGGTGGCGGTCCGGTCGGCGTGCACGAGGGGGGCGTAGTCGTCCCAGATGGCGCCGATGAACACACCGGTGGGGGTGTTCTTCAGCGTGCCGGGCAGGATGCCGGCCTCTTCCAGGGCCTCCCAGGCCAGTTCCAGGACGAGCCGCTGCTGGGGGTCCATGGCGGCGGCTTCGCGCGGCGAGATGCCGAAGAAGCGGGCGTCGAAGGTGTCGACGCGGTCGAGGAAGCCGCCCCAGGCGGTTTCGGGCGCGTCGGGGGCGACGGTGTCGCGGCGGTGTTCGGGCGCGCGGGTGATCGCGTCGGTGCCGGTGCGCAGCAGCCGCCAGTAGGCGTCGGGGCCGTCGGCCTGCGGGAAGCGGCAGGACAGGCCGAGGACGGCGACGGGTGCGGTGGCCCGGCCGGCCGTCCCGAGCTGCGTGGACGCCTCGGCGGACGTCCCGGCGGACGTGGACGCCTCGGCGGCCTCCGGTGCCGCCTTCTGCCCCGCCGGATTCGCTGGCTCAGCCACGAGCTCCCCCTTCGCTGATTTCCTGGCGCGTCTCCAGGGCTCCGTCGGCCCTGGCTCGTCTCCAGGGCTCCGTCGGCGCGGGTGGACCGGGATCGGGTCCGGGCTATTCCGTGCAGGCGACGGCCGGACGCTGACGCGCGGTTCAAAGGTGCGGCCGGACCGGGGCGCTGGTCACGGCCGGACGCGGCTCGTAGGGGCGCTTAGGGGGACAGACAAGGGTTACCGGCCCGGCCGCCGCCCGAGAACCTTACGGAAAGTCCCTTGGAGCGCCGGCGGCTGGTGAACGGCATTCCTGTGCCAGCGCTTACCGCGGAACGGTCAGGAGCCGTCATGACAGGGAAATCAGGCAACCCCGGAAATCCCGGTGATCCCGGCACCCCAGGCACCCCGGGTACCCCCGGCAGTCCCGGTGGTCCTGCTGATCCTGGTGATCCCGGCGGTTCCGGAACCGCCATCGGGATCCTGGGCACCGGGTCGTATCTGCCTGCCGACACCGTCTCCAACAGCGTCTGCGCGGCCCGGGCCGGAGTCTCCGCCGAGTGGATCCAGCGGAAGACCGGCATCCTCGAGCGGCGTTACGCCTCCGACTCCGAGGCCACCTCCGACCTGGCGGTCGAGGCGGCCCGCGCGGCCCTGGACGCGGCCAGGATCACCGCGGCGGAGCTGTCCTGGATCGTCGTGGCGACGTCCACCCCGGACTGCCCGCAGCCGGCCACCGCCTGCCTGGTGCAGGACCGGCTGGGCGCGCCGGGCGCCGCGGCCTTCGACCTCAACGCCGTATGCAGCGGTTTCGTGTTCGCGCTGGTGGCGGCGGCCCGATTGCTGCCGGCCGCGCCCGGCGGACGGTCCGCCGGGTACGCCCTGGTGATCGGCGCGGACGTCTACTCGCGGATCATCGACCGGACCGACCGGCGCACCGCGATCCTCTTCGGGGACGGCGCCGGCGCGGTGGTGCTCGGCCCGGCCGCCGACGGGTCCGGGGTGCTCGGCGCCCACCTGGCCAGCCGCGGCGACCGGCACGATCTGATCCATGTGGCGGCGGGCGGCAGCCGGCTGCCCGCGTCGGAGAAGACGCTGGCCGAAGGGCTCCACCACTTCCGGATGGACGGGCGCGGCGTGCGCGAGTTCGTCATGGCCGAACTGCCGCGTGCGGTACGGCGGGTGGTGGAGGAGCACGGCCTGGACCTGGGCGACGTGGACCATTTCATTCCGCACCAGGCCAACGGCGTCATGCTCGCCGAAGCGGTGCCGCGGCTCGGTCTGGACCGCGCCCGCACCCATCTGACCGTCGCCCGGCACGGCAACACCAGTGCGGCGTCCATTCCCCTCGCCCTCGACGACGCCCGCAGAGGCGGCCTGTTGCACGAGGGCGATCTGCTGCTGCTGGCCGGATTCGGCGGCGGCATGTCGCTGGGCACCGTCCTGGTGCGCTGGGGCGGGACGGCGGCCGCCTAGACCAAGCCTTCTCACTCGTCCAGGGCCTCGGCCCCGACGAAAGGAATCAGCGGCATGACCACGACAGCAGATTCTCCCGGTTTCGCGCGGGTCGCGGTGCTCGGCCTGGGCACCGTGGGCTCCGCCCTCGCCGGAGCGCTGGCCCGGGCCGGTGTGCCGGTGGTGGCCGTCGAGACGGACGAGGCGTCACTCGCGCGCGGTGCCGAGCGCACCGCGCGGATCACCGGCGACCGGACGTCCGCCGCGCCGGTCACGTACACCACCCGTCTGGAGGCGGTCGCGGGCAGCGGCCTGGTGATCGAGGCGGTGCCGGAGGACTTCGCGCTCAAGGCGGACCTGCTGCGCCGGGCCGCCGAACTCTGCGGCGCGGACACCGTGTTCGCGACCACGACATCGCTGCCGGTCACCCGGATCGCCGCCGCCTGCGGACGGTTGCCGCGCACCGTCGGCCTGCATCCGGTGGGCCACGCCCCCGAGGGAGGCTGCGTGGAGGTGGTGCACACGCCGGTCACGGATCCGGCCGTGCGCACGGCCGTCGAGGAGTTGGTGCGCAGCACGGGACGCACCCCGGTCTCGGTGAGCGACCAGCCCGGGTTCGTCGGCGGGGGCCTGCTGCTGGCGTACCTCAACGGCGCGATCGCGATGTTCGAGCGCCGCTACGCCTCGCGCGACGACATCGACGCGGCGATGCGGCTGGGCTGCGGCCTGCCGCTGGGCCCGCTGGCCCACGCGGACCTGATCGGCCTGGACACGGTCCGCGACGCGCTGCACGGCCTGTACGAGCTCACCGGGGAGTCCCGTTATCTGGCGCCGCCGCTGCTCGACCACATGGTGACGGCGGGGCTGCTGGGGGTGAAGTCGGGCCGCGGCTTCTACCGCCATCCGCAGGAGACCCCCGCCCGGCCCGCGCCCGCCGCGCCGGCCGTCGCGCGGCCGGTGCGCACGGTCGGCGTGATCGGCTCCGGCACGATGGCCAAGGGCATCGCCGAGGTGTTCGCCCGTTCCGGCCGCCGGACGGTGCTGGTGGCCCGTACGGAGGTCCGCGCGAAGGAGGCCCTGGACGGTGTGGCCCGCTCCCTGGACCGCGGCGTCCACCGCGGCAAGATCGACGCCGAGGACCGCGACGCCGCCATGGAACGGCTGACGGGCACCCAGGACGTGGCCGCGGTCGCCGACTGCGACCTGGTGGTTGAGGCCGTCGCGGAGGAACTGGCCGTCAAACGCGCCGTGTTCGGCCGGCTGGACCGGGTGTGCCGGCCGGGCGCGGTGCTGACCACGTCGACGTCGAGCCTGCCGGTGGTGGAGTGCGCCGTCGTCACCTCCCGTCCCGAGTCGGTCCTCGGCATGCACTTCTTCAACCCGGCGCCGGTGATGCGCCTGGTGGAGGTGGTGGGCACGGTGCTGACCTCCGAGGAGGCGCTGGGCACGGTCCGGGCGGTCTGCGCGGATCTCGGCAAGCATCCGGTGTCGTGCGGCGACCGCGCCGGGTTCATCGTCAACGCGCTGCCGTTCCCGTACCTCAACGGCGCGGTGCGGCTGCTGGAGCAGCACCGCGCGAGCGCCGAGGACATCGACACGGTCATGACGGCGGGCTGCGCCTATCCGCTGGGCCCGCTCGCCCTGCTGGACGTGATCGGACTGGACGTCTCGCTGCAGATCCAGGAGACGCTCCACCGGGCCTTCCAGGAGCCCACGCTGGAACCGGCCCGGCATCTGCGGCACCTGGTGGCGGCCGGCTACCTGGGCCGCAAGTCGGGGCGCGGCTTCCGGGCGCACTGAGAGCAGGGGCGAGAGCACAGGCGAGAGCAGGGGCAAGCAGGGGCGAGAAGGGCGAGAGCACGGGCGAGCGGCCCGGCGGGCAGCGTCAAGGGCGCTGCCCGCCGGGCCGTCGTGTGTGTGCGCACCGTCGCCCGGCCGGGGGCCGGGGGACGGTGCCGTCAGACTTGGTTCTCCTGTGCCAGGGCCCTGCTCCGGTGCCAGCGGTCGACCATGGCGGCGAGTTCGGCCTTGGTGAACTCGAAGAACTCGGCCGCCTCCGCCAGGCGCCGTCCCGCGGCGGTGTCCTCCCCCACGGCCTTCACACCCGCCCGCATGGTCGCGCTCCAGCGTGCGAACACCTTGTCGCGGCCGGCGACCACCTCGTGCCAGATGTCGGCGTGGAGCCGGTAGCGTTCGCGCCGCGAACCGGGTTCGCGCTCGCGGCTGAGCATGTGCTGCTGGGCCAGGTAGCGCACCGCACCCGACACCGCGGCCGGACTGGCGCTCAGCCGCTCGGCCAGCTGGGCGGCGGTGAGCACACCGTCCGCCTCGGCGAGCAGGCAGGCGAAGATCCGGGACGACATCCGCGGGATGCCCGCCTCGGTCAGATCGGCGGCGAACCGCTCGACGAAAGCGGCCACCGCCGCGCCGTCGGCCTCCTGCCGCGCCGATGTCTCCACGCTGCCCTCCCCCTTCGCACTCTCCGTCGGCCCTGCTGCTCGACGTCGCGGCCGCGGCACGTCACCACGGCCGACGGGAAGGCGTCCCGCCCGGCGCCTCAAGGGGACGCGCGGGACGGGCTATTCCGCGACCCGGGTGTAGCGGATGTAGCGGAACACCCGCAGCTCGCTGTCGCCGCGGCGGACGAACTCCTCGGTCGGCTCGAAGTGGTCGTAACGGTTCTCCACCCGCATCTTGAAGGTCTCGGTGTGGTCGTCGACGTGCACGGCGATCTCGCGCTCGTCCGGCCGGTACGGCGCGCCGAGCAGCAGGGCGTTCGGGGACGGGGTCGTCGTCAGCATGGGGGTCTCCTCGCGGTCGTCGTCCTGGTGTGCTCCAGACGCTGTGCAGTTGTCTGCGGACGCTGTCCGGCACGCGGCCCGGCGACGGCGTACGGCGTACGGCGTCACGTGGGCACCGGCGTGCGGGTGGACCGGTCCGGCTCCTCGGCGACGGCCCGCGACGGCCGTGCTGGTGCCGTCAGGCGTAGGTGGCCGCCGGTGAAGGTACGGCGGTGGAGCGGCCCGGTGGAGAAACCGGCCCCGGCCACCGCCTCGGTCATGGACAGCCTCGGGGGGCGTCTCCCCCTCCGGACGTCCACGGTCAGGATGGGCAACCCCGCTCAAGCCGCGCTGGAGGGACGGTCTTCTCCCGCCGCTCAGGCCGCGAACAGATCGAACGTGGACGTCCGCCGCGGCCCCGCCAGCACGTTCAGCATCGGATCGACCGACAGCATCGCCTGGTGCAGCCGCTGCAGCTGCGGGGACGGCTCGACGCCCAGTTCCTCGATGAGCCGGGCGCGCAGCCCGCGGTAGACGTCCAGGGCCGCGCTCTGCCTGCCGGAGCGGTACAGGGCCACCATCACCTGGGAGTGCAGACCCTCGTGCCGTGGATGACGTGCCGTCAGTTCTTTCAGCTCGGCGATGACTTCGGTGTGGCGGCCGAGCCGGAGGTCGGCGTCGATGCGCCGCTCCACGGTCACCAGGCGGCTCTCCTCCAGGCGCATGGCCTCGATCTCCAGCACGGGCCCGAGTCTGATGTCCACCAGCGTCTGGCCCCGCCACAGATCCAGCGCGGCCCGGAAGCGGTCGGCCGACACCTGGTTGTCCCCGGTCCCGAAGGCATCCTGCCCCTCGCGCACCAGCTTCTCGTACTCGTGCACGTCGACGTATTCGCCCGGGATCTGCAGCAGATATCCGCCGTGCCGGGTGGCGAGCACGTCCTTCACGGTGCGCGAGGAGCCGGCCCCCATCGCGGCGCCGATCCGCCGGCGCAACTGGAGAATGTACGTCTGCAACGTGGTGAGCGCGCTTTGCGGAGGCTTCGACGCCCACAGTTCCTCCATCAGCGTCGACACGGGCACGACTCGACCGGGATACAGCGCGAGCAGCGCCAGGATCTGCCGTGGCTTGCCTGCGGTCGGTACAATCGATCCGCCCTTGACCTGGGCATTCAATGGACCAAGAAGCTGAACCCTCACACAATCCTCCCCGTTGCTACCGCTCGACGACACCGTGCCCGGTCCCGCACCCGTGCCGAAAGGCAAGCTAGCCGGGCCCTTCCGCCCTGAGCGCTTTTCTCAAGCGGCTCTGTAGCGGAGTTCCATGCGAGAGGTCCGCCTTTACCGGAATTTTCAATTCCGCAAGATGGGCGGTCCGCCTGCCGTTCGGTCCTCTGTCAGGCATTCAGCCGTCCGTCACGTCCCCGGCCCGCCCCAGCGGTTCGGGCAGCGTGACGGTGTCCGGCTCCGCCCTGTCGGCCCAGGGAAAGCCGCGGTGCAGTTGGAGCGGGGGCGGCGGGCCGTCGTCGGCCTGGACAGCGACCGCGACCAGGACGCCGGGCACGGGCTCCAGTTCCAGGAAGCTCCAGCGTCCCGTCGGATCGTCCTCGGGCAGCCGGAAGGCGAGGACGCCGCGGTCGGCGGCGAGGGTGAAGGCGAAGGAGTCGAACGGCAGGCCGAGACCGAGGCCGCGTGCCTTGGCGTAGGCCTCCTTCAGCGTCCACAGGCGCAGCACGCGCCGTCCCCGCAGCGCGGCCGTCCCCGCCCGCGCGACCCACTCCCGTTCCTCGGGCGCGAAGGTGCCGGTGACGGCGTCCGGCGGCCGTCCGGCGCCGCCGAGCCGCTCGAGCAGTTCGAGGTCGACGCCGATGCGCCGCCGCCGCGCCACTCCGAGCAGGCTGTATCCGCCGCTGTGGGAGAGGTTGAAGTCCAGTCGCTCTCCGCCGCGCGGCGGTCCGCCCGTGGGCCATCGCAGGAAGGGCCGGCCGCGCGGGGAGCGCCGGATGACCAGCTCGGGCTCGGTGAGCCCGGCCTCCCTCGCCAGTACCCGCCGCAGCAGGGTGTGGGCCACCAGGTACTGCCGCCGGTCGCGCTCGGAGACGAACTCGCTCGCGATCCGCTTCTCCCGCCGGTCCAGCCAGCGCTCGGCGAGCGCCCCGGCGATCCGGGCGGGCAGGTCCTCGTCGGCGCAGAGCCACAGCCGCACCGCCCGGCCCGATCCGGCACCGGCACCGGCACCGGCACCGGCACCGGTGGTCGTGCGGCCGTCACCGGTGTGCTCCGGCGTCCTGTTCACGTCCTGTCCGCGTCCATGAAGTCGCACGGTCCGGTGTCAGCCGTGGGCCGCCGGCCGCGCCCCGGCCGCGACGGCCGGCCGGGCTTCCGGCTCCTGCGCGCAGGTCGCGCTGGTCATCGTCATGTGGAGCAGTCCCGGCTGCCGGGAGGGAGACGCGCCCGCCGCCCTCAGTACGGAGAGTGAGCCCGAGTACCGGCCCCGAGCCAGCCCGCCGCCGCCATGTGTTCCTCGGCCAGGGGCAGGTCTCCCTCCGGGCCGGGACAGGGGGCCGGGCCGTCGCCGGGGGACGCCAGCAGGTGCTGGTGGAGCCGGGTGAGCCGTGGAGAGGGTTCCAGGCCCAGCTCCTGCACGAGCGTGGTGCGCAGCCGGCGGTAGACGTCCATGGCCTCCCCGCGGCGGCCCGAGCGATGAAGCGCGATCATGAACTGGGCGTGCAGGTCCTCGTGGGTGCGGTACCGGCTGGACACCACGGTCAGTTCGGCCAGCAGTTCGCGGTGGCGGCCCAGCCGCAGATCGGCCTCGATGCGCTGGTCGAGAGCGCACAGCCGGCTCTCCTCCAGCCGCTTGGCCTCGGTCGCCAGCCGCGGGCCGGGCTGGACCCCGGCGAACGCCGTGCCGGTCCACAGGTCGAGCGCCTCGCGCAGGACACGGGAGGCTCCGGCGAAGTCCCCGGTGTCCATCGCCCGGTAGCCGACACCGGCGAGCCGTTCGAACTCCCGCACGTCGCTGACGCCGTCGCCGCTGACGAGCGAGTAGCCGCCGGGCGCGGTGACCAGGACGTCCTTCGCGGTGCGCGGCGGGGTGTCCGGAACGTCCGCCGGCAGCGCGGCGCCGATGAGCTCGCGCAACTGGAGCACGTACGTCTGCAGGGTGGTGCGGGCGCTGCGCGGCGGCGCGCCCGCCCACAGCTCCTCCAGGAACACGGACAGCGGCACGACCTGGTCCGCGTGCAGGGCCAGCAGGGCCAGCACCTGGCGGGGTTTGGGCGCGGTGGGGGCGACGGAGACCCCGTTCTCGCGCACGTCCAGTGCTCCTAGAAGGTCAATGTCCACGCTGCCTCGCCTTCCGTGCTGCCGCTCGCACCTGTCGCCACGGTCGGGGACACCGCTCGAGAACCGGTCGGGCCGCGCCAGTGCGCCGAGCGCCCGGCCGCCCCCGCCCCCGCCCCCGCCCCCGCCCCCGACGCCGGCACCGGCACCGGCACCGAACGGCCTACAGGCCCGTCCTCGTCGTCCCCGTCCTGCTCGTACCCGTAGTGCTCGTACCAGTAGTGCTCGTACCCGTAGTGGTCGGACCCGTGCTACTCGGACCCGTCCTGCTGGGACCCGTCCTCGTCGTCCCCGGCCTCGTCGTCCCCGGCCGCCCCGTCACCGACCGCAGCCCCGCCGACAGCGCCTGCGCGCTCTCCTCGGCGCCGCCCACGCCCGTCATCACGACGACCGGCTCCATCACGGCGGGCACCGTATGGGCGAGCCCGTACGCGGTGAGCGCGCCCGGCCCGCAGCCGCACAGCAGCAGCCGGCCCCCACCGGCCAGCGCGTCGGCCAGCGCGGCGGGCAGCACGGGCGGCACGCCCCGGCAGCGCAGTTGCACGATCCGCTCCGGGCCGTCATGCCGGCGTACGAACCGGTCGTACGCGCCGGGCGCCACGCCCGCCCCCGCCACCAGGCAGATGACGTCCGCGCCGGGCTGCCCGCGGCGCAGCACGGTCAGGCCGGTGACGCCGGTGCGCGGGGGCCGCGGCGCCGCCCGCGGCACGTGGGTGCCGTCCAGTGCGCCCAGTACCTGCCGGACGGTGGTGTGCGGGTCGGTGAAGTCCGCGAGAACGCCCAGCAGCCGCACGCACTGCGCGAGCGTCTGCGCCGCGTCCGTGTCGCGCAGCACCTGCCGGTCGTACAGCGCGGTGAGGCAGAGGCCGCCGTCGGGGTCGCGCCGGGCGACGAGGGTGACGGCGAGGCTGGTGTCGCCGCCCACCAGGTGCGGTACGCCGACCTGGATGCCCTGGGCGGCCAACTCACCGCGCACGGCCTGGGACAGATGGGGCAGGCTGTCGAAGAAGAGGGTGGTGTGCATGGTGTCCGCGTCCTCGCCGCGCCCGGTCCACTCCCTGATCAGTTCGTCGGAGACCCACGGGTAGGCCGACATGTCGAGCACCGCGTCCCGGACCCGCCGGACCAGCGGACCCACCGGCGCCGCGGGGTCGACGGTGACGGTCAACGGCAGGGAGCCGCCCGGCAGTCCTGGCGCGTGCGCCGCTCCCGGCAGGGCGATGTCCCGCGCGGACAGGTACACCCCGAAGGCCACCCGGGCCGCATCCCGCGCACCGGTGGCCCGGTACAGCAGCAGCGCCCACACCAGGTGCAGCGCGCTGCTCTCCCCAGCGCCCCAGCCCGCCGCCCACTCCCTCAGCCGCCGGGTCCGGGCCGGCCCGAGCCGGCGCTGCAGCTGCGCGGGCCCGCTCTGCCCGGTCGGCGCGCCGGGCCGCCCTGGGCTGAGCGCCGCGTCCCGCGGCGGCGCGGCACGCGTCCAGAACGCGCGGGCGGCATCGGTGCTCTGCCCGGCCAGCCACCGGGCGTGGTCGCGTACGTCGGGCCGCCGCTCACCGCCGGGCAGCGGCCCGCCCGCCAGATAGGCGCGGTAGAACTCGCGCAGCAGCACGCTCACCGCCCGCTCGTCGAACAGGGCACGGTGGTACGTCAGCAGGACCCGGGTGGACGGCCCGGCTCCGGCGCCGACGGCCGGTGAGTCGTCGAGCAGCGTCAGCCGCAGCAGTCCGGCCCGGTGCAGTTCGAACCCCTGCGACCGGTCGCGGGCGAGCAGGTCGTGCCAGGGCAGGGTGGTCCGCGAGTGACGTACGACGTCCACGGCGGCCCGCTCGTGCAACACCAGGCGTGGAGCGGCCACCCAATCGACGGAGGCGCGCAGCACCGACTCGCGTTCCACCACGGACTGCCAGGCGGCGACGAACCGTGCCGTGTCGAGCGGGCCGGTCCACCTCCAGGTCAGCTGCTCGACATGGCGGCTGCGGTCCCCGTCGCTCTGCACGGCCTCGCGCACCAGGCCGCGCTGGGCACCGCCCAACGGCACGGTCTCGGCGTCCGCCGGCAGCACCATCAGGTCGGCGAGGAGTTCCGGGGGCAGCCGGCCGGTGCCGCCGTCGGGGTCGTGCGGCACGAGGGTCAGCGTGTGCCGCCCGGAGCCGTGGCTGTCCAGCATCACCGAGAAGCCGCCGTGGCGTTCGACGATCCGGGCGGCGAGCCGTTCGGCCTGGCCGCGGACGGGCAGTCCGTGCAGGCCGAACACCTGCGAAGAGCCCGGGGGCGACCCGCCCGGTTCGTGGACCACGCACACGACGGTGCCCGGCACCGCGTGATGGGTGTTCATCCGATGTCCAGGGGCGCCCTGGTCCACCGCGGCGGCGGGGACGCGGCTCCCCTTCCCCCTCTCCCCTGTCCGTCTCGCTGTGCTTCCGGTCGGTCTCCTGTCCCGGCCCGGCGGGCCCGCCCTGCCACCTCCGCCTCTCCTCACGCACCGGTGGACGCGCCCGGTCCCGATCGTGGGCGCGGCGCCTTCCCCTTCCCCGGTCCCCCCGGCGGGAGGGCATCGGAACTCCGCCGGACGACGACGGCGGGGCCGGTGCGGTGGTGAACTCCGCCGGACCCGCCGCGGTGAGCCTCACCCACCGGGCACCGGCCCGCCGCGGGAGGGACACCGCACCCCCGCCCGGCGGCGTCCGGCACCCCGGTGAGCTGGACCCCCCGCACCGTCCGGGCGGAGAGGGGCGCGGAGAGCCTGCGGCGCGGACCGTGGCCGAACGCCTTGGTGTACGTCTCCCTCAGCGTCCACCGCCGCATCGGCCGGGCCCGGAGTCCCCGCCCGGGCGGACCTGCCGGGACCACGGCCCCGGCAGGCGTTCCAGCCCGTCCGGCGGGCAGGCCGGAGGCAGCCACCCGGTCCGCCGGTCAGACGTCCGCCCCGATCGGGCCGAGGCAGCGCGAGCGGGCGGGGTGCCGTCGGCAGGCGAAGCCCGGTTCTCCGGCGGCCGTGGGGTGCCGCCCGGTCCCGGTCGGGCGACCACCACCCGCGCTCCGGCCGTGCTCGCCCGTGCTCCGACGGGGCTCAAGGGTGCGCCGCCCCGCTGGACCGCTGCTCGAGGTGGGCCTGGGTCAGCCGGTCGGAGCGGGGTGCCGCGACACGCGGGGCGGCGGCAGGCACCGCCTGTTCGGGTCCGGCGCACAGGATGGAACGCTGCAACTTCGCGAGCGGCGGGGAGGGTTCGAGGCCGAGGGTGCGTACGAGGGTGGTGCGCAGCCGCCGGTAGGCGTCCAGGGCCTCCCCTCTGCGTCCCGCCCGGCACAGGGCCAGCATGTACTGGCCGCACAGGCTCTCGTGGCCGGGATACCGGCTGACCAGCACGGTCAGTTCGGCGAGCAGTTCGCGGTGCCGACCCAGCCGCAGGTCGGCCTCGATGCGCTGGTCGAGGGCGCACAGCCGGCTCTCCTCCAGCCGCTTGGCCTGGGTGCTCAGGTGCGGGCCGGTGGTGACGTCGGCCAGCGGCGGGCCGTTCCACAGTCGCAGCGCCTCGCGCAGCAGCTCGGCGGCGGCGGCGTAGTCCTCGGCGTCCATCGCCCGGTAGCCCATGCCGCTCAGCCGCTCGAACTCCCTGACGTCGTGGACGCCTCCACCGCTGTTGAGGAGGTAGCCGCCGGGCACGGTCAGCAGGACGTCCTTGGCTGTTCGCGGCGGCGTTCCGTCCGGGTCGTGCGCCAGCGCGGCCGTGATCATCTCGCGGATCTGCAGGATGTACGTCTGCAGCGTGGGGCGCGCGCTGCGCGGCGGTTCGTGTCCCCAGAGTTCCTCGACCAGGGTGTCGACCGGCACGGTTCTGTCGGCGTTGAGGACCAGCAGCGCCAGCACCCGGCGCGGTTTGGGCGCGGTGGGTGTGACGGATACGCTGTTCATCCGTACGGCGAGTGGGCCCAGTATGCCGATGTCCACGCGTCTCCCCCGTTTCACAACTGTCCGCTCGGAAGCGATGTCCTGCCGTCTTGAGTAAAAGACAGCGCGCGTGGCATATCAACACCGTACCTGCCGGCCGCATTGGCCCGATGGGACGCGATTTCGAGCCAAACACACGCCCTGTAGGTCGTTTTCTCCTGGCGTTCATCTCCGAGCCGGTGTCTGCCGCCATGCTGCCGGGTCGCGCCATGGGATGCCCCTTCGCTCCGGATCCTCCCTGCTCGCGGTCCCGCCCGGCGACGGTGAGCCGATGGTTTCAAGCCAGTCGCATGCCTGGGGCAACCGGGAAAACCGCGCGGCAAAACCGCCGGAATATCGATGCCGCGACCAGCCGAGCGCCCCGTTCCGGAGGCGCCGTCGGGACAGGCAGCAGCGTCCGGGCCGCCTTCTCCACAGGCGAAACGATTCCGCGTGGACGGTTCCGGCCAAAACCCATTTGCCGCCCTCCCGCACGGCAATGACTTTCCGGGCCGCGTCGGGCGATTTCCCTCGCGCACCGCGGCCGCGGCCCTTGACGGTACGCGAGGGGAATCACCCCTTTCTCAAGGAGATGGAAAGTTTTTGCACGCTCTGCCAAGGTCTGTCCACGGCGGAGGCCAGGAAGGAGTCACGGTCGCCGTCGGTCTCCTCGTGGTAGGCGTGCAGCGAGGACGGCCATCATCGGCTCCATGCCGGTCTTGGCGCACAGGTCCGTGAACTCGGCCGGACCGAACTCGTTGGACTCGGTGGACCTCCAGGCCAGGTCCAGCCGGGCCGGCCGCTCCTCGCGCGGGCCCACGCTGTCCTCCCAGCGGTGGCCAGAGACGAAGTTTCCGCTCGGGTAGCGCACGGTGGTGACGCCGACCTCACGGACCAGCGCGAGGCCCGGCGTCGGCCACTACCTGCACGAAGAACAGCCCGGGCGTACCGTCCGGCTGATCGAGGAGTGGGCGGCGCCGGGCGCGCCCGGCCGTGGCCGGCCGGGTCAGGGGCGTACGTCGACGTAGTCGCCGGTGGCCTTGGCCGGGCCGGTGGTGGCGCTGCCGGTGAAGTTCCAGCGCCAGTAGCCGTCCTTCACCGCCTTGACGGTGGTGCGCAGGGTGCCGGTGCCGCTGGTGTGGACGGTGGACACGGTGGTGTAGGTGCTGCTGCCCTTCGGGCGGAACTGCAGCTGGACGGCCCGGCCCGCGTATCCGGCATAGCGGTAGGTGTCCCAGTTGGCCCGCACGAGCTTGCCGGTGACGGTGATACGGGCGCCCTTGGCCACCGGTTCCGGTGCGGCGTCGACGGTGAGCCGCGCGGCACGCTTGAGGCCGAACGACCCGATGCCGGGGGCGAAGACGCTGTCACCGTCGTCGGCGTCGGCGAGGGCGTCGACCGACCAGGTTCCGGCGTCGGCGTTGGCCAGGTCCACCGGGTCGTCGCTGCCCGGGGCCGGGTGGGCGTTGACGGTGAACACGGTCGTGCAGGCGGTCGCGGTCTCGCAGAACGCGTCGGTGGTGTAGAAGCCGCCGTGCGGTCCTTTCAGGTCGACGTCGACGAACGCCAGGCCGGAGTCGTCCGATCCGGTGACCGTCACCGGGAAGACCACGTCGTGCGTGATCCCCACGATGACGTCGTGCCCGGAGTTGACGGTGGCCCCGCTGATCACGGGCGCGCTGAGCGCGGTGTCGGCGGCGGCGTCGGCCGTCGCGCCGGCCCCTGCCAGCAGCACGGCGACGACCCCCACCACGGCCCCGCGGCTCGCCGTGCCTTGTCTGTCGCTGAACGGTGCGACGAAGCGGATCATGAATCCTCCCCAGGACAACAGGCCCTGCTGCCGCACCTGTTGAGCAACAGCAACTGGCGGCGAGTGCCGCAGACCGATGTGTCATCCCGTACGACCGCCGAACCGGCCGGATCGTTGTACCGCTGCCGCCACGCGTCGAAGTGGGTGCCGGAGGCCCGCGATCCGATGCGCTACGACGCCGCGGCGCGGGCGCGCAGCATCCGGGCCACGGCGTCCGAGCGTTCCAGGAGCGTGTTGCGAACGACCGGCGCCGCGTCGCGGACCGCCCGCTGAGCCTTGTCGATGTAGGCGGCGTCGATGGCGTACGGCGGGAAGAGGCGGCTGGTGAAGACCATCGCCGGGATCATTCCGCCCTGGTGCAGTTGGGGAAGCAGGTCGAGGTAGCGCTGGGTGTAGGGGGCCAGCAGCTCGTCCTGGCCCGGGCGCCAGAAGGCGGTCGCCACCTGGCCGACGGAGCTGACCGGAACGGCTCGGTCCACGGCGAGCCGCTGCCAGACCTCGGCCTTCGCGGCGGGGTCGGGCACGGCCGCCCGTACCGTGAGGGCGCGCACCCAGGCGTCGGGGTCGGGGTCGCGCTCCAGCAGGACGGCGGACCCGGACGCCACCTCGCCGCCCAGTTCCGCCTCACGGACCAGCGCGCGCCAGAGCAGGTCCACGTCGTCGCCCGCCTGCATGCGCAGCCAGGCCAGGTCGTCCGCGTCGGAGGCGGCGCGGGCCAGACCGCGCAGCGCGACCTGGCGGCGGCCCGGGTTCTCAGCCAGGTGCCGGCAGGCCGCGGCCAACCGGGCGGTCAGGGAGGCGCGTTCGGCGGGCGGCGCCCACAGTTCGGCGATGTCCGCGGCGAGTGTCAGGTACGGCTCGATCACGGCGTCGGACGTCTCGGCGGTCAGCACCGCCGTGAGGCACCGTCCGGCTTCCGCCGCGGTGGCCTCGCCGGTCGTCAGCATGTCCCAGACGGTCGCGGCGGCGACGCCCCGGGAGATGGCCGAGGGCAGCCGTGCCGCCGTGCGGAAGAGCGCGTCCCTGCTCGCGGGGTCGGGCCGGGTGGTGGCGAAGGTGAGGTCGTCGTCGTTGGCCAGCAGGAATTCCGTCGCGGGCGGCAGTCCGGCGATCGGGGTGCGGGGCTGCGTCACCTCGACCCGTACCAGCGCCGTGCGCTCGAGATCCGCGCCGTCGCGGCTGTACGCGCCCACCGCGATGACCTGAGGGCGCGGGGTGCCGGCGGCCACCAGCGTGACGCTCTCACCGTCCCGTTCCAGGCGGAAGCGGTCGGTGCCCGCCGTCGCGAGCCAGGCCGTGCGCCAGGCGTCCAGGTCGCGTCCGCCGGCTTTCGCGAGCGCTTCGACGAGATCCTGGAGCGTGGTGTTGCCCCAGGCGTGGCGGGCGAAGTAGGCGGCCATGCCGGCGGTGAAGCGCTCCTCGCTGACGTACGTCATGAGCTGATGGAGGACGGAGGCGCCCTTGGGGTAGGTGATGTTGTCGAAGATCGACGCGGCCTGGGCGACGTCGTGGATGGGCTGGTGGATGGGGTGCGAGACGGGGCCCTGGTCGGCGAGGTACGCCTTGAGCTTGTCGCCCACCAGGTGGCCGGCCCACGCGTCGGTGTACCGGGTGGCGCGCTCGGCGGCCCAGTGGCAGGCGAACTCGGCGAACGCCTCGTTCAGCCAGAGGTCGTCCCACCAGCGCATGGTGACGATGTTGCCGAACCACATGTGCGCCATCTCGTGCAGCAGCACCTTGGCGAACAGCTCCCGTTCGGCGGGCGTCGGCTCCGCCCGCCGCAGGAACGCGTCGGACCAGGTCACGCAGCCGTAGTTCTCCATCGCCCCGCCGAACTCGGGCATGAACACCTGGTCGTACTTGCGCTGCGGGAAGGGCATCGCGAACGCCTCGCCGTAGAAGGCGAGTCCCTGGCGGGTGAGGGTGAAGATCTCCTCGGCGTCGCGGTCGAGGACCTCGGCGAGAGAGCGGCGGGCGTACAGGCCCAGGTCGTGGCCGTCGGCCCGGCGGCGGATCTCGTGGAAGGGGCCCGCGTTGACGACCGTGTTGTACACGGACAGGGGCGGGGTGTCGGCGAAGCTCCAGCGGCGGGCCGCCGCCAGCTCCTCGACACGCGCCGCCGCGGAGTTGCTGGTGACGGTCCAGGCGGGCGGGGCCGTGACGGTGAAGGCGTGCGAGGCCTTCAGGTCGGGCTGGTCGAAACAGGCCCAGACGAAGCGGGCCTCGTCCGGTTCGAAGCTCATCCACACGTAGACCTCGCCGTCCGCGGGGTCCACCGCCCGGTGCACGCCCTCACCCGTGGCCGTGTCGGCCTGCACGCTCTCCACGCGCAGCACGTTGTGCGCGGCGAGACCGGGCAGCCGGATGCGGCCGTCCCCGGCGGGGGTGAGCGCGGTGCCGTTCAGCGTGGCGCTCAGCACCTCGGCGGCGCAGTCCACGAACGTCTCCGCGCCCGGCTCCCGGCAGGTGAACGTCACGGTGGACACGCACCGGACCTCGGGGCCGTCGGGCAGGGCGGTGAGGTCGATGTCCACGTCGTACCGCTCGACCGCCAGCAACGCCGCCCGGCGCTCGGCTTCGGTACGGGTCAGGCTTCGGGTCCCCATGTGTCCGTCCTCCCTCGTCACGGTCGCGCGTCAGCGTACGCGGGAGTGCACCGGCGATCACGGGCTTTTTCCCCGCCGCCGGAGCCGGTTGCCTGCGGCCGCCGGAGCCGGTTGCCTGCGGCCGCCGGAGCCGGCGTGGGGCCGTCAGTCCTGGTGGAGCATGGTCTCCAGGGCGGCGACGGCGTGCGAGCGGTGGTCGTCGAGGAGTCGTACCGCCTGCTCGGGGTCCTCGCCGCGCAGGGCGTCCAGGATCGTGCGGTGCTCCTGTACGACGTGGTCGCGGTGGGCGGGCTCGCCGTAGTAGAGGGAGCGGTAGGCGTCGGTGGCGTCCCAGAGGGTGGTGATGAGCCTGGCCAGTCGTGGCATGCAGGCGGTCTCGTAGAGGGCGAAGTGGAAGCGGCGGTTGGCGGCGGTCATGGCGGACACGTCGCCCGCCGCGGCCGCCTGTTCGACCTCGTGCTGGGCGGCTTCGAGGGCTTCGAGGGCCGGCCCGTCCAGGTGCGCGGCCGCCTGGCGGACGGCTTCGGCCTCCAGGAGTTGCCGGATGCGGTAGACCTCGCGCAGGTCCGCGAGGGACAGCTCGGCGACGAAGTAGCCCCGGTGTGCCTCGTGCACGACCAGGCCCTCGGCTTCCAGGCCCTTCAGCGCTTCACGCAACGGCAGCCGGCTGACGCCGAGTTGTTCGGCGAGTGCTTCCTGCCGGATGGGGGTGCCGGGTTGCAGCTGTCCGCTGGTGATGGCTCGGCGCACCTCTGCCAGCACGAACTGCTGGGCGGTCGGCGGGCGCCGCCGGTTCGTGGGGCTGGTCATGAGCGGGGGTCTCCACTGCGCGGAAGGGCGGGTCGGTGGGCGGTCGGCCGGTGGGCGGTCGGCTGGTGGGCGCGTTCATCCTAGTGCCGGGTCAGATCACGTCCGCCCTGCCGTGGTCCGAGGCCCGGCGCGGGAGTTCCCGCCCCGCCCGGCCGGCCGACCGCACCGGGCCCGGCGGGGACCGGTGTCGCCGGGGTGGGAGGGCTAGGCGGGGGCGTCCTGCGGGTCGGCGAGGCCCAGTTCGCTCAGGATCTCGTGGGTGTGCTCGCCGAGGCGTGGCGGTGCGCTGCGGTAGGCGGCGGGTGTGGCGTCCAGCCGGATGGGGTTGGCGACCTGCTCCACCGGCCGGTCGCGGTGCGGGTCGTCGATGCGGACGCGGGCCTGCAGGCCCAGGCCGTCGGCGAGGGCGAAGGCCGCCGCGAGGTCGTTGATCGGGCCGCAGGGGACGCCCGCGGCGGTGAGGGCCTCGAACCACGCGTCGGCGGGGCGGCTGCGCAGCGGGCCGTCGAGCGCGGCGAGCAGTTCGGTGCGGTGGGCCACCCGTGCCGGGTTGGTGGCGAAGCGCGGGTCTTGGGCCAGTTCGGGCAGGCCGAGCTCCGCGCACAGGGCGGAGAACTGGCGGTCGTTGCCCACGGCCAGCACCAGGGGGCGGTCCTGGGCGTCGACGACTTCGTAGGGCGCGATCGACGGGTGGCGGTTGCCCATGGCATGCGGTACGACGCCGCCGGCGACGTAGGCGGAGGCCTGGTTGGTGAGTGCCGACAGCAGTGAGGTGAGCAGGGAGACCTCCACCCGCTGGCCCTGGCCGGTGCGCTCGCGGTGGCGCAGGGCGGCGAGGATGCCCATGCCGGCGTGCAGTCCGGTGATGACGTCGACGAGGGCGACACCGGCCTTGGTGGGGCGGCCGTCCGGTTCGCCGGTCACGCTCATCAGGCCGCCCATCGCCTGCACCAGCAGGTCGTAGCCGGGCAGCGCGGCGCCTCGGCCGGCGCCGAAGCCGGTCACCGAGCAGTACACGAGCTTCGGGTTGAGCGGGCGCAGGGTGTCGTAGCCGAGGCCGAGGCGGTCCATCGTGCCGGGGCGGAAGTTCTCCACCAGCACGTCCGCGCGGGCGGCGATCTGCTGGGCGGCCCGCCTGCCTTGTGCGTCGGTGAGGTCCAGCGCGACCGAGCGCTTGTTGCGGTTCACGCCGAGGAAGTAGGTCGCCTCCCCGTCGGCGTAGGGCGGGCCCCAGGCACGGGTGTCGTCGCCGGCGCCGGGGCGTTCGATCTTGATGACCTCGGCGCCCAGGTCGGCCAGCAGCATCGTCACGTACGGGGCGGCGAGCACGCGGCCGAAGTCGGCCACGACAATGCCGGACAGGGCCTGCTCGGGCTGCGGGCGGTCGGACGGCATGTGGCTCTCCTCTCGTGTCTTGGCAGCGACCGGGTCTGAGGCTACGCTGCAAATTGGATCCAGGATCCGATATCCGAATCGATCGGATGGGATCGTATCCACAGTCCCCCGCTGTTGTCAGCCGTCAGGAGAGGCCTCGATGACGACTTCCTCCCCCGTCCACCCCTTCGACCTGTTCGCCATCGACACCTTGCTCAGCGACGAGGAGCGGGACATCCGCGACACGGTGCGCGCCATGGGCGAGCGCGATCTGCGGCCGCACGTCGCCGAGTGGTTCGAGCAGGGCGCCATCCCCGCACGCGAACTCGCGGCCTCCCTGGGTGAGCTGGGCGTTCTCGGCATGCACCTGGAGGGCTACGGCTGCGCCGGGACGAGCGCCGTCTCCTACGGCCTGGCCTGCCTGGAGCTGGAGGCTGTGGACTCCGGTCTGCGCAGCCTGGTGTCCGTGCAGGGCTCGCTGGCGATGTACGCCATCTGGGCGTACGGCTCGGAGGAGCAGAAGCAGCAGTGGCTGCCCGGCATGGCCGCCGGCCGGCTCATCGGCTGCTTCGGGCTGACCGAACCGGACGCCGGCTCCGACCCGGGCGCCATGCGCACCCGCGCCGAGCGCGACGGCTCCGACTGGGTCCTCAACGGCACCAAGATGTGGATCACCAACGGCTCGGTCTCCGACATCGCCGTGGTGTGGGCCCGTACCGACGACGGCGTGCGCGGTTTCCTCGTCCCCGCCGGCACCCCCGGCTTCACCCGCAACGACATCAAGCACAAGGTCTCCCTGCGGGCGTCCGTGACCAGCGAGCTCGTGCTGGAGAACGTGCGGCTGCCCGCCGACGCGATGCTCCCCGGCGCGCGGGGCCTGTCCGGCCCGCTCGGCTGCCTCAACGAGGCCCGTTTCGGCATCGTCTTCGGCGCCCTGGGAGCCGCGCGCGACTGCCTGGAGACCGCGCTCGCCTACGCCGCCGACCGCACGGTGTTCAACCGCCCCCTGTCCGGCTTCCAGCTCACCCAGCAGAAGCTGGCCGACATGTGCCTCGAACTCGGCAAGGGCATGCTGCTCGCCCTCCAGCTCGGCCGCCTGAAGGACTCCGGGCAGATCACCCCCGAGCGCATCAGCCTCGGCAAGCTCAACAACGTCCGCGAGGCCCTGCGGATCGCCCGCGAGTGCCGCACTGTGCTCGGCGCCAACGGCATCACGCTGGAGTACCCGGTGATCCGTCACGCCAACAATCTGGAGTCCGTCCTCACCTACGAAGGCACGAGCGAGGTCCACACCCTCGTCATCGGCAACGCCCTCACCGGCATCGCCGCCTTCCGCTGAGCCCGCCTCTCCCGGAGGCGCCCGCTCTCTCCGCCGGGTCAGGCGGGGCCCCGCCCCGGCTGACCCGGGTGGGGCCCGGCGGGTGGATCCAGAGCGAAGACGGTGATCCACTCGGCGTCCGAGGCGTGGTAGCCAAGCGCGGTCAGGGCCTCGGACGCGGCGCGCATGTGGGCGGCGCCGTAGACCACGGCGACGGTGAACGGGCCGCTCCGTCCCGCGTAGCCGCGGTCGAAGTCGGTGAGGGAGCGGACCAGCAGCCGGTCACGGCGACGCAGCACCAGGTCGTCCAGGCCCGGCCAGAGGTCCGCCGCCGCCTCCTCGCCCTCGCTCAGCAGGTCCTCCATCGCCAGGTGCCGGGCGAGCCAGCGACGTGTTCCCAGCAGCCGCATCCCCGCCGTCACGGCGGGGACGACCGTGGCCACCATCGCGCGTTCCTTCCACGGCAGCCGCCGGTAGCCCTCCTGGAACCGGTCGCCGCTCATGTCCGGGCACACCACCGGCACCCCGAGTGCGTCGAAGTCGATGTCCTGCGCCACCAGCCCCAGCCGCTCGTGACCGTCCAGCCGCCGGTACGACGCCACCAGGGCGTCGGCGCCCGCCGAACCCTCACCGACGCCCTCGGCGATCACCAGGTCGCAGCGGCCGCGCAGCCGTGCGGTCACCTCCCGGTAGAACGCCTCCTCGGCCAGATGGATCATGGGAAAGAGCAGGAAGGCCAGCCCCGTCCCCGGCCGCTCGAACCGGATCACCGCCGACCGCACCCCGGCCAGCTCCGTCACCTCGATGAACTGCACGCGTGCCTCCCCTTCAGCCCCCTCTCCCACCTCCACGCGGATGGAGGCCCTCGGGGTTGCCCGCCTCCGGCCGCCTGCCGCGCCGGAGAGCCGGTCGCCGACCACACTGGAGATGTCGGCCGGAGGAGGTTGCGATGGACACGAACACCGGTGCACGACCGCTGCTGCTGGACAGCGTCCTGCCCGACTTCCGCTTCAGCCGCCTGGAGTGCACGGCCGTCGCCGCGGGGCCGTCGGGGACGTATCGGGCGGCGCGCGAGCTGGACCTGCTGACGATCCACTCCCCGCTGTTCGAACTGGCCGCCCGGGCCCGCGGCGTGCCGGACCGGCTGCGCGGCGACCCCGCCCCGCCTCCGCCCTCGTTGCGGCTGGCCGATCTCTTCGACACGGAGCCGGGCGAGGACGACCGGCACGACCGGGAGCAGCCGTGGGTGGGGCTGGGTGAGGATCCCGGGCGGGAGCTGGTCTTCGGCGTCATCGGCAAGGTGTGGCAGCCGTCCATCCAGTGGCGGCGGGTCGAGCCCGGCGACTTCGTGGGGTTCGAGGAGCCGGGCTGGGCGAAGATCGCCGCCGCCCTGGTGGTGCACCCCTACGGCACCCGCCGCTGCCTGCTGACCTACGAGGCGCGCACGGCCTGCACCGACCCGGCCACCACCAGGCGCTTCGCCCGTTACTGGACGCTCGTGTCGCCCGGTGCCGGCATCGTCATGCGCGCGGCGCTGCAGGCGATCAAGCCCGCCGCGGAGGAAGAGGCCACCCGGTCCACGACCGATGCGCGGCATGCGGAGGCCGAGGGGACCTGACCGGCGCCGGGGCGTGCGCTCGGCAGTGCCGTGCTATCCCAGCTCCCCGGCAGCCGCCGACGCCCGGGAGGCACCCGTGGCGTCGCTCACCGGCTGCCCGGTCGCGGCGTGTCCGGTGCCGGCCGGGGCCTCGGCGCCGGACACGATGATCACGTCTGAGTCGCGGCTGCCGCGGTCGAGGACGCCTCCCACGGCGGCGAGACCGAGGCCCGCCACGGCCAGAGCGGCGCCGACCAGGGCGGGCGAGGCCCAGCCCCAGCCCGCCGAGATGGCCAGGCCGCCCAGCCAGGCGCCCCCCGCGTTGGCCAGGTTGAAGGCGGAGTGGTTGGAGGCCGCCGCCGTCGTGGGGGCGTTCTTCGCCTTGGCCATGATCAGCATCTGGACCGGGGTGGTGATGAAGGCGCCCATCGCGCCGATGAAGGTGATCGTCACCAGGGCAGGCACGGTGCTGTGCACGGTGAAGTAGAACGTCACGAGCGCCGCGGCGAGCGCGATCAGGCCCCCGTACAGCGTCGGCCGCAGCGCGCGGTCCGTGAGCGGGCCGGCGGTCAGGGTGCCGAGCGTCATGCCGACGCCGTAGAGCGCGAGGACCAGCGTGGTCGAGGAGTCGGAGATGCCCGTGAGACGGGTCAGCATCGGCACCAGGTAGCTGTAGACGGCGAAGAATCCACCGAAGCCCACCACGGCCGTGGCCAGGCCGATCACGACCTGCCGGTTGCCCATGGCCCGCAGCTCGTGCCGGATGCCGGACTGCCGGCCGCGTGGCTGGTGCGGGACGAAGCGGGCCAGCGAGGCGAGCGCGAGGAGGCCGATGACGGCGACCGCGGCGTAGGCGGACCGCCAGCCCAGCTGCTGGCCGAGGGCGGTGCCGGCGGGGACCCCGACGATGTTGGCGACGGTGAGTCCCAGGAACATCTTCGAGACGGCGCGCGCGGCCCGTTCGGGGGCGACGAGCCGAGAGGCGACGACGGCGCCCACGCCGAACAGAGCGCCGTGCGGCAGCCCCGCCAGGAACCGCGCGGCGAACAGCAGGGCGAAGCCGGGAGCCAGCGCGGACGCGACGTTGCCGACCACGAAGAGCCCGGACAGCAGCAGCAACAGCCGTTTGTGGGGCAGCCGCGCGCCGATGCCCGTCAGCACGGGAGCGCCGACCACGACACCGAGCGCGTAGGCCGACACGAGGTTGCCGGCGTGCGGCACGGACACGCCGACTCCGTCGGCGATCTGGGGCAGCAGCCCCATCGTGACGAACTCGGTCGTGCCGATACCGAAGGCGACGACAGCCAGCGCCAACAGAGCCAGAGGCATGGTGCGGGAGAACCTTTCGAAGAGCGCGGTACAGGAGCAGGACGGCAGAACGGACCGAACCTTCCGGATCCTGTGGCCTGCCGCGCCGCGCACCATTGCCCGGCCCACCCCGGGGCAGGGAAAGCCCCCAGGAGTGCAGCAGTGAGGGCAGGCCGCACATTCCAAGATCGGGCCTCGCGCGCAGTGATCTACGTCATGCCGCATCCGGCGCGACCACGCCCTCGGGGTCGTCCCGCCGGTCTCGGAGGCCGGGGCGCCGCCGTCCCCGGCGCTTCAGTCCTCCACCGAGCGCCGTACACGCCGGGACGGACCGAACTCGTACAGGTCGAGGATCATCGGCGGATCGGCGAGCCCCGGACCTCCGGCCCTGACCCAGGTCACGATGTCGGCCGTCGCGTCGGGGTCGTTGACCAGTCCGAGCCAGACCGGCCGGCCGCCCGCGGCCCGCCCGGCCGGGGACGGCTGTACGACGATGACGTTGGCCTGTTCGCAGGCATCAAGGCAGTTCACCGCCCTGACCTGGGCGACCCGCCCCAACTCGGCCTTCAGTGAGGCGAGTTGGGCGGCGTGGTCGACGCCGGGGATCTTGGCCGTGCCGCAGCAGCAGCCCCGGCACACGGTGACCGTGCACCGGGGTGCCGCCGCCTGGGCGGGGACCTTGCGGCGGCTCATCCGGCGGCCCGCTTCCAGGCCGACTCGCGCAGCAGTCGCAGCCCGTTGAGGCCGACGATGACGGTGGAGCCCTCGTGGCCCGCGACGCCGAGCGGCAGCGGCAGGTTGCCGACGAGGTCCCAGACCGCCAGGCCCGTGATGAAGACACCGGCGACGACCAGGTTCTGCGCGACGAGCCCGCGGGCCCTGCGGGACAGGGAGATCACGGCGGGCACGGTGGCCAGTTCGTCGCGGACGATCACCGCGTCGGCGGTCTCCAGGGCGAGGTCGGAGCCTGCCCTGCCCATGGCCACACCGGTGTGGGCGGCCGCCAGCGCCGGGGCGTCGTTGACGCCGTCGCCGATCACCATCACCTTGCGGCCGGTGTCCGTCAACTCCCGGACGGCGCGCACCTTGTGCTGCGGCAGCAGTCCGGCGCGCACGTCCTCGATGCCGGCCTCGGCGGCGAGGCGGGCGGCGGCGCGCGGGTTGTCACCGGTCAACAGCACCGGCGCGGTCCCGGCGAGGGACGTGAGGGAGGCGACGGTGGCGCCGGCGTCGGGGCGCAGCCGGTCCGCGACGCCGAGCACGCCGACCGGCGTACCGGCCACGGCGACCAGCACGGCCGTGCGCCCGTCGTCCTCCACTCCACCGGCCAGGACCGACGCCCGCGCGCGGTCCGCGTCGGTCGCTCCGTTCAGCAGCCGGGCCGGCGCGCCGACCGCGACCACGCGTCCGCCGACGGTGGCGGTCACGCCGACGCCGGGTGTGGAGTCGAAGTGCTCCGCGACCGGCGGGGCGAGCCCGCGCCGGCGCGCGGCGTCCACGACGGCGCGCGCCAGCGGATGCTCGCTCGGGTGTTCCGCGGCGGCCGCGAGGGCCAGCAAACCGTCCTCGTCCAGACCGGATCCGGTCAGCGGCAGGACGTCGGTGACCGTCGGGGTGCCCTCGGTGAGGGTGCCGGTCTTGTCGAACGCCACCGCGTCGATCTGTCCGAGCCGCTCCATGACGACGGCCGACTTGACCAGAACGCCGTGTCGTCCGGCGTTGGCGATGGCGGACAGCAGGGGCGGCATGGTCGCCAGCACGACCGCGCAGGGCGACGCCACGATCATGAACGTCATGGCGCGCAGCAGCGAGTCGGTGAGGTCCGCGCCGAGGGCGAGCGGGACCAGGAACACCGCGAGGGTCACGGCCACCATGCCCAGCGAGTAGCGCTGTTCGACCTTCTCGATGAACAGCTGGGTGGGCGCCTTGGTCTCGGACGCCTCCCGCACCATCCGCACGATCCGCGCGATCACCGTGTCGGAGGCGTCGCGCTCGACGCGGACGCTGAGGGCGCCGGTGCCGTTGAGGGTGCCCGCGAAGACCTCGTCGCCCTTCTCCTTGGCGACGGGCAGCGGTTCGCCGGTGATGGTCGCCTGATCGACGTCGCCTGCTCCGTCGATCACGCGGCCGTCGGCGCCGATGCGTTCGCCGGGCCGCACGAGGATGGTGTCGCCGACGGACAGTTCCTGGACGGGGACGGTCTCCTCGCCGCCGTCCGCGCCGAAGCGGGTCGCCGTGGCGGGCGCGAGATCCAGCAGCCCGCGCACGGAGTCGGCGGTCCTGGCCGTGGCCAGCGCCTCCAGCGCGCCGGACGTGGCGAAGATGACGATCAGCAGCGCGCCGTCCATGACCTGCCCGATCGCCGCCGCCCCGAGCGCGGCGACGACCATCAGCAGATCAACGTCGAGGGTCTTCTCCCTCAGCGCCCGCAGGCCCGCCAGACCCGGCTCCCAGCCACCGGCCGCATACGTCAGCGCGTACAACGGCCCCCAGACCCACGCCGGTGCGCCGGTCAGCTGGGCCGGCAGCGCGAGCACGAAGCAGACCGCGGCCGCGGCGGCCCAGCGCGCCTCGGGCAGGGCGAGGATGCGGGTGCCGCG
Source organism: Streptomyces sp. NPDC031340 (assembly GCF_055569945.1). Classification (NCBI taxonomy): domain Bacteria; kingdom Bacillati; phylum Actinomycetota; class Actinomycetes; order Kitasatosporales; family Streptomycetaceae; genus Streptomyces; species Streptomyces sp. NPDC031340. Next base: position 29,754 of record NZ_JBVIIE010000023.1, read on the forward strand.
CCGGAGCGTACGCGTGTCTCGTGGGGGCGCGGTCCGGTCGGCGGGGGCGAGGGTGGAGATCATCGGAACGGAAGTCCTTCGAGAAGGCATGACGAGGCTGCGGCCGGCCCGGAGGAGGTGCCGCTCCCCTCACCGTACAGGATCACATGAAGACCCTTTCATGTATGGACGGGCCGCGCTCCGTAGGATGACTGCCATGGGCCACGGAGCTGACGCCAAGACCACCGCCACCGCGCGCGAGCGCCTGGAGACCGTGGGCGCCGCCGACGTGGCCGCCACCCTCCAGGCCCTCGCCACCCCCTCGCGGCTGCGCATCCTGTCCCGCCTCCAGGAAGGCCCGTGCGCCGCCACGGAACTCGCCGACGCCGTCGGCATGGAGCAGTCCGCCTGCTCCCACCAACTGCGCCTGCTCCGCAACCTCGGCCTGGTCACCGGCGAGCGCCGGGGACGCTCGGTCATCTACGCCCTCTACGACAACCACGTCGCCGAACTGCTGGAGCAGGCCCTCTACCACGTGGAGCACCTGCGCCTCGGCCTGCGCGACACCCCGGCCGACGTTCCGGCCGAGGCAGCCGGCGTCCGCTGAGCGCCCCCTTTCACCTGCCGGCTCGCGCCGCCTGCACGCGGTACAGCCATGGCGTCCCAGGGGCGTGGTGTCAGCCGGTGTCGAGACCGTCGATCAGGCGGCCCAGGAAGCGGGTGAAGGTCGCTTCGGGGGTGACGGAGCGTCGAGGAGCGGAGAGGGCTTCGGCGAGTTCCGGATGACGGCCGTCGGCCGCGACAGCGGCAAGGTAGCGGGCTTCCGCTGCCGCCCTGTCCGGGAAGCGTGAGACCGCGGCCTGTGCGATCTCGTGGGTGACGTACCCGGCCACGAACGCGGTGAGCTGGGCGAAGACCTCCAGCTTCGCCGCACCGTCCAGCCCGGTGGGCCGCAGGACGGCGAGCGCGTGTTCCAGGAACGCGAGCGTGTTGGGGCCCGGAACCCGACGGGTGGACAGGGCGGCGGGCAGCCAGGGGTGACGCAGCATGTGGGCGCGCTGCAGGTGGGCAACGGCCTTCAGATCGGCACGCCAGTCGCCGCTGGGCGGGTCCGTGACCGTCAGCTCGCCGCTGACGTGGTCGACCATGAGTTCCAGCAGCGTCTCCTTGTCAGGGGCATAGCTGTAGAGCGACATGACGCCGGCTCCGACCTCGGCGGCCACCCGTCGCATGGTGACCGCTTCGAGCCCCTCCACGTCCGCCAGAGCGACGGCCGCCACGACGATCGCCTCCCGGCTGAAGGTGGGCCTGCGCCCCCTGCGGGCCGTTGCGGGGCGCAGCCAGAGCTGTTCGGGGTCGACGCCCGCGGCGCCGGGCCCGTCGTCATGAGACACGGCCTCGCGCTCCTTCCTGTGGTCGTGGAGGCGGTCGCTGTGAAGGTCATCCAAGCATCCTCTATTCTCGTACACCGTACGGAATAGAGGAGGGGACGATGTCATCGAGCAAGCCCGAAGCCGCGGCCGGACGAGTCTGGGTACCGCCCGCCGGAAAGCCGCCGCTGTCCTCGCGGATGACGAGGGCGACCTGGCGGGGTCTGCCGGCCAGACGGCACGAGGTCGGATGGGAGCCGGGGCTGGCGGTGCCGGCGGGCGACGGCAGCCCATTGATCACCGACCACTACTTCCCGCGTGCGGAGGGCGACTTCCCGACCCTCCTGGTCCGCTCGCCCTATGGCCGAGGCCTGCCGTGGTCTCCCATGTACGGCCTCCTCTTCGCCGAACAGGGCTTCCACGTGGTTCTGCAGAGCTGCCGCGGCACCGGCGGCTCGGGCGGCGCGTTCGACCTGTGGCGCAACGAGGCCGCCGACGGCCGGGCCACGGTGTCCTGGCTGCGTGAGCAGCCCTGGTTCGACGGAACGCTGGGCACCGTCGGCCCCAGTTACCTGGGTTACGTGCAATGGGCCCTCGCTCTGGACCCGCCGCCGGAACTCAAGGCGATGGTGGTGCAAGTGGGGCTGCACGATCCCTGGGCCCTGTTCCACGCGGACGGCGCGCTGCGCCTGGAGAACGCCCTCGCCGTGGGCGTGGGCATGACCTACCAGCACCGGGGCCTGGCCCCGTTCGTGAAGGCGACACTGCGCCTGCGGCGCCGCCTGCACGACATCACCACCGCGCGGCCCCTGCGCGGGGCGTACGCGTCCGCGCTCGGGAGCGAAGTGCGCTGGCTGGACGACGTGCTGACACATCCGGACGCCAACGACGCCTACTGGCGTGGCGCGTCGACGGCGGAGTCGGCGGAGCGGCTCGACGTGCCCACGGCCCTGATCACCGGATGGCACGACGTGCTGGTCGACCAGACCTTCGAGCAGTACGACCGGATGCGCCGGACCGGGAGTGAGACCGCCCTGCTGGTCGGCCCCTGGACCCACACCTCCGCCCTGCAGCGCGGTTGGCCGGAGGTGTTCACGGAAAGCCTCGCCTGGCTGCGCGCCCACCTGTGCGCCGACCCCTCCGGCCTGCGTCCCACCGCGGTGCGCGTGCACGTCGGCGGCGAGAACGTCTGGCGGGACCTCGACGACTGGCCGTCGGAGCCCGCCGCCACCTCCTCCTGGTATCCCGCTCCCGGCGGGCACCTCACCCGGCAGCCCGGCACGGACTCCGCGCCCCTGACGTCGTTCCGCTACGACCCGGCCTACCCCACGCCGTCGTTCGGCGGCCCGCTGCTCTCCCGCACCTCCGGCCCACGCGACAACCGCGCCCTGGAAGCCCGGGACGACGTCCTGACGTTCACCGGTCCACCCCTGACCGAGCCGCTGGACATCCTCGGCCCGGTCTCCGCACGGCTGAGCATCTCCACGGACACCGGGCACACCCACGTCTTCACCCGCCTGTGCGACGTGGACGCACAAGGCCGCTCCATCAACGTCTGCGACGGGCTCGGCCGCATCCGGACGGCCGGACACGCGCCCGCGCAGATCACCGTGCCGATGAGCGCCGGCGCGCACCGCTTCGCCGTCGGCCACCGCATCCGCTGGCAGATCAGCGCCGGCGCCCACCCCCGCTTCGCCCGCAACCCCGGCACCGGGGAATCGCCGGTGGACGCCACCGCCTTCACGCCGGTGCGCGTCACGCTCCACACCGACTCGGCGTTGACGCTCCCGCACGCCATCACGCCCGGGTGATTCTTCAGCCCTCCGGGGACCGGCCGGGCGCGCCGGGCAGCCGGCCCGGCTCGCTCCCGCAGGCTCCAGGCCGCAGGCCGCAGGCCAGTGGCGGACTCCGGAGCCCGGACGGCCGGCCGGCGACAGGAGCGCGGTAGCGGGGCGAGGCCCGAGCGGCGGGGGCCTCGTCAGGGCTTGCGGGCCAGTGCGGCGACGATGAGCTGTTCCCAGACGGTGAGTTCGCGTTCGCCGCCGTCGCCCCACGGGCTGTCGACGGGGTCGGGACGCCACAGCGGCGCGGGCACGATCCCGGGTTCGAGGATGTCCAGGCCCTCCAGCAGGGCGGCGATCTCGGCGTCCGTGCGCCAACGGCCGCGGCCGAAGGTCCGCTGCAGCACCCGCTCGGCCTCCTCCGTCTCGGGGTTGTTGCCGGAGCGGAAGTGGCTGACGAAGAAGTAGCTGCCGGAGGGCACGTGGTCGCGCCAGTAGCGGACGATGCCCGCCGGGTCCTCGTCGTCGTTGACGTGGTGGAGCACGGCGCTGAAGACGACGGCGACAGGGCTGTCGAAGTCGATCAGTTCCAGGGTGTCGGGGTGGTCGCGGACGTCCGCGGGGTTGCGGACGTCCGCCATGACGACCCGGGTCCGGTCGTTCTGCTCCAGCAGCGCGCGCCCGTGGACCAGGACTTGCGGGTCGGTGTCGACGTAGACGATCCGGGACTCGGGGGCGTGCCGCTGGGCGACCTGGTGAACGTTGTCAGCGGTGGGAAGGCCGCTGCCCAGGTCGACGAACTGCCGCACGCCGGTGGTCGTGGCTATCTGCGCGATCGCGCGGATCAGGGCGGCCCGGTTGGCGAAGGCGATGGCGACCGACCCCGGTAGGTCACGTGTGAAGACGTCGCCGATCTCCCGGTCCACGGCGTAGTTGTCCTTGCCGCCCAGCAGGTAGTCGTAGACACGGGCGATGCTGGGGGTGGTGGGGTCGATGCTGGAGCCTTCATCCGTCATGGCGGTCATCCTCCCCCACGACACGGCCCGGCCGCTGCCGCTTCGGCAGCCTCGGCGCGGACCCGAGCGAGCCTCACCCGGCACCGGCCCACGGCCGCGCCACCGCGCTCGCGTACGGCACCGTCGGCTCGCGGCGGCCGGGGACGCGCCGTGCCCACACAAGGCGCACAGAGAAGACATGACATGTTCGCGATTCAGCCACATGTGAACGGTCCGTTCGAAAAGGTTCGGCCATTGACTCTCCTCGCGCGGCAGCCACTCGGTGCCGTGCGGGGAGAGTCGTTTCATCTGTAGGGGCGTGCGTTTCATGGAGTCCGCTGAGGAAGAAGAGTCCGACAGATCCGGGAGGTCCGAGCCACGGCGGCTGTACACCGGCCGGGGTGTCGGTGACCGGATCCTGCGGATTCAGTTGACGGCCACCGGCGTAGCTGTTCTCGCCGTCATGGCGGCCGTCGGGCTCTTCCTGCTGCTGAGGGCCGGTCAGGCGCTGCGGGTGCGAGGGTGGGCGTTCCTCACGACCCCGGAATGGCAGCCGGACGTCCACCGGTTCGGCATCGCCGCGGTGCTCACCGGAACCCTGCTCATCGCGGCGGTGGCCGTGGCCCTCTCCGTGCCGCTGGCCCTCGGCACGGCGTTGTTCATCTGCGAGGTGGCCCCGCGCCGGCTGCGCCGCACGCTGGTGACCATGGTCGACCTGATGGCGGCCGTGCCGTCCGTGGTGTACGGGCTGTGGGGGCTGTTCTTCCTGCAGCAGCACGTGATCGGGCTGTCGCGCTGGCTGTCCGACTGGTTCGGGTGGTTCCCCCTGTTCACGGTGGACGGCACCCGGTCCGGCGATCCGCTCGCCTCCGACAGCGTCTACACCGCTTCCACCTTCGTCGCCGGGATCGTCGTCGCGCTGATGGTCGCGCCGATCCAGTGCTCGGTGATGCGGGAGGTGTTCGCGCAGGCCCCGGCCGGCGAGCGGGAAGGCGCGTACGCGCTGGGCGCCACTCGCTGGGGCATGATCCGCGCGGTCGTCCTGCCGTACGGCAAGGGCGGTGTCATCGGCGGCACGATGCTGGGCCTCGGCCGGGCCCTCGGCGAGACGATCGCCGTGTACCTGATCATCTCGCCGGTCTTCGTGATCCAGCCGCACATCCTCCAGACCGGCTCCAACTCGGTGTCCTCGCTGATCGCCCTGCACTACGGCGACGCGTCCACCTTCGGCATGTCGGCGCTGATGGCGGCGGGCCTGGCGCTGTTCCTGCTCACCCTGGCGGTCAACTTCACCGCCTCCTCCATCGTGGCCCGCTCCCGGTCCGGCGCGCAGAGCGAGGCATGAGATGACTGTCGTGGAAGAGACCGCCCCCGCCCCCGTCGCGGCCCCGGCCGAGGCGGCCGCCGGCCCGGGAACCGGCCCGGACGCCGGCCCGCCCGAGGAGCCCCGCCGCATCGGCGGCCCCACCCGGTCCGGGGTGCTGTCGCTGTGCGGCGCCGCCGCCTCGGGACTGTGCACCGCCGTACTGTTGTTCGGGCAACTAGCGCCCTTCTCTGGTGCGTTGGGCTTCGCCGTCACCGCCTATCTGTGCTTCCTGCTGATCTACGCGGTGCTCACCGGGCTGGAGGAGGACGCACAGGCGGTCCGGGACCGGGTGATGACCGTCGTGCTGTGGACGGCGGCCCTGGTGCTGTGCTCCGCGCTGGTGCTCGTCGTCGGGTTCACCGCCTGGCGGGGCCGGGACGCGCTGCCGCACGCCAACTTCTTCACCCAGGACATGCAGGCGTCGGGCCCGCTCGACCCGCTCACCCGCGGCGGCATCGCCCACGCGATGCTCGGCACCCTCATCATGATCGCCATAGCCCTGGCGATCACCGTCCCGCTCGGCCTGTCCTGCGCCGTCTACCTCAACCAGATCCCCGGCCGGTTCTCCCGGTTCGTACGGACCATCGTCGAGGCGATGACCGCGCTGCCGTCGATCGTGGCCGGCCTGATGGTGTACGCCACCTGGATCCTCGGCCTCGGCATGCAGAAGTCCGGCCTGGCGGCGGCGTTCGCGATCAGCGTGATGATGCTGCCGATCGTGATCCGGGCCGCGGACGTGGTGCTGCGCCTGGTACCGGGCACGCTGACCGAGGCCGCCGAGGCGCTGGGCGCCCCGCGCTGGCGGACCGTGTGGCACGTGATCCTGCCGACGGCCCGTTCCGGGCTCGCCACCGCGGTCATCCTCGGCACCGCGCGCGGCATCGGCGAGACCTCGCCCGTCCTGCTCACCGCGGGCTTCACGGCCGCGCTCAACGCCGACCCCACCCAGGGGCCGATGCTCTCGCTGCCGCTCGCGGTGTTCACCTTCATCAAGTCGCCGGAGCCGACGATGATCGCCCGCGGCTTCGGTGCGGCGGCGGTGCTCATGGTGCTGGTGCTGGTGCTGTTCGCCGTCGCCCGGGTCATCGGCGGCCGCGGGCCGGGCCACCAGAGCCGCCGTCAGGCCCGCCGCACCGCCCGCGCCTCGCGCCGCACCGCCGCCCGCTTCGACGAACTGCACGCCCCCCGGCTGTCGTTGTTCGACGACGACGCCGCGGACGCCGGCCCGGACACGCGCACCGGAACCCACGCCACCAAATCCCCCGTCACCCAAGACCGCCCCGAAGACACCCCCGGCGAGAACACCGGAGAGACCGACTGATGCTCAGCCACCTCATCCCCCGTCTCCGCCGCCTGCGGGCGGCGGCGGCCCTCGCCGCGATGCTCGGCGTGATCGCCGGGCTGCTGGCCGGACCCGCCGCGGCGCCGGCCGCGGCGGAGAGTTACACGCCGATCGCCGGAGCGGGCTCCACCTGGGCGGAGAACGCCGTCGACGAGTGGCGCCGGGCCGTCAACCAGTACGGCATGCGGATCAGTTACGCCGGCACCGGTTCCTCCGACGGCCGCCGCCAGTTCCTCAGCGGCACCGTGGACTTCGCGGTCTCCGACATCCCCTTCCAGACCAACCCGACGGACGGTTCGGCCGCCGAGCGGCCGGCCGCGGGGTCGTACGCCTACATGCCGATCGTGGCCGGCGGCACGGTCTTCATGTACCACCTGACCGCCGGCGGCAAGCGGATCACCAACCTGCGGCTGTCCGGCGACGTCGTCACCAAGATCTTCACCGGCGTGATCAAGAGCTGGGACGACGCGGCCATCCGGGCCGACAACCCCGGCCTGCAGCTGCCGCACCGGGCCATCGTGCCCGTGGTCCGCTCCGACGGCTCCGGCTCCACCGCCCAGTTCACGACGTGGATGGCCGACCAGCACAAGCAGCTGTGGCAGGCGTACTGCGGGCGCGTGGGCCGGTCCGGGGCCTGCGGGCAGACCTCGTACTACCCGACCGTCCCCGGCATGATCGCCCAGTCCGGCGACCTCGGGGTGGCGGGCTACGTCGCCCAGAACTACGGCGAGGGCGCGATCGGCTACGTCAACTACTCCTACGCCCTCAACGCGCACTTCCCGGTCGCCAAGGTCCTGAACCACTCCGGCTACTACACCGAGCCGACCCCCCAGAACGTCGCCGTCTCGCTGCTCAAGGCGAAGATCAACACCGACAAGAACTCACCGGACTACCTCACCCAGAAGCTGAACGGCGTCTACAACGACACCGACAAGCGCAACTACCCGCTGTCCAGCTACTCGTACATGATCCTGCCGCTGAAGGTGCAGGGCACCTTCACCAAGGCCAAGGGCAAGACGCTGGGCGCGTTCTCGTACTACTTCATGTGCCAGGGGCAGCAGGCGGCGCCCCAGCTCGGCTACTCGCCGCTGCCGATCAACCTGGTGCAGGCGGGCTTCGAGCAGATCCGCCGGATCCCGGGCGTGGTGGCGCAGAACGTCAACATCAAGGGCTGCAACAACCCCACCTTCACCGCCTCCGGCCGCAACAAGCTCGCCGAGGAGGCGCCGTACCCCGCGGCGTGCGACAAGAAGGGCGCGGCGCCCTGCACGACCGGCAGCGGAGGAGCGAAGGCCGGCGGCGGCACCTCGGGCGGCTCGTCCGGCGGTTCCGGGACCGGCGGCGGCACGGGCGGCACGGGCGGCGCCGCGTCCGGCGGCTCGACGGGCGGCGGCGGCACGTCGGGCGGGGGCGGTACGGGGGGCGCCGCGTCCGGCGGCGGCTCCGGGACGGCCGTCGACCCCGACACCGGGCAGACCGTCGCCGCCGACGGCACCGCGAGCGGCTCCGCCGGGGGCGCGGGCGGCACCGTGGCTCTCGCCCAGCCGGTCTCGGTGAGCGGCCGGAGCGGCTGGACGAGCACCCAGACGCTGATGCTGCTGGCCTCGTTCCTGGTGCTGGGGCTGGTGCTGCTGCCGTCCGTCGTGTCGCGGCTGCTGGCCGGCGCCCGCTCCCACGACGACGCCAAGGACGGGGGCCGGCGATGAGACTGCCGCGCCACGCCTCGGGCCTGCGCAACGTTCTGGCCCGACGCAACGCCCCCGTCCGGCCCGACGCCCGGACCCGACGCAACGCCCCCGTCCTGCGCAACGCCCTGGTCCGCCTGGTGGCCGGTGCCGCGGCCGGCGCCCTGGCGGGGCTCGCGGTCGCCCAGGCGGCGCCCGCGGCCCCGCTCGGCGCGGGCGGCGCCGCCACGGGCTCCGCCGTCACCGTCGCCGGCCGCGGCGAGTTCAAGGACATGAAGTTCACGGTCAGCCAGACCACCCACCTCACCAGCCAGGCCGTCAAGGTGTCCTGGACGGGCGGCGCCCCGACCAGCTTCGCGGGCACCCTGTTCGACACCGACTTCGTGCAGATCATGCAGTGCTGGGGCGACGACGACGGCACCGTCCCGTCCAACCCCGGCCCGCCGCGCACCCAGTGCCAGTACGGCGCCTCCCCGACCACCGACCGCGGCAACTGGCCCGGCAACGGGCAGGACGACACCCGCCAGGTCTTCTACAGCGCCGACCCCACCAACTACGGCCAGGACGACCGGTACGGCGCGGCCAACCCCAGCGCGCCGGGCGAGGTGCCGTTCAAGTCGGTGGACGGCACGGTCATCACCACCGGCACGCAGAACAACGCGCTGTTCAACCGCAACACCACCAACGAGGTCGACTTCGCCCGCACCGGCGCCGACGGCACCGGCCAGGAGTACTTCGAGGTGCAGACCGCCAACGAGGCCCCGCACCTGGGCTGCGGCCTGCCGGTCACCCGCGGCGGCGTCACCGAGCCGCGCTCCTGCTGGCTGGTGATCGTCCCGCAGGGCCGTCTGGACCTGGACGGCAAGCCGTACGCCGACCACAGCCAGGTCAACGCGGGCTCCCCGGTGTCCTCCACCAACTGGAAGAACCGCGTCGCGATCCCGCTCGGCTTCAACACCGTCGGCGCCAACTGCGCGCTCGGCGCGAAGGAACGGCCCACCCTCGGCAGCGAACTGGCCGCCGACGCCATGACCAGCTGGCAGGCCGCCCTGTGCCCGGCCGGCAAGGTCTACGGCTACACGCAGCTCGGTGAGCCGGACACCCGCGCCCGGCTGACCGCCGACGGCGGCTCCGGCCTCGCCCTCACCACCCGCGCGCTGGGCGCCGACCCGGGCACGACCGCGCCGTCCGGGACGACGACGTACGCTCCGGTCGCCCTCTCCGGCGCCGTCATCGGATTCACGATCGAACGCAGACCCAAGGCCGGGGCGCCGGACGACATCCGCAGGCTGGCGGGCACCAAGGTCGAGTCGATCAAGCTCACCCCGCGGCTGGTCGCCAAGCTGCTCACCGAGTCGTACCGCAACTCGCCCTGGGGAGCGGTGGTCGGCGACACCACGGCCAAGGGCTACGGCTGGGCGAAGAACAACCCCGCCGGGCTGGCCGGCGACCCCGAATTCATCGACCTGAACCCGGAGTTCGCGTACCTGTCGGTCGCCGAGACCCCGGCCACCGACACCGACCTGCTCACCTCGCTCGGCCACACCGACACCGCCCGCGCGCTGTGGCGGTGGATCATGGCCGACAAGGAGGCCCGGCAGTTCCTCGACGGCGTCTCCGACGACCACGGGATGCGCGTCAACCCGTACTACAGCACCAACGCGGACCTGAACCCGGCCGGCGTCCCGTTCGACCCGTCGGCCACGGACGACTACCCCAAGAGCGACCCGTGGTGCACGGTCCCGCCGGGCACCGACGCGCCCGCCGACCAGAAGCAGTGCATGACCGACTTCCACCCGTACGTGGCGGACATGCACTCCGGCGCCCTGCACACCCGGCGCGCCGACACGCTGTGGAAGTCGAGCTGGGACGCGCTGGCCAACCCGCCCGCGTACAAGAGCACCGGCCCGCAGACGGTCGGTTCCCGGTTCGTGATCACGGTCACCGACGCGGCCTCCGCCGCCCGGTACGGCCTGCAGACCGCCGAACTGCGCAACACGGCGGGCCGCTTCGTCGCCCCGTCGGCCGGCTCGCTGACCGAGGCGGCCAAGGGCGCCTCCGGCACCGGCGTCGCCGAGATCACCCCGGCGAACGCCACGGCGAAGGGCGCCTACCCGCTGGCCCAGCTGGTGTACGCGGCCGTCCGCCCCGGCTCGCTGAAGGCGGACGCCCGCAAGGACTACGCGGCGCTGCTGACGTACGCGGCGGGCGGCGGCCAGGTCAGCGGCGCCGACCCGGGCCGCCTGCCGGCCGGGTACGCGCCCCTGCCGCAGGCCTTCCGCACCCGCACGGCCCACGCGGCCGAAGCGCTCCTGCACTACACCGGGCCGACGACCACGGACGACACCCCCTCCGCGGGCGGCGGCAGCGGCAGCGGCTCCGAGACCCTCGGCACGGGCGCGGGCGGCAGCGGCACCGGCGGCACGGCGGCCGGCGGCGGCACGGGCACCGAGTCCGCGCCGGGCGGCGGCGCCGGCGCCACCCCGAGCACGCGGGCGTCGTACGACGGCGGCAAGGCGCTGCAGACCACCGCCGCGGGCAACACGCCCGCGGACCCGGCCAACCCGCTGCGCTACGCCGTCCCGGTCGGCGCCGCCCTCGGCGCGGCGGCCGGGGTGGGCGCCCCCTTCGCGGGCGGCAGCCGGCCGCGACTGCCGCTGCGGGTGCCGCTGCCGGGCGGCCGCACGGTGACGCTCGTACCGGAGTTCACCCTGCCGGAGCGGCTGCGGAGGCTGCTGCCGCCCGGCCGGGGCTGAGAACCGGGCCCTGAAGGGCCCGCGCTCCCCACAGACGGCCGCCCGCCCCGAAAGGCAGTCGGGGCGGACGGCCCGTACCACCCTGCCAGATCCCCTCGCTCACTCCGCACTACCCTCAGGAGACTCTCGATGCGCACAACGCGCTCCACTGCGGTGCTCGTCGCCGCGGCCGTGGTGTCCGGCGGCCTGGTTCTCACCAGCCCGGCGTACGCCGACCCCACCCCCGCGGGGACGTACCGTCAGCTCGTCGGCGTGGGCTCGGACACCACGCAGGACGTGATGAACGCGCTGGCCGGCGACACGGTCAACGGCAAGAGCTACGCGGGCACCGCCGTGAAGTCGGCGGACGGCGCGGGCATCGCCTCCTACGACGCGATCGAGCCCGGCACCGGCTCCACCTCCTCGTCGATCCAGACCCGCTCGGGCGGCCCGTCCTTCCTGCGCCCGAACGGCTCCGGCAAGGGCCGCCTCGCCCTGAGCGAGTCGCTGACCGGCGACAAGTACCCGGACTCCGCCGGCGCCTCCATCAAGGGCCAGGTCGACTTCGCGCGCTCCTCCGGCACCCCGAGCGTCTCGGGCACCGCCCTCACCTACATCCCGTTCGCCCGGGACGCGGTGGGCGTCGCGGTGAAGGGCTCAGCTCTGGACACCCTGACGGTGGACCAGCTGCACGACATCTACTCCGGTTCGCTGACCCAGGTCGGCGGCCAGACCGTGCACCCGAAGATCCCGCAGAGCGGCTCGGGCACCCGCAAGTTCTTCCTGTCGGCGATCGGCCTGACCGACGCGACGCTCTCCCCGAACGTCCCGACGGTCCAGGAGAACCAGGGCGACGCCGCGCTGACCGAGGACGGCGCGCTGGTGCCGTTCTCCGTCGGCAGCTGGATCGCGCAGGTCAACGGCGTCGCCCCGGACTACACCAAGGACGCGGCCGCCGCGGGCGGCCACCTGGCGGCGGTGCAGCTGCCCGGCGACAGCGGCGCCACCACCCCGGTGACGACCGTGAACGGCAAGCTCTCGCCGGTCAGCGCCTACTACGAGAACTCCACCTTCGGCCGCGACGTCTACAACGTCGTCCCGAGCCGGGCGATCGACCCGACCAGCATCTTCTTCGACAAGGACCTGTACGACGTCTTCGTCACCAGCGGCAGCCACACCGCCGAGCTGGCCTCCGACGCCGCCGAGCAGGTCATCGCCGCCTTCGGCTTCGTGAACGAGTCGTACAACGGCTCAACCAGCGTGGCCAAGCACGCCAAGCTGGGCGGCCTGGAGGAGTCGGGCATCGACACCTCGACGCCGGCCGCGCCCGGCCTGAAGGCCACCCTCGGCGACGCGAGCGTCAAGCTGACCTGGACGGCCCCCGCCGCCACCGGGCTGCCGGTGACCGACTACCGGCTCACGCTGACCCGTTCGGACGGCAGCGTGGCGGCCGTCAAGGACGTCCCGGCCACCACGAAGTCGTACACCTTCGGCAACCTGGCCCTCGGCGGTTACACGGCCACCGTCTCGGCCGCCAACCTCAACGGCACCGGCGCCGCCGCCTCCTGGAACGGCACCGTCAAGTACGGCAGCACCACCACGGCGAGCGCGCCCAAGACCGCGTACGGCAAGGCCCCGAAGGTCGCCGTCACCGTCACGGGCACGCACGGGGTCGTCCCGACCGGCACGGTGACCGTGAAGGAGGGCTCCACCACGCTGGGCACCGGCACCCTGGACAGCTCCGGCAAGGCGACGGTCAGCCTGTCGAACCACCTCAAGGTGGCCACGCACACGCTGACGGTCTCCTACGGCGGCAACGGCAAGCTGCTCGGCTCGAGGACGAGCGTCAGCCTGACGGTCACGAAGGCCACGCCGACCGTCACCACCTCCGCGCCCACCACCGTCAGCCACACCGCGCACGCCAAGGTCACGGTGAAGGTCGCCGCGACCGGCACCACGCCGACCGGCACGGTGCGGATCTACGAGGGCACGCGGGTGATCGCCACCGGCACCCTGAGCGGCGGCAAGGTGGCCGTCACCCTGCCCCTGCTGAGCCGCGGCTCGCACACCCTGCACGCCGCCTACGCGGGCTCCTCGACGGTGTCCGCCAAGAACGGCGCGAACTTCACCGTCAAGTCCACCTGACACCCCGCCCGGGGGACCGCCGTGCCGCGGTCCCCCGGGCACGCCCGCCCCCACCAACCCCATCCGAACCCCACAACGCGCGACACCGCCGCAGCCGGCGGCATCGCCATGCTCAGCGAAGGAGGCGGGCCGCCGTGACGGTCGCCGTGCAGACCACGCTCACATCGTCCCCCGCACGGCCACGGGTACGGGCCGCCACCGCCGTCCGCCATCTCGCCCGGGGCGCCCTGCTCAGCGTCGCCGCCCTGCTGCTCGGCATGACCGTTCAGCTGCTGCTGGTCAGCGGGATCCAGGAACGCTCCGCGCAGCACGCCGCGTTCGACCGGCTGCGGGGCGAACTCGCCCTGGGCACCGCCCCGGTGGCCCAGGCCGACCCGCAGGGCGCACTGCTGGCGCCCGGCACCCCGCTCGCCCTGATCGAGATCCCCGCGATCGGTGTCCGGCAGGTCGTCTTCGAAGGCACCGACTCCACCGTCCTGACCGGCGGCCCCGGACACCGCCGGGACACCCCGATGCCCGGACAGGCCGGAAGCAGCGTGCTGATGGGCCGCGCGGCGGCGTACGGCGGCCCGTTCGGACGCCTGGCGCGGCTCACCGCCGGAGACACCCTCACGGTGGTCACCGGCCAGGGCAAGGCCCGCTACCGGGTGCTGGACGTACGACGGGCGGGCGACCCGGCGCCCGCGGCACCGGCCTCCGGCAAGGGCCGGCTGGTGCTGGTGACGGCCACCGGTCCGCGCTTCATGCCGGGCGGTGTGCTGCGCGTCGACGCCGATCTGGTCTCCGCGGCCTTCCAGACCCCGGCCGCCGTCATCCGCCCCGGCACGCTGCCGGAGTCCGAACAGCCGCTGGCCCGCCCGGCGGGGGTGCCGTGGCCGCTGGTGATGTGGCTGCAGGCGCTGCTGGCCGCCGCCGTGGCCGCCGTCTGGGCCTGGCATCGCTGGGGCAGGCAGCAGACCTGGATCGTCTTCGCCCCGGTCGTCGCGGTGCTGGGCCTCGAGGTGGCCACGCGCGCGACCGAACTCCTGCCGAACCTGCTGTGACCGCCCGCCCGCCCAGCCCCGCCGTGAACCGAGGTACCGAGATGACGGACACCACCTGCACTCCGATCGACACGCCCGTCGACACCCCGGCCGAGGCCCAGGCAGACGCCTTGGCCGACACCGCCGTGCTGCCTTCCGCGGCCGGCGGGCCGGCCATCGCCCCCGCCGCCCTGGAAGCCCGTGCCGTGTCGGCCTGGTTCGGCAGCCACCAGGTGCTGAGCCGGGTGTCCCTGACGATGCCCGCCGGGCAGGTCACCGCGCTGATCGGCCCGTCCGGCTGCGGCAAGTCGACGTTCCTGCGCACGCTCAACCGCATGCACGAGCTGATCCCGGCGGCGCGGTTCGGCGGCGAGGTCCTCTTCGAGGGGGAGGACATCTACGGCCCCGGACGCCGCCTGACCGACGCGCGCCGCCGGATCGGCATGGTGTTCCAGAAGCCGAACCCGTTCCCCGCGATGTCGATCTACGACAACGTGGTGGCCGGGCTGAAGCTGACGGGCGTCCGCGCGCACCGCCGCGAGAAGGACGAGCTGGTGGAGGAGTCGCTCACCCGGGCCGGTCTGTGGAAGGAGGTCCGCGACCGCCTGCGCCAGCCGGGCGGCGCGCTCTCCGGCGGCCAGCAGCAGCGGCTGTGCATCGCCCGCGCGCTGGCGGTACGACCCAGGGTGCTGCTCATGGACGAACCGTGCTCGGCGCTGGACCCCACTTCCACCCGCCGGGTGGAGGAGACGATCCACGAACTCGCCGGCGAGGTGACCATCGTGATCGTCACGCACAACATGCAGCAGGCCGCCCGCGTCTCCAGCCAGTGCGCGTTCTTCCTCGCCGAGCAGGGCACCCCGGGCGGCATCGTCGAGCACGGTCCCACGGACCGCATCTTCGCCGGCCCGCAGGACACCCGCACCGCGGACTACGTGGCGGGCCGCTTCGGCTGACGCGGTGGGAGATGTCCCGTGCGGGGTCCGGACGGTGGGACGTCCGGGCCCCGCACGGGACGGGAGCGTCAGCGCTTCATGAGCGCGAAGACTCCCCAGCCGAGGTACTCACGCGTGGAGCGCGCGTAGCGGGCGGGCTCGGTGGTGAGTTCCTCCCGCACCTCGGGGGCCAGTTCGTCGTCCGGGTTCAGGTCGAGCCAGCGGCGCATGCTGAGCCACTGGGCGGCGGCGTACCGGTCCCAGCTGTCCTGGTCGGCCAGCACCATCTCCACGACGTCGTACCCGAGGTCCTGGAACTGCTCGATCAGGTCCGGGAGGGGCACGAAGTCGGCGACGCCGGTGGCGTGGCAGGCCTTGGCGGTGTCCTCGTCCGGAGGGGTCCGCCGCCAGTACGGCTCGCCGATCAGCATCAGGCCTCCGGGGCGGAGGCTGCGGTCGAGCAGCTCGGCCGTTCCGGCGACTCCGTTGCCGATCCATGTGGCGCCGATACAGGCGGCCAGGTCGACCGGCTGGTCAGCGACATGGCCGGCGGCGTCACCGTGGACGAACTCGACCCGGTCGGCGACGCCGAGTTCGACGGCGCGGGCCCGGGCCTGCTCGGTGAAGACCGTGCTGATGTCCACCCCGGTGCCGGTGATCCCGTGGTCGCGCGCCCAGGTGCACAGCATCTCGCCCGAGCCGCTGGCCAGGTCGAGCATCCGGGTCCCGGGGGCGAGGCGGAGCGCTTCGCCCAAGGCGGCGAGCTTGGCGGCGGTCAGCGGGTTGTGGATCCGGTGGCCGCTCTCGCGGACGGTGAAGATGCGGGGAAGGTCCATGACCAGGTTCCTTTCCGTCATGCCTTGCGGTGGGGGGAGCGATCGGTGGCGCGTCGCAGGCGCGCGGTGTCCTTCACGGGCCGCCCCTGTTCAGCGCACGGCGGCACGTCGGCGCGGGAGACGGCCACCGCGCGGACGGGTCCGGTCTCGGCGGCGATGCCGCACAGACCGCGCTCGGCCCGCACCACGCGGCCGGGAATCAGTCCTCCGGCCCGCGACGGGGTGAGGGAACGCTCACGTTCCGCGTCCCGGCCGTGCTCGGCCGGAGTCAGGACGCGCGCAGGAGAAGAGAGAGCGGGTTGGTGTGAAGTGGGTTGTCGAAACAACGTGGAGACCCTTGAAAGGGGGCCCCGCCGGACGGCAGGCGTGCCGGAACCGCTCCCACCGGGGAGGAAGGCAGGCGAAGGTCAGGACGAGGCCCGGGAAGTGAGGATGATCCGGGCACCGCGCACAGCGGCGGTCTCCACGGCACTCATCAACTCACCTCCGTCGATCTCCGTGAGCGAACCGGTTGTCGCCGACCCAACGTTACACCCGCCGTGGACGCCGGCGCCGCTCCCGGAACCCCCGGGAGGACAGGGCCGTCAGGGGTGGTCGGCGCAGCAGGGTGTGGGGTCGGGCACCTCGAAGGGCGCGAGGGTGCCGCCGGCGGCCGGGACCAGGGCGAGGGTCAGCCGCCCGTCGTGCCATTCGGGCCGTACGTGGTCGCGGGTGTGCACCGGGGTGGCCGGGTCGGGCCCCGGCCCGTCGGCCGGCGCGCCGACCACCGTGAGCCGGTCGACGGCGGTCAGGGCGAGCAGGTCGGCCACGGTGACGGTGCCGGTGAGGTGCTCGGCTCCGGGGTAGAGCACGGCCCGGCCGCCGCGCCGGGCGGTGTGTTCCGCGGCGGCGAGCGCGGCCGCGCGAGACGCCGTGCGCGGTCCGTGCGTACGGTCCCCGAGGGCCGCGCCCAGTTCCGGCATGTCCAGGGCTGCCAGTCGCCGCCATGCCACCTCGGCCGCGCCCGCGTCGGGCAGGGCGAGGGAGACGGCGGTGCCCCGCCGGTCGTCGGTGCGGATCAGGTGGGTGCAGGCGATCGTGCCGGCCGGGAGGCCGAGCCGGTCCGCCAGATGGTGGACGAGGTGGTCGGCATCGCGCAGGCTCGCGGTCCCGGCGTCCACCCCGATGACGGAATGGACGCCGGACACGGTGTGGGGTGCGGTCATGCGGGCAGGACCCACATCGGGTTGGAGTAGAACCACAGGTCCTTCCACGGGTCCGCGTCGCCGAGGACGTCCATGGCGGGACCCGCCGGGTCGACGGAGGAGCCGCCCAGGCCGACGGCGGTGCGGTTGCCGTCGGTGCCGCGCAGCCGCACGTACACCGGCTTGTCCACGGGGCCGAGCGAGTACGTCAGGCGGACCGCGCCGGTGGCCTTGTTCACCTCGAAGGACTTCACGACCTTGGTGCTGGGCGTGGTGAAGGTGTCCTTGTCCGCCACCGAGCCGGTGACATCGCCCTGGATGACGTCGACGCGGGCCAGCGTGGGCACGAACTGCGCCCAGTTGGGGCCGTTCGCGAGGCTGATCTCGACGACCAGGTCGACCTCGCTGCCGCGGCGCACCTGCAGCATTCCGCCCAGGGTCACCGCCCGGCCGCCGGAGCGCAGTTGCGCGTTCAGGCCGCTGATCAGGCCGCCGTGGTCGACCCAGACGCGGCCGGCCCGGATGCCGTCCATGACCGCCTGGTAGGAGAAGGACGCGGCGCCGACATGGGTGCGGGAGTACTGGCCGGGCCAGTAGTCGCCGTCGGAGAGGTTGAGCCCGCCGCCGTAGACGGGGTCGTTGTAACGGCCGTTGCCCGCGAAGTCGCTGTTCGGACCGCGGACGGAGTTGTCGGCGTAGACGCTGTGGGAGTCGGAGT
The DNA here is from genome assembly GCF_055569945.1 of Streptomyces sp. NPDC031340. Taxonomy (NCBI): domain Bacteria; kingdom Bacillati; phylum Actinomycetota; class Actinomycetes; order Kitasatosporales; family Streptomycetaceae; genus Streptomyces; species Streptomyces sp. NPDC031340. The sequence goes on from NZ_JBVIIE010000023.1 coordinate 47,847, forward strand.
TGGCGGTGATCCACCAGGGCTTGCCCTCGGCGAGCAGGCTGTCCCACAGGCCGCCGACGGTGGCGGTCATCCAGTCGAAGCCGCCCCAGGTGCGGTAGCTCTCCAGCGGGTACGCCGCGAACGAGTCGGCGCTGGGGCTGTTGTCGTAGTAACCGCGCCCGGAGCCGGGGCCGTTGGGGGCGGCGATGCCGGCGGCCTGGTGGCCGGGGGCACCCTCCATGCCGACGGCGATCGTCGGCTGCGCGTCGCGCCAGCCGCGGATCTCGTGCGGGGAGTCGATGCCCTTGCGGGCCGGGTGGTTGGCCAGGAGCAGGGCGTCCTTGACCTTGCGCCGCTGCACCTGCTCGGCGAGGAAGTCGATACCGGCGATGGCGAGCGCCTCGTTCGTGGCCGTGCCGGCCGTGGCGCCCTTGACGCTGCCGTCGAAGGAGTTCTCGAACTCCTTCAGCACCGCGACCTCGTTCTTGCCGGGGTGGACGAAGACGGTGCCGTGCTCGGCGGCCGGGATGTTCCACTCCAGGCCCTGGAAGACCAGCGTGTCCTCGATCTGGTCACGGGCGGCGACGATGTCCGGATTGACCTTCTCCACGCCGATCTTGGCGTGGGTGACGCTGCCGTGGTCGGTGATGACCATCCAGTCCAGGCCGTGCGCGTTCGCCTGCCGGACGTGGTCGATGACCCGGTACTTGCCGTCCGAGCTGTGCTGGGTGTGGATGTGGTGGTCACCGGCCAGCCACAGGTACCGGCCGGAGCGTGAGGTGTGTGTGGCGGGCATCGCCGCGGTCGACGCGGCCGCCTCTCCCGCGCCGCTGAGCACGCTGCCCGCCGCGAGCCCGGCGCCGAGCAGCCCGGCGCGGCGCAGCATGGACCGCCGCGACTGCTGGCCGGGCGTCAACTCCTCGTCCGGGACGGACGTGTCGAGGGCGGGCGGCAGGGACGAGAGGTTCTCGTCTCCATGGTGATGGTGGTGGCCGTGGTCGTGTGTGTGGCCGTGGCTCATGTTCAACTCCCGCGGGAGAGCAGGCGCGTACGCGCCGGGGACGCGCCAAGTGTGAAAAGCCCGCGTGAACGCCTGGAGGCGGAACGATGCTGGGGCGAGGAACGCCCGATGTGCAGCGAGAGCCTTTCGGCCACCGGCGCGTGGCCCGCGGTCCCGGCGGGCCGGTGCGGCCGCAGCGGTCCGCCGGGAGCATGTGGTGGGACGCTCACGCGTCCCGGTCGGTGCCCCGCAGCCACGCCGTGCCTTGCCGGCTGACGATCACCCAGCCGTCGTCCGCGCCGTAGCGCATGTCGGCCACGAGGTACATGTGGTGGCGCAGCCAGGCCACGGCCTCGCTGACGGCGCCCATCGCGGCCGGGTCCTTGCGGTGCTGTCTCCGCATCGACCGCACCCAGTTGTCCAGGTTCAGCGGCGGCTTGTCCAGAAGCAGGTCGCTCAGCAGCAGGCGGGCCAGCTCGTCGACGGGCAGCGCCGTCAACTTCTCACCGGGCATGGCGAGCAGGGCAAGGCGGCTTGACATGAGGCACCTCTCGGAGGGTGGTTGAGGGGAGGACGGAGCGCGGGGTCGGCAGTGGCGTCGGTCCGAACACCCGGACGGTGATCGCCGGAGAGAAGACAACCACGCACAAGGGGACGTGTGCAGCCGATCGGTCGTCCTGGGCCCGGGCGGGATGCGGGCAGGTCGGCGCGGTCGGGCGTGTAACCTGTGCACGCCCCCCACGCACATTGGATCGATCCGTCGTATCCGACGTATCCGTCCCAGGGGATGAGGGGCCAGATGGAGCGGTTGTACAAGCGCGGCAGCAGATCCTGCGAGCCGCAGGACATCGAGCCGGACACGCGTGCCGCGATCGCCGCGCACGCGGAGGAGCGTTCCCTCGGCGACGTCCTGGCGAACGCGGTGGCCTGCTGTGACACCGTCAGCACGCGCCTGTACAAGACGGGGCTGTTCTCACGGCTGAAGGGCATGTCGGATCCGGACCCCGAGCACCGCACCGTCGCCCTGTTCACCCCCCGCCACCTGGTGGTCGCGGTGACCCGGGCGTCCACCGGCACCACCGTCATGTCCGCCCGGCTGGACGGCATGAGCCTGTCCGGCCGCAACGCCGTGGCCGACCGCTTCCCGGGCCTTGGCAGCGCTCTGGAGGACAGCGGCATCAGCGTCAACGCCCACTGGTCCAGGCACCCGGAGTACGGCGCCTACTACGTCGCGCTCGGCGACGACGACGCCGGGAAGGACTTCCTGGAAGGGCTGCGCGAGGCGGTCGCGGCGGCGCAGCAGAGCTGATCCCCGGTCAGGCGGATCCGGTGCGCCCGAGCCGGATCCGCTCCCTGCGTCCCCCGGGCCGCGGACGCCCGGGTCAGGACCGGGGCCAGGTCTCGGGGAGGCCGTGGCCGCCGTCGGCCACGAGGACCGAGCCGGTGACGAACGAAGCCGACTCGTGCGCCAGGAACAGCACGCAGGCGGCGATCTCCTCGGGCGTCCCGCTGCGCCCGATGGGGCCCGCCGCGGCGGCCTCCGCCTCGAACGCCAGCTGCGAGCCGGTCGCGACATAGCCGGGCGCCACCACGTTCACGGTGACGCCGTCCCCGACGACCTCCAGGGCGAGCGCCCGGGAGAGCCCCACCAGTCCCGCCTTCGCCGCGGTGTACGTGGCCTGCCCGGGCATGGCGTTGACCGTGCCGGTGGTGGAGCCGACGGAGACGATGCGGCCGTAGCCGGCCGTTCGCATCGTGGGGACGACGGCCCGGGACATCAGGAAGGCCGTCGTGAGGTTGCGGGCCAGCGCCGCGTTCCATTCGGCCAGCGACAGGGCGGCGACCTCCTCCTCCGCGTCCCAGCCGGACGTCACCGAGGTCATGCCGGCGTTGTTCACCAGCACGTCCAGCCGGCCCCATCGGCTCAGCGCCGCCCGCACCAGGGCGTTCGCGCCCTCCTCCGCGGTCAGGTCGGCCACGACACCGACGGCTGCCTCACCGATCTCCGCGGCACGCTGCTGAATCCGCTCGGACGTCGCGCCCAGCACCACCCGGCAGCCTTCTGCCGCCAGCGCCCGGGCGACGGCCATGCCGATGCCGTCGGGGGCGCCGGCGCCCGTGACGATCGCCACGCGATCTCGGAAGCGGGCCATGGCCCTCACTGTTCACCCTGTCTTTCCTGCGTGCGGGTCTGCTTCTCATGCCTCGACCGCCGCAGCCTCGTCGGAGCGTGCCGACGTCACTGTGCCTGAGCCTTCGGTGTTCACACAAGGCCGGACAGAGGGAAAGCGCACTTCCGCGACCCGTTCGCCACTGATTCCGTTGCCGAAGCGGGCAGCTCATGCCGGATACGTCATCCGGCTACCCCACGCCAAGGTTGCTGACACTCGCGTCGGGAAACGCGTTAGGATGCTGACACAGGTGTCGGCAAAGTGTCTGCCGGCTCGCCTGTTCCCTTGTGAGAGATGGAGATGGACATGTACACGGTGATGAACCGCATCCCGGTCCCCGCGCCGGCCGCGGCGGCGTTCGAGGAGCGATTCGCCGCGAGCATGCGCGAGACGCTGTCCGGGGTCGACGGGCTGCTCTCCGCGCGCCTGCTGCGTCCGGGGCAGGCCGGGGGGACCTACGTCGCGGTGATGGACTTCACCACCGAGGACGCGTTCACGGCCTGGACCCGGTCGGCGGCGTTCCGCGCGGCGCACGGGCCGTCCACGCAGGGGATGTCCAGCGAGGTGGAGACGTTCGAGACCGTCGCCGCCGTCGGCGCCTGAGCGGGACGGATCGCGCACATGTTCCTCGCCATGCGCGACCTGCGGTTCGCCCGCGGTCGCTTCGCACTCGTCGGCGCCGTCGTCGCCCTGATCGCGGTACTCGGCGTCATCCTCTCCGGACTCGCCAGCGGCCTGGCCGACGCCGGCATCTCCTCCCTGCGCGCCCTGCCGGCAACGCACCTCGCCTTCTCCAAGTCGGCCTCCGGAGAGCTGTTCTCCCGCTCCACCGTCACCCGCGAGACGTGGCAGGCGTGGGCCGGCCGGCCGGGGGTGCGCAAGGCCGAGCCGCTCGGCCAGCAGCTCGCGCACGCGCAGCTCGCCCGCGGGCACAAGCAGCTCGACCTGGCCGTCTTCGGAGTGCTGCCCAGCGGCTTCCTGGCCCCGAAGCCCAGCTCCGGCGCGCCCCTGTCCTCCCGGCCGGACGGCATCCTGATCAGCCAGGAGATCGCCGCGGACGGCGTCAGGATCGGCGACCGGCTCACCGTCGGCGGCGCGGACACCGAGCTGACGGTCGTCGGCACGATCGGTCACGCCTCCTTCGGCCACGTCGGCGTCGTCTACGCGCCGCTGCCGCTGTGGCAGAAGCTCCACTACGGGCTCCCCGGCCCGCTGCCGGCCGCCGCCACCGACCAGGCGACCGCCGTGGCCCTCCAGCTGTCCTCCGGCGCCGACGTCGCCGCGATCGACCGGAAGCTGGGCACCCACACCACCGACAAGACCGGCGCCTACGCCGCGTCCCCCGGCTACACCGCCGAATCCAGCACCATGTCCCTGATCCGCGGCTTCCTCTACGCGATCTCCGCGCTGGTCGTCGGTTCCTTCTTCACCGTGTGGACCATCCAGCGCCGCCAGGAGATCGCCCTGCTCAAGGCGATCGGCGCGAGCACCGGCTACATCCTGCGCGACGCCCTGGTCCAGGCCGCCGCCGTCCTCACCGCCGCGACCGCCGCCGGAACCGCCGTCGGACTGGCCCTCGGGGGAGCCATGAACGGCTCGGCGCCCTTCTCGCTCAAGCCGGACCAGGTCACCGTGGCGGCGATCCTGCTGATCGTCCTCGGCCTGGCCGGGGCCGCGGTCGCGGTCCGCCGCATCACCAAAGTGCAGGCCCTCACCGCCCTCGGAGCCGACCGATGACCAGTGCCTCCCCCGCTTCCGCGGCCGCCGACGCCCCCACGGCCCCCGCATCCCTGCGCCTGACCGACGTCACCCTGCGCCTGGGCAGCGGCCAGCAGCAGGTCACCGCCCTCGACCAGGTCAGCCTGACCGTCTCCCCCGGCCAGTTCCTCGCCGTCACCGGACCCTCCGGATCGGGCAAGTCCAGCCTGCTCGCGGTGGCCGGCGGCCTGCAGACACCGTCCGAGGGCACCGTCCACGTCGCCGGCACCGACCTGACCACGCTCAAGGAACACCAGCGCACCGCCCACCGGCGGCACCACATCGGCTACGTCTTCCAGCACGCCAACCTGATGGCCTCCCTCACCGCGCGTGAGCAGCTCCTGCTGCCCGCCCACATCGCCGGGCGGCTGGACGCCGCCGCCCGCCGTCGCGCCGACGAACTGCTGGAAGCGGTCGGCATGGCACAGCGCGCGGACCGGCGTCCGCACCAGTTGTCCGGTGGTGAACGCCAGCGCGTCGGCCTGGCCCGGGCCCTGGTCCTGGCGCCCGAGGTGCTGCTCGTCGACGAGCCCACCTCCGCCCTGGACCGCGCCCGCGCCCGCGACGTCGTCGACCTGCTCGCCGAACAGACCCGGATCCACCACACCGCCACGGTCATGGTCACGCACGACACCGAGATACTGGACACCGCCGACCAGGTCCTGACCCTCCGGGACGGCCGGCTGACCTGACCCACTCCCCGGAAGGCAACCCGCACCATGCCCAAGATCAGTGCCGCAACCGTCGCCGAGCACCGCGCCCAGCAACGGGCCGCACTGATCCGGGCCGCCACCGACCTCCTGGTCGAACAGGGCGCCGCCGCGGTCACCCCGGCCGCGGTCGGCGCCCGCGCCGGGCTGGCACGCTCCAGCTTCTACCAGTACTTCCCCTCCAGCGCCGCCCTGCTGGCCGCCCTCGTCGAGGAGTCCTTCACCGCCGCCAACGCCACCATCACCGCGTCGATGGAAGGCGAGGCCGAGCCCGCCGCCCGGCTCGACGCCTTCATCCGCACCGAGCTCCGCCTCGCCGCCCAGGGCATGCACCGCCCCGCCGGCGCGCTCATGCGCGCCGACCTCCCCCGCGAATGCCGCGACCGCGTCCAGGAACTGCACCAGGTCCATTACGCCCCCCTCATGAGCGCCATCGCCGAGATCGGTCCCGCGAACCCCCGGCTGACCACCCAGCTCGTCGGCGGACTCCTGCAGGCCGCCATGACCGCCGTCGAGAACGGCGCCGACCCGCAGGACGTCGGCGAGCACACCCTCACCCTGCTCCGGCTCGGCCTGCCCGGCATGCGCTGACCACCCGACCGGCCGCCTGCTTCCCCGCCGCGGAACGGGTACCCGTACAGGGCCGCCCGTCCGACCACGGAGGTACGCATGCACCTGACGGCAGCGTTCACGGCGCACCCGCCGAAGAACCGAGCGAAGACCTACGCGGCCACGGCCGGCGCGGTGGCCGCGACCGCCGTGCTGGGCGGGCTGGCGGTGGACGCCGACAGCGCGTGGTACCGCCGGCTGGAGAAACCGCGCTGGCAGCCGCCGAGCCGGGCGTTCGGCCTGGTCTGGACGCCCCTCTACGCCTCGATCGCCGCCGCGTCGGGCCGGGCCCTGCTGCGAGCGCGGCCGGAGCAGCGCCGTCCTCTCGTCGGCAGCCTGGCGGGCAACCTGGTGCTGAACGCGGGCTGGAACTGGCTGTTCTTCGGCTGCCGCAGCACCCGGGCCGGGCTGGCGGGAACTCTCCTGCTGGACGCCGCCAACGTTCATCTGATCCGACGTACGGCCGCCGTGGACCGGCCGGCCGCACGGGCGCTCCTCCCCTACGCGGCCTGGTGCGTCTTCGCCACGGCGCTGAATGCCGACATCGCCTACCGCAACCGGGCCCGGGGCAAAGCCTGAGGACGGTCACCCGGCGCTCTGCCCCGCCGGTCACCCGGCTCCCTGCCCCCGCCGGTCACCCGGCTCCCTGCCCCCGCCGGTCACCTGGTTCTCTGCCCCGCCACGGCATCGCCGCGTGCCCCCGGTGGGACACCGCCCGTGGCGACCCGGACGGCCCGCGCTGCCTCCCGGTATTCGCTGGGCGACAGCCCGGTGGCCGCCCGGAAGGCCCGGGTGAACTCCGCGGGGCGGGGAAACCCCCACCGCGCGGCCACGGAGCGGATGCTGCGGTGGGCCAGCGAGGGGTCGGCGAGGTCCCGTCGGCAGCGGCTCAGCCGCTGCTCCCGGACGAAGGCTGAGACGGTCGTCCCCTGCTGCTGGAAGAGCCGCTGCACGGTGCGCGCCGAGAGGTGATGGGCGGCCGCGATCATCTCGGGGCCCAGCCCGTCCACGCCGAGATGCGCCTGGACGAAGGCGGTGAGCTGCAGAAACAGTGCCCGGGAACGGGTCTCGGGAGGCAGCCCCGACTCCCGCTCCAGGAGGTGGCCGACCAGGTGCGCGGTCAGGTCGACGGCCGTGGTTCCCAGCCGGGCCAGATCGACCGGGCCCAGGTGCCGGTGTTCCTCGGCGAGTTCCCGGAGCATGGTGGCGAGGAGCCGCCCCACTCCCTGCCGCCCCGGCAACGGCACCGCGAGCAGCCCGGCCAGGCGTTCCGCGGGAAAGGGCAGCAGCGTCTTCGGGAACTGGAGCAGCAGCGACCCGGAGCGGCCGCCATCGGTGGAGGCGGTCGCGGTGAACGGCCGCGAGCTGTCGTACAGGACGAGATCGCCCGGGCGCAGCACGGCCTGCCGCCGTTCCTGTTCGATGCCCTGCTCGCCGGAGAGCGTCACGGCGATCTGGTACAGCTCCGGGTCCGACTGCCGGATCAGCCGGGGAGTGCGCCGGGAGTCCAGCCGGGCGTAGGACATCTCGGAGAGCTGGACGGCACCGAGCCGCAGCACGCCGAGCCGGGCGCCGAACTCCGCCGGTGCGCTGATCTCCATGCGCGTCGGGACCAGCGACAGAGCCGTGGCCGCCGCCCACGCCTCGACACGCTGCGACGGGGGAACCTTGTCGCTGTCATACACCGTGATCACGCCGCGCAGCTCCGTCCGCCTCCGTGCAGTCCTCGACCATGGAGTCTGTCGGCAGCCGGAGCCCGGCAACAGCAGGATTCACGACAAACATGGACGTCTCACACCTCATGCGGCGCCCGGCGACACCGCTGTCCGGGCAGGCAGGCGGGTGACCGGATCGCAGCGGCAGTGCCGCCATGGTGCTGCTCGTACGTGCCCTTCCCGAGACCCGGCCGGCTCCTGGGGGTACCCGTCAGGGAAATGCGTAAGCGGAGGGAGCACCGATGTGGAAGCGCAGGAAAGCCGCCCGGGCCGCTCGGCCGGTCCGCCTGGAACTGTGCGACCTGTGCGCCGCCACGTTCCCCGGCAGCGAGGCGGTGACCGGGTACGTCCCCGACTCGTCCTCCGTACACCCGACCGACGACTGGTTCGACGGCTTGCGCCGGCTGACGGCCTGCAGCGACGCGCACTTCGCCGCCCTGAGCCGGGCGTACCGGGACCGGCCCTTCGTCCAGGAGGAACTCTGGGCGGCGAAGATCACCCGCGCCCTGACGTCCGGCCCGCCGGTCCAGACGACCGAGCAGCTCGGCTGCCGGACCGGGCTGCACGAGCCGGAGATCCGGCGTGCCGTCGCCTGGCACAACGAGCGGCTCAGGCGGAACCGAACCGGGCGCCCACCGTCGCCGTGATCCGCTGCCGGACGGAGCCAGCGGCAAGACGCCTGAGCGAGGGGGCCCGGGCGTCCGCGTTGTGGAACTCCGCCCAGTCCGGCGCGGTGTCCCCGTCCACCATGAACTCCAGCAGCACCGGTCCCCGGGCGGCGAGCGCGTCCTCCCAGATCCGGCCCACCTGGCCCTGCCGGTCGCAGCGGATCCCCGGCAGGCCGAGCAGCCGGGCGTACCGCGCGTACGAGACGGCGGGGACCTCGTCGGTCGCCGGGATGCGCGGATCCCCGGTGTCCTTGCGGCGTTCCCAGGTCAGCCGGCTGAGATCCTCGTTGTTGAGGACGCAGAAGACGGTGGGCGGCAGGTCGGCGAGCCGCTCCAGATGCCTGCGCACGGTGAGGAGTTCGTTCATCCCGCCCGCCTGCAGGGCGCCGTCCCCGATCAGGGCGATCACCGGGTGTTCCGGGAGGGCGAGCCGGGCGGCGACGGCGTAGGGAACGGCCGCTCCGGGTACGGCCAGGTGCCCGGACAGGGCGGCGCGCATTCCGCCTCGCAGTTCCAGGTGGCGGGTCCACCAGTCCACGGCGGATCCGGAATCGGTGACGACGACGGCGCGTTCCGGCAGCCGCTCGGACAGTTCGGCGACCACGGAGCGGGGGTTGACCGCCGTGCCGAAGAACCGGTGGGCCTTCGCGTGGCCTTCCGCACGCCACCGCCGGACCGCGCGCTCCACGTCCGAGCGCCATCCGCGGCCGGACTTGCGGTCGAGCAGGGGAATGAGCGTGCGCAGTGCGGTGGGCACGTCGCCCGTCACCCGGACGGCAGGGGGTCCGTCCGGCCCGACGGGAGACGCCTGGTCGTCCGCGTCCACGGTGACGATCCGGCGGCCGGCGGACTCCGGCACCAGCCCCGAATCGAAGTCCTCCGCCCCGGCCAGCAGCAGGGTGTCGCAGTCGCGGATCAGGGCGGCCGCCACCGGGCTGCCGAACGGACCGGCGATCCCGGTGATGTACGGCAGGTCGTCGGGCAGCACGTCCCGGGCGAGGTTCGTCTTGGCGACGCCGGCGCACAGCAGTTCCGCCACGCCGGTGACCTGGCCGGACGCCTCCGCGGCGCCCGGCCCGGCGACGATCGCGACCCTCCGGCCCGCGTTCAGGACGTCGGCCGCGCGCCGGACCTCCGGTTTCCCGGGCGGCCGGGCCGCCGGGCCGCGGGGCACGGGGGCGGCGTCACGCGGTGCTCGCGGCGCCGGCGCCTCCAGGACCCGGCGCGGAACGATCAGCGTGGCGACGGCGCGCCCGGCCGGCGCCGCTCCCAGGACACGCTCCAGCGCGTCTCCCGCCAGGGCGGGGTCGGAGACCGGCTCGCAGGAGGCGGACACCTCGGCGAAGTGCTGGGCCAGGCCGATGGCCGGCCGCCGGGCGCCGCCCGGCGGCGACGGTTCCCGGGCGACCACGGCGACCACCGGCCGGCGGTCCAGTGCCGCGTCGTACAGGCCGCCGAGGAGACGCAGCGCGCCCGAGCCCGTCGAGGCCAGGCAGCAGCCGGCGCGGCCGGTGAGCTTGGCGTGGGCGCAGGCCATCAGGGCGGCCGACTCCTCGTGCCGCGCCTGCACGAACTCCGGCGTTTCCCGCCCTCCGCGCAGAGCGGCCACCAGCGGGTCCAGTTCGCGGCCGGGCAGGCCGAAGACCCGTTTCCTGACCTTCTTCTTCCATCCGGACATGACCGAGCAGCCCTACACCGGCTCCTACGAGCCCCTGCTGGGCGTGATGACGTCGGAGGCCTACTCCTCGGTCCTGCACATCAGCTTCGACGTGCGCGGCGGGCTGCTGATGCGGCAGATCCACCACTGGGCCGCCCTGGTGTTCGTCGCCGCGATCGGCGTGCACCTGCTGCGGATCTTCTTCACGGGCGCGTTCCGGCGGCCCCGGGAAGTGAACCGGACGATCGGCGTGACGCTGTTCATGCTGGCCCTGCTGGAGGGGTTCTGCGGTTACTCGCTGCCCGACGACCTGCTCTCCGGGACGGGGCTGCGCACGGCCGAGGGCATCATGCTGTCGATCCCGGTCGTCGGCACGTATCTGCAGTTCTTCGTCTTCGGCGGCCAGTTCCCCGGGCAGGAGATCATCCCGCGTCTGTACGTGGCCCACATCCTGCTGCTGCCGGGGCTGCTGCTGGCTCTGGTCGTCGTCCACCTGTCCTTCGTCGTCCACCACAAGCACACCCAGTGGGCCCGGAAGGGCCGGACGAACCAGAACGTGGTCGGCAAGCCGCTCTACCCGCAGTACACCGCCAAGTCCGTCGGCCTGTTCTTCGTCCTGGGGGCCTGCTGGCCGCCCTCTCGGCCCTGATGCAGATCAACCCGATCTGGGCGTTCGGCCCCTACCGCGCCGGCCAGGTCTCGATCGACGCCCAGCCGGACTGGTACGTGGGCTTCCTGGAGGGCGCCCTGCGCCTGATGCCCGGCGCGGAGACCCGCTTCGCCGGGCACACCGTCGTGTGGGACGTCCTGCTGCCGGGCGTGGTGCTGCCCGTCACCCTGTTCGTCGTCCTGTACGGCTACCCCTGGTTCGAACGGTGGATCACCGGTCCCGCGCCCGAACAGCACCTGTGCGACCGCCCGCGCGACCAGCCCACCCGCACCGCCCTGGGCGTCGCCGCCGTCTCCGCCTACGCCGTGCTGCTGACGGCCGGCGGGCAGGACGTCATCGCGCTCGTCTTCAGGATCCCGCTGGAACTGGTGACGTACGTGCTGCGCGCCGCCCTGTTCGTGGTGCCCTTCCTCGCCTACCACGCCACCAAGCGCGCCTGCCTGGGACTGCAGGCGGCCGACCGCCGGCGCCTGCTGGAAGGCCGGACGACGGCGGAGGCACGGCAGAACGCCGACGGCGGGTACCAGCAGGCGCGCACCCTGCTGCCGCAGACCGAGGTCTACCGGATTCTCGTGCGTGATGCGCCGCGACCCCGGGCACACGGCACGGAGGCATGGCGCTGGTTCCACCGGCACCGTGTCCGCAACGCGCTCAGCCGGTGGTATTTCGCGAAGCGGGTGGAGCTGCCCGCCTCCGACGAGCAGCGGCACCGCATCGAGGTCGTCCGGGCCGGCCCCGGCCGGGCGGAGGAGGCCGACCAGTCGTGAGCGAGGAGGTCCGGGCATGACGGACGACACGGCCGCACCGGCGGACGGGACCGCCGCGGGCCCGGCCCGCGGCGACAACCTGCTCTCCGGCCCGCAGCCCGCGGTGGCACGCGCGGCCGGGTACGCCGCCCCTCCGCCCCGCATGGGCTTCTTCACCGACACCTCCGTGTGCATCGGCTGCAAGGCGTGCGAGGTGGCGTGCAAGGAGTGGAACGCGATCCCCGAGGACGGCCTGGAACTGACCGGCATGTCCTACGACAACACCCAGGGCCTCGGCGCCGACACCTGGCGGCACGTGGCCTTCATCGAGCAGCGCAAACCGCTGGGCGGGCAGGAACCCGGCGCCGGCCACGAGGCCGTCGACGTCTTCGCGGCCGCCGGGGAGCTGGGCGCCTCCGCCTCCTCCCCCGGACCCGGCGCCACCGTCCCCGCCCCCGGCTCGGCCCCGGCCGGCGCGCCGGCCGGGGGCATCTCTCCGGTGGCCCCGGACGGTCGCACCGAGCTTCGCTGGCTGATGTCCTCCGACGTGTGCAAGCACTGCACGCACGCGGCCTGCCTCGACGTGTGCCCGACCGGTTCGCTGTTCCGCACCGAGTTCGGCACGGTCGTCGTGCAGGAGGACGTGTGCAACGGCTGCGGCTACTGCGTGCCCGCCTGCCCGTACGGCGTCATCGACCAGCGCCCCGACGACGGACGCGTCTGGAAGTGCACCCTGTGCTACGACCGCCTCGGCGTCGGCATGGAACCGGCCTGCGCGAAGGCCTGCCCCACCGACTCCATCCAGTTCGGCCCGCTGGACGAACTGCGGGAGCGGGCGGCGGCCCGGGTCGCGCAGTTGCACGCGGCCGGGGTGGCGGACGCGCGTCTGTACGGCGAGGACCCGGCGGACGGCGTCGGCGGCGACGGCGCGTTCTTCCTGCTCCTCGACGAGCCGGAGGTCTACGGCCTGCCGCCCGACCCGGTCGTCACCACCCGTTCCCTGCCCGCCATGTGGCGGCACGCGGCGGCCGCCGCCGCGTCGCTGGCCGCTCTGGCCGCCGTCAGCTTCGTCAGGAGGCCGCGATGACCGGATCGCACGTCACCCGCGAGGGGGTCCAGGACGCTGCTCCGGGACGCGACGCCGTCACGGGCCAGCAGGCCGGGCGCCGTCGGCGGAGGCGTGGGCGCGGCGAGCGGGCCATGGTGCCGGACGCCGAGTTCTCCTCGTACTACGGCAAGCCGATCCTGAACAAGCCGACGTGGAAGGCCCTCGACATCGCGGGCTACCTCTGTCTCGGCGGACTCGCCGGGGCGTCGTCGCTGCTGGCCGCCGGGGGGCAGCTCACACACCGCCCCCGGACGGCCCGGGTGGCGAAGCTCGGAGCGGCGGGCGCCATGTCGCTGTCGCTGGCGGCGCTGGTGCACGACCTCGGCCGCCCGGCCCGATTCGTCAACATGCTCCGGATCTTCAAGCCCACCTCGCCCATGAACCTGGGGTCCTGGCTGCTGGCGGGCTACGCGCCGCTGACGATGGCCGCGGCCGCCGCCGACGTCGCGGGCCGGCACCGGCTCGTCAAGGCCGCGGGCGCCGCCGCCACCGCGGGCGCCGCCCTGCTCGGCCCGGCGGTCGCCACCTACACCGCCGTGCTGATCTCCGACACGGCGGTGCCGTCCTGGCACGAGGGTCACCGCGAGATGCCGTTCGTCTTCGCCGGCTCGGCCGCCACCGCGGGGGCCGGGCTGGCCCTGGCCTGCGCGCCGGTGCGGGAGACCGGGCCGGCGCGCCGTCTGGCCGTCCTGGGCGCCGCGCTGGAGCTGGGCTCGTTCCGGTTGATGAAGCGGCGCATGGGGCTGGCGGCCGAGCCCTTCGGGCAGGGCACGCCGCACCGGTTGCTGCGGTGTGCGGAGGCGCTGACGACGGGTGGCGCCGTGCTGGCGTCGTACGCGGGCCGCCGTGACTGTTCCGGCGGCCGTGCGCGGGTGCTCGCGGCAGGCGCGGGTGCGGCCCTGCTGACCGGTTCGGCGCTCCTGCGGTTCGGCGTGTTCCACGCCGGCGTGGCCTCCGCCGAGGACCCCAGGTACACCGTCGTACCGCAGCGGGAGCGGCTGGAGGCGCGGGCACGGTCCGGCGGCGACGGCTGAGCCTTTCGTGGGACCGGGGCCCAGCGTGGTGGCCGGGGCCCAGCGTGGTGGCCGGGGCTCAGCGGGCCGGCGGTTCGACGGCCGGCGCGGTGAGCGCGAGCGCCTCGGCCGCCTGCCGCTCCTCCCGGCTGATCCACGACCAGGTCACGGCGGCCGCGGCGACACCCAGCGGCAGCATCCCCACGATCATGGCGATCCCCTCCGCCGAGCGTCCCGCCGCGATCACCCCCACCGCGGGCAGGTCGAGCAGCGGGGCGGCCAGGAACAGGTAGAGGCAGCGGCCGGGGTCGCTGAGGCGGTGCCGGGTGTGCGCGACGACGGGCAACCAGAACACCGCCGCGGCCGCGAACAGGACGAGTTCGGACGCGAGCGTGACACCGGCGGGCATCGGACGCACCAGGCCGGCGAGCACCACCCAGGCGTGCAGCAGGACCAGCAGCGGCAGGGCGGCGCCGGCCGGCAGGCTCGACCACTGCCACAGCCGCGCCCGGCGGGTGAGCCGGACCAGGGCCGGCGCCACCACGGCGAGCATCAGGCCCGACAGCGCCATGGCGGCCACGGGCATGAGCCCGCCGCCGTGCGTCGAATGGTCCGTCACCGGCTCAGTCCTCCCGGGTGGACGTGCCGTGCACGGCGAGCGCCGCGGCCACCAGCAGCAGCGGGACGGCCAGGGACAGCAGCCACCACCCGTAGACGAACGCCAGCCCGACAAGGAGCAGCCCGAACGCGGCCGGCGCCACCGCGCCGGCCGACCGGTCCGGCACCCGGTAGCGGACGTGCTGGTCGGGCCCGGAGCGGGAGGAGAGCAGGACCAGCACGGCGGCCAGCTCCACCAGCATCACGACGGAGCCCCACAGCCAGTAGGTCAGCGAGTCCTCGCCGTACACCGCGAGGACCACGAGGAGCAGGCCGTTGAGCGCTCCCCAGCCGGCCACCACCACGAGGTAGGACAGGTGCCGTTTCACGACCGGCTCCGGTCGGCCGCGGCCTGCTCCCGCTGCCGCTGCCGCTGCCGGAGATCCAGCAGCGGGGCGAAACTGGTGACGGTGTGGCCGTAGAACCAGAACAGGTGCTGGTAGCCGATGTTCCACACGTTGGAGTCGAAGACCGACGGGTCGGCGCGCCCGACGGCCAGCAGCACGAGGGCGGCCAGCAGGGCGGGGAAGGCGCCGATCACCATCAGGCAGCTGACGATCATCGACCAGGAGAAGACGGGCAGCCGCAGCATCGTCATGCCGTGGGTGCGTCTGCGCAGCACCGTCCACAGCACGGCCCAGCCCATGATGATCGTCCCGGTGATCGCCGCGAAGACGCCGACGATCCACAGGTCGGACCCGACGCCGGGCGAGTGGTCGCTGTCGGCCAGCGGCGGGTAGGAGAACCAGCCACTGGCATGCGCTCCCCCTGATCGCTCCCGTCATGGGTTCGAAACCGGGGCCATGCGGACATTACGGGCAGGCCGGAAGGTCCGCGAGCAGACACACCGCTGCCGGGAGTGCCCGGACGTCCAGGGCTGACACCTGTCGCGCGCGAAGCCCCGGTTTCGGGTCCGGCCGCCCGGGTACTCCAGCGTTCCTCGCCGAAGGGCACCACCGAAGGGGCAGCTGTCATGGGCGTCCGCACATGGATCGACTCCTGGCCGGTCTACCGCCAGCTCAAGGGCACCGACCCGCTGGGCCGCGGGGCCGCCGCCAAGAGCGGTGCCAGCGCGCGCCTCACCCCTCGGGTAGCCACCGCCGACCGGGTGGTGAAGTCGGCAGCCGCAGCATCGTCATGCCGTGGGTGCGTCTGCGCAGCACCGTCCACAGCACGGCCCAGCCCATGATGATCGTCCCGGTGATCGCCGCGAAGACGCCGACGATCCACAGGTCGGACCCGACGCCGGGCGAGTGGTCGCTGTCGGCCAGCGGCGGGTAGGAGAACCAGCCACTGGCATGCGCTCCCCCTGATCGCTCCCGTCATGGGTTCGAAACCGGGGCCATGCGGACATTACGGGCAGGCCGGAAGGTACGCGAGCAGACACACCGCTGCCGGGAGTGCCCGGACATCCGGGGCTGACACCTGTCTCGCGCGAAGCCCCGGTTTCGGGTCCGGCCGCCCGGGTACTCCAGCGTTCCTCGCCGAAGGGCACCACCGAAGGGGCAGCTGTCATGGGCGTCCGCACATGGATCGACTCCTGGCCGGTCTACCGCCAGCTCAAGGGCACCGACCCGCTGGGCCGCGGGGCCGCCGCCAAGAGCGGTGCCAGCGCGCGCCTCACCCCTCGGGTAGCCACCGCCGACCGGGTGGTGAAGTTGGTCTGCCCCTACTGCGCCGTGGGCTGCGGCCAGAACGTCTACGTCGAGGGCGACCGCGTCACGCAGATCGAGGGCGACCCGGACTCCCCCATCTCCCGCGGCCGGCTGTGCCCCAAGGGCTCGGCCAGCCTCCAGCTGACCACCGGAAGCGCACGCGAGCAGCACGTCCTGTACCGGCGCCCGCACGGCACCCGCTGGGAGCGCCTGGACCTGGACACGGCGATGGAGATGATCGCCGACCGGGTCGTCAGGACGCGCCGCGCCGGCTGGCAGTGGGAGGTCGACGCGGCCCGCACCCGGCGCACGCTCGGCATCGCGAGCCTGGGCGGGGCCACGCTCGACAACGAGGAGAACTACCTGATCAAGAAGCTGTTCACCGCCCTGGGAGCAGTGCAGATCGAGAACCAGGCGCGGGTTTGACACTCCTCCACGGTTCCCGGTCTGGGAACCTCGTTCGGACGCGGCGGCGCGACCACCTTCCAGCAGGACCTGCAGCACTCCGACTGCATCGTCATCCAGGGCTCGAACATGGCCGAGTGCCATCCGGTCGGGTTCCAGTGGGTGATGGAGGCCAAGGCCCGCGGAGCGAAGGTGATCCACGTCGACCCGCGCTTCACCCGCACCAGCGCGCTGGCCGACGTGCACGTGCCGCTGCGGGCGGGCAGCGACATCGCTTTCCTCGGCGGGATCATCAACCACGTCCTGCGTAACGACAAGTACTTCCGCGACTACGTGGTCGCGTACACCAACGGGCCCGTCGTCCTGCGGGAGGACTTCCGCGACCCCGAGGACCTCGACGGCGTCTTCTCCGGCCTCGACCCCGACACCCGCAGCTACGACAACGGCAGCTGGCAGTACGCGGGCACGGAGGTCCAGGCGGCCTCCGGCGCACGGGACCAGCAGTACGACGAGCGCACCCGCGGCGGCAGTTCGGTGGCGGAGGCGGCGCGCGGCGAGGCCCACGGGTCGGGCGGCGCGGACATCGGCGAGGGCGAACCCGAACGGGACGACACGCTCACCCATCCGCGCTGTGTCTTCCAGGTCCTCAAACGGCACTACGCCCGCTACACACCCGAGGCGGTCGAGCAGGTCTGCGGTGTGCCGCAGGACCTGTTCCGGCAGGTGTGCGAGCTGGTCACGGAGAACTCCGGCCGGGACCGCACCACCGCCTTCGCCTACGCGGTCGGATGGACGCAGCACACCGTGGGCGTCCAGTACATCCGCGCGGCGTCCGTCCTGCAGAGCCTGCTCGGCAACATCGGCCGGCCTGGCGGCGGCATCCTCGCCCTGCGGGGGCACGCCTCCATCCAGGGCTCGACGGACATCCCCACCCTGTTCAACCTGCTGCCCGGCTACATCCCGATGCCGCACGCCCACCAGCAGCAGGACCTGGACACGTTCGTGCGGGCCGAGGCGGCCCGCAAGGGCTACTGGGGCAACATGCGGTCGTACCTCGTCAGTCTGCTCAAGGCCTACTGGGGAGAGGCCGCGACCGAGGAGAACGACTTCTGCTTCGACTACCTGCCGCGGCTGACCGGCTCCCACTCCACCTACGAGACGGTGATGGCCCAGCTGGACGGTACCTGCAAGGGCTACTTCCTGATGGGCGAGAACCCCGCGGTCGGCTCGGCCAACGCCAAGCTGCAGCGCCTGGGCATGGCGAACCTGGACTGGCTCGTCGTACGGGACTTCTCCCTCATCGAGTCGGCCACCTGGTGGCAGGACGGCCCCGAGATCGAGACGGGTGAGCTGCGCACCGAGGACATCGGCACCGAGGTGTTCTTCCTGCCGGCCGCCGCGCACACCGAGAAGGACGGCAGCTTCACCAACACCCAGCGGCTGCTGCAGTGGCACCACCAGGCCGTCGAACCGCCCGGCGAGGCGCGCAGCGACCTGTGGTTCACCTACCACCTCGGACGGCTCGTCCGGCAGCGGCTCGCCGCCTCCACCGATCCCATGGACCGGCCCGTGCTGGACCTCACCTGGGACTACCCGACGAAGGGCGAGCACGCCGAGCCGAACGCCGTGGCCGTCCTCGCGGAGATCAACGGCCACGACGCCGAGGGCAACCCCCTGGCCTCGTACGAGCAGTTGCGCGACGACGGCTCCACGGCCTGCGGCTGCTGGATCTACTGCGGCGTCCAGGCCGACGGCGTCAACCAGGCCGCGCGCCGCAAGCCCGGCGGGGAGCAGAACTGGGTCGCGGCCGAGTGGGGCTGGGCCTGGCCCGCCAACCGCCGCATCCTCTACAACCGCGCCTCCGCCGACCCGGACGGCAAACCGTGGAGCGAGCGCAAGGCGCTGGTGTGGTGGGACGCGGAGCGGGGCGAGTGGGCCGGCCACGACATCCCCGACTTCAAGAAGGACAAGTCCCCCGACCACCGGCCGCCGGCCGACGCCCGCGGGCCCGAGGCCCTGTCGGGCACCGACGCGTTCATCATGCAGGCCGACGGCAAGGCGTGGCTGTACGTGCCGTCCGGCCTCACCGACGGCCCGCTGCCCACCCACTACGAGCCGCAGGACTCGCCCTTCCCCAACCTGCTGTACGGCCGGCAGCGCAACCCGGTGCGGCAGTTGCTGCCGCCCCACCCGGACAACCGCTACCAGCCCAGCGGCGACGCGCCCGGCTCGGAGGTGTTCCCGTTCGTGGCCACCACCTACCGGCTGACCGAGCACCACACCGCGGGCGGCATGTCGCGCTGGCAGCCCTACCTGGCGGAGCTGCAGCCGGAGTTCTTCTGCGAGGTCTCCCCCCAACTCGCCGCCGAGCGCGGTCTGGAGCACACCGGCTGGGCGACGATCGTCAGCGCGCGCGGGGTGATCGAGGCACGGGTGCTGGTCACCGACCGGGTGCCGCCCCTGGCCGTGCACGGGCGCACGCTGCACCAGGTGGGACTGCCCTACCACTGGGGGCCGAACGGCTACAGCACCGGGGACGCGGCAAACGAGCTGATGCACATCTCCCTCGACCCGAACACCCACATCCAGGAGAGCAAGGCGTTCGCCGTCGACATTCGGCCGGGACGCCGGCCCAGGGGCCCGGCCGCGGTGGAGCTGGTGGCGGGCTACCGGGTACGGGCGGGCATCGACGAGCACACCGGCACGGAGCCCTGAGCCCGGTCACCGCCTCGGCCGCGGCCCGGTCAGGTCAGGCGGGTCGGGCTCCGTAGACGCGGTAGGGCTCGGCGTCGGCCCACTTGACCTCCAGGCCGAGGCCGGGCCGTCCGGGGTCGGGCCGCAGGGCGCCGTCCTCGGGCTCGAGGGTGCCGTCGAACAGCAGCCGCTCGACGCGGACGTGGTCGTGGAAGTACTCCAGGTGCCGCAGTCGGCGTACCGCGCAGAAGGCGTGGGCGGAGAGCGCCGGGGCGCAGTGGGCGGACAGGTCGAGGTGGCGGGCCGCCGACAGGCCGCCCGCCTCCAGCACCGCCGTGATGCCTCCGCAGCGGGTCACGTCGGCCTGCAGGCAGTCCACCGCGGGGGGCTCCAGGAGGTTGACGAAGTCCCGCGTCGTGAAGGCGTACTCGCCGGCCGCGATCTCCAGGCGCTCCGGGCCCCGGTCGCGCAGCATGCGCAGCCCTTCCAGGTCGGCCGAGCTGACGGGTTCCTCCAGCCATCGCACGTCCCACTCGTCGTGGAACCTGCGCGCCCAGTACAGCGCCTCCTTGCGCTCGAGCGCGCCGTTGGCGTCCGTGAAGATCTCCGGCTCGTCGCCGACCGCCCTGCGGACGGCGGTCAGCCGCCGCGGGTCGCGCCCGGGATCGCGCGAGGTCTTGAGCTTCACCCGGGGAATGCCCTGGCCGACCCATCCGGCGAGCTGCTCGGCGAGCCGGTCGAGCGGGTAGTTCGTGAAGCCGCCGCTGCCGTAGACCGGCACCCGGTCGTGGTAGGCGGGCAGGAGACGGATCAGCGGCAGGCCCAGCAGTTTCGCCTTGAGGTCCCACAGCGCCACGTCGGCCGCGGAGCGGGCCATGGCTCCGACACCGGGCCGGCCCGCGTTGCGGATCTGCGTCCCCATGCGGTGCCACAGCAGCGGCACCGCGGTGACGGGCTGGCCCTTCAGCAGCGGGGCGAGCTGGGAGGCCACGAAGGAGGCGACGGACGCGTCCCCGTAGGTGTAGCCGAGGCCGGTGGCGCCTCCGGCGTGCACCCGGACCAGAACCATGGTGGTGGCGTCCCACTCCAGCGTCCCGTCCTGTTCCCTGCCGTCGGGGCCGTCGGTGGGCACCTCGAAGGCGTGCACGTCGACCGCGTCGACCCGGCACTCCTCCAGTGCCGCTCCTGCCGTGCCCGCGGCACCGGTCACGAAGACCGCCCCGGCACGTGCGCCACCGCCTCGGTGAGCTTCTGGCGCATGCCCTTCGCCGCGATGCCCAGCCCTTCCGGGTCCCGCACGGCCGCCTTGGCGGCCTTCTTGGCCTGCGTCTTCATGATGTGCGGCGGGATCGGCGCGATCTCCGGGTCGACCTTGAACTCCAGCACCACCGGCCGGTCGGAGGCCAGCGCCTCGTCCCACGCCTTGCCGATCTTCCTCGGCTTGTCGCAGTACAGGCCCTTGAGGCCGATGAGTTCGGCGTACCGGGCGTACGGGACGTCCGGAATGGTCTGGGAGCCGGGGAACTTGGGGTCACCGGCCATGGCGCGCTGTTCCCAGGTGACCTGGTTCAGGTCCTGGTTGTTGAAGACGCAGAAGATCAGCGGTGCCGGGCCGGACAGCCGGTCCAGGTACCGCTTGACGGTGATCATCTCGTTCATGCCGTTCATCTGGAACGCGCCGTCCCCGATGAAGGCGATGACCGGCCGGTCGGGGTAGGCGAACCGCGCGGCGATGGCGTACGGGGTGCCCGGCCCCATGGTGGCCAGCGTGCCCGACAGCGATGCCTGCATCCCCTGGCGCAGTTTCAGGTGGCGCGCCCACCAGTTCGTGCCGGAGCCGGAGTCGGCGGTCAGGATGACGTCGTCCGGCAGCCGGGGCGAGAGTTCCGCGGCCACCGCCTGAGGGTTGATGGTCTTTCCGAAGTGCTGGTCCGCGCGCTTGCGGCAGACCGTGTTCCACTCGGCGACGTCCTTCTCGATCTTCTTCCGCCAGCCGCGGTCCTCCTTGCGGCGCAGCAGCGGCAGCAGGGCCCTGAGGGTCTCCTTGGCGTCCCCGACGAGGTGGGCGTCCATGGGGTAGCGGATACCGATCATCCGCCCGTCGATGTCGATCTCCACGCCGTGGGCCTGGCCCTCGTCGGGCAGCCACTCCGAGTACGGGAAACTGCTGCCGATCATGAAGAGGGTGTCGCAGCCGCGGATCATGTCGTCGCTGGCCTTGCTGCCGAGCAGGCCGATGGGCCCGGTGACGAACGGGAGGTCGTCGGGCAGCACCTCCCGGCCCAGCAACGCCTTCGCCACCCCCGCCCCCAGCAGCTCGGCCGCCTCGGCGACCTCGTCCTCCGCGTGGGCGGCTCCCTGGCCGATGATCATGGCGACCTTGCGGCCGGCATTCAGGACGCCGGCCGCCCTGCGCAGCTCCTCCTCGTCGGGCAGCAGGAGCGGGCGGCTCCAGCCGACGCTGGAGAACACCGACCCGTGCTTCTTCGGCGGCGAGGGCTGGGCCTCCTCCTCCTGGACATCGCTGGGGATGATGACCGTGGCTACGCCGCGCATGGTGAGCGCGGTCTTGAACGCCCGGTCGACGACGTGCCGCGCCTGCGCCGGGTGCGACACCGTCTGGCAGTACTCGGACACGTCCGCGAACAGCTGCTGAAGGGCGATCTCCTGCTGGTAGTGGGCGCCGAGTGACAGCCGCTTCTGCTGGCCGACCACGGCGACGACGGGCTGGTGGTCCAGCTTGGCGTCGTACAGGCCGTTGAGCAGATGCACCGCGCCGGGGCCCGACGTGGCGGTGCAGCAGCCGACTTCGCCGGTGAACTTGGCGTGGGCGCACGCCATGAAGGCCGCCATCTCCTCGTGCCGGGCCTGGATGAACTCGGGCTCCCCCTGCGCCCGGTCGAAGGCGCCGAGCAGCGCGTTGATCCCGTCGCCGGGATAGCCGTACACCCTGTGCACGCCCCATTCCCGCAGGCGCTGCAGCACGAAGTCGGCGACCAGCGTCATGACGTAACTCCCTCGGACGCAGCTGTATGTGCCCAGTGGGTGACCCGCGGCCGGGACGCGTAAACGGTGAAGCGCGGTCCGCCACTCTCCCGGAGCGGGGGCGGTGGCCCGCCGGGCCGGCGCGCGGATCAGCGGGCCCCGCCCGGGGCCGGCGGCGCGCGTCACCCCCTTGGCGGCCGACTTCTCGCGGCCCCGGTTCACGGCGGGTTTTCATGGCACCCGTAACGGGTGACTTCGAGGGATCGAGTGAACAGCCCGGCTCCCCGCGGGACCTGGCCTGCCACGTCCCGTCACCCGAGACCGCCGGTCGCCGCCCGCCGCTTGCCGGGCGGCGGTGCGCGACGGCATCCGCCGTCATCCCACAGCCGGCCCGACCTCTCCGGAGTCCCATGTCTTCCTCAGCCGCCGGCCCGCTCCGGCCCCGCGACGCCACCGCTGCGGCGGAACCGTCTTCCGGGCGGTTCGACGAGCTGATGCGCGAGATGGCGGAGCAGCCCCCGGGACCCCGGCGCGCCGCCCTGCGGGACGAGGTCCTGCTTCTGATGCTGCCGCTGGCCCGCCGGGTGGCGCGCCGCTACCGGCACCGCGGGGAGGACCTCGACGATCTGGTCCAGGTCGCCTCACTCGGGCTGGTCAAGGCCGTCGACGGGTACGACCCGGCGCTCGGGCACGCCTTCCTGTCGTACGCGCTCCCGAAGGTGATCGGTGAGCTGCGGCGGCACCTGCGCGACCGCACCGCGACGGTACGGCTTCCCCGCCCGCTGCACGAGGCGAGCCGCCAGGTCTTCCAGGCCGTCGAGGAGCTCGAGCAGCGCCTCGGCGGCTGCCCGCCCACCACTGAGCAGGTGGCGGAGCACACCGGGCTCGAACCCCACCGCGTGCGGTCCGCGCTGCGCGCGGTGCACGAGTGCCGTCCGCGTTCCCTGGACGAACCGGCCGCGCTCGACCAGGACTCCCCGCTCGCCTGTCTGATCGGCGCCGAGGACGCGGCGCTCGGCCGGGTCCTCGACACCCTGACGGTGACGTCCCTGGTGAAGCGGTTGCCGGAGCGCGACCGCCGGGTGCTCTACCTGCGTTTCTACCGGGAACAGACCCAGCAGCAGATCGCGGACGCCATCGGTGTCTCGCAGATGCAGGTCTCGCGCATCCTGCGGCGCTGCCTCGAACGGCTCCGGGAGGCCCTTCTGGCGACCGAGCCGCTGACCGCGGACGGCGAGCGGGCGCGGCGGCCGGCCGCCGACGGGGCCGCCCGGCAGGCGCCCCCTCCCCGCCGTTCCCGCCGCCGGGCGGAGCCGGCGCGTCCCGTGGGGCCGGGCGGTCCGGCAGACGCGATGGCCGGCCCCACGGCCGGCACGGAGCCGGGACCGGGCCGTCCGGACAGCGGACGGGACGCCGCCGCGAGCAGGCTCGCGGTCCGTCGGCCGTGTTTCGCGCACGGCCCCCGGTACCGCGCGGTACGACGGTCCGTCCGCACGCTGTCGCTGCGCATCGGCCCGGGAAGGGCGGGAAGGGGCGGGGACGCGGTGGGCGGCGGCGGCCGCCGGACGCGTGTCGGGACCGTGCGGCGAACGGCGGCGGCGCGGCGGGCCGCCGCGACCGCGCACGCCGCACGCCCCGGCGCGACCGCCCGCCCCGGCAAGACCGCAGACTCCGGCGAGGCAGCACACCCCGGCGAGACCGCGCGGCCGCCTCCTGCCGCCGGGTGCCCGCGCAGACAGCTTCGGGCCGCAGAAGACGACCGGTCGCCCGACCGTCGAAGACGCCGGGGCGGCCGGCGGCCGGACGACTGACACACCGTCGTCGGCCTGCATGCCGTTATCGCGTTGCACGCTGTCGTCGCACTGCCCCGCGTCATCGCGTTGCACGCCGTCGTCGACCCGCAGGCCGTCGTCGACCCGCAGGCCGTCGTCGCACTGCCCGCCGTCATCGCACTGTCCGCCGCAGAGCCCTCCGGGTGAGGTGTCATGAACGACAGATCGCGCACGCGGGCCGCGCCCGACCGGGCCTGCCTGCCGCATGTCCTGCGGGAGTACGCCTTCATCGCCGACGGCGAGCGCGGGGCGGTGGTGGATCCGGACGGCAGGATCGTGTGGCTGTGCGCGCCGCTCTGGCACAGTGACGCGGTGTTCTCGGCACTGATCGGGGGCGCCGGGCACTTCGCGGTGGAGCCCGCGGATCGTTGGCACGTGTGGGGTGGCGCCTACGAGGAGGGCACCCTCATCCACGTGAGCCGGTGGGTGAGCGGCGACTCCGTGATCGAGTGCCGCGACGCCCTGGCGATGCCGGCCTCCGCCGGCCGTCTCGTCCTGCTGCGCCGGATGCGGGTCGTACGGGGCGAGGCGTTGCTGCGGCTGGAACTGGACCCGCGTCCGGGCTTCGGCGCGCACCGCATGCGGGATCCCCGCCTGGAGGGCGATGCGTGGACCGCCTCGGGCGAGGGGCTGCGGCTGCGGCTCCTCGGCGCCCCTGGCGCGTCGTGGCATCCGGACACCGGCCTGCGCGGCGAGTTCCGGCTGCGCCGGGGGCAGCAGCACGACCTGGTGCTGGAACTGTCCACCGGCCCCGGCCGGCCTCGCCTCGACCCGGCGGAACTGTGGCGGACCACCGAGCGGGAGTGGCGGCGCGCCGTACCGGACTGCTCCGCCTTCGCCGCCCCTCGCGACGCGGCGCACGCGTACGCCGTCCTGTACGGGCTGACCAGCTCCGCGGGCGGCATGGTCGCGGCCGCCACCACCTCCCTGCCGGAGCGGGCCAACACCGGGCGCAACTACGACTACCGCTACGCCTGGCTGCGGGACCAGTGCTACGCGGGCCTCGCGGTCGCCGCGCACGGGCCGCACGAACTCCTCGACCGCGCCGTACGGTTCACCGCCGACCGCATCCTCGCCGACGGCGACCGGGTACGGCCCGCCTACACGGTGTCCGGGGAGCCGATGCCCGGGGAGCGCGCGCTGTCGCTGCCCGGCTACCCGGGCGGCAGCGACCGGATCGGCAACCACGCGGCCGCGCAGTTCCAGCTCGACACCTTCGGTGAGGCGTTGCAGCTGTTCGCGGCCGCCGCGCGGCACGACCGGCTCACCGCGGACGCGGAGGCCGCGGCGCGGATCGCCGTCGACGCCGTGGAACGCCGCTGGCGGGAGCCCGATGCCGGGCTGTGGGAGCTGGAGAACCGGTTCTGGACGCATTCGCGGCTCAGCGTGGTGTGCGGGCTGCGCCGGATCGCCGACGTGCTGCCCGCCGGAACGGGCCGGCGCTGCGCCGGGATCGCCGACACCGTCCTGGCGGAGACCCGCCGACGCTGCCTGCACCCGGACGGGTACTGGCGACGGGCCGCGGACGACGACGGGCCCGAGGCGGCGCTGCTCGTGCCGCTGGCGCGGGGATGCGCGGACGCCGGCGACCCCAGCGCCGCGCGCACCCTCGAGCGCGTCGAGGGCCGGCTGGCCGAGGACGGATACCTGTACCGCTTCGGTCATGCCGGGGAACCGCTCGGCGAGGCCGAGGGCGCCTTCCTGCTGTGCGGGTTCCACATGGCGCTGGCCGCCCACCGCCTGGGCGACCCGATCGGCGCCTTCCGCTGGTTCGAACGCACCCGGGCGGCCTGCGGACCGCCCGGGCTGTTCGCGGAGGAGTACGACGTGCGTCAGCGCCAGATGCGGGGCAACCTGCCCCAGGCGTTCGTCCACGCCCTGCTGCTGGAGTGCGCGGTCCGCCTCGCCGGGGCGTCGACCGAGCCGTAGCGAGCGCGCCGGCCGGGTCTGCCGCTCATGAGCGTCCCCGGCCCGGCAGGTGCTCGGCGTACTGGGTGATCTTCTGCCGTACTCCCCTGGCGGTGATCCCGGCCTTCTCCGGGTCGTGCAGCACCGCCTTGGCGGTCTTCTTGCCCTGCTCGGTCATGATGTGCGGCGGGATCGGCGCGATCTCCGGGTCGACCTTGAACTCGAGCACGACCGGCACCTCGGAGGCCAGGGCCTCGTCCCAGGCGGCGCCGACCTTCTTGGGGTCGTCGCACAGGATGCCCTTGAGCCCGATCAGCTGGGCGTAGGCCGCGTACGGGATGTCGGGGATGGTCTGCGATCCGGGGTACTTCGGGTCCCCGGACATGGCCCGCTGCTCCCAGGTCACCTGGTTGAGGTCATGGTTGTTGAACACGCAGAAGACCAGCGGCTGGGGCCCGGAGAGACGGTCGAGGTACCGCTTGACGGTGATCATCTCGTTCATGCCGTTCATCTGGAACGCGCCGTCGCCCACGAACGCGATGACGGGGCGGTCCGGATAGGCGAACCGCGCGGCGATGGCGTACGGCGTGCCCGGGCCCATGGTGGCCAGGGTGCCGGACAGCGAGGCGCGCATGCCCTGGCGCATCTTGACGTTGCGGGCCCACCAGTTGGTGCCCGAGCCCGAGTCCGCGGTGAGGATCGCGCCGTCGGGCAGCCTGGCCGACAGTTCGGAGGCGACGGCCTGGGGGTTGATGGTGTCGCCGAAGTGCTGGGCGGCCCACCGCTCGCACAGGTCGTTCCACTCGCTGACGCCCTTTTCGATCTTTTCCCGCCAGGAGCGGTCCTCCTTGCGCCGCAGCAGGGGGATGAGGGCCTTCAGGGCCTCCCTGGCGTCCGCGACGAGGTGCGCCTCCATCGGGTAGCGGATGCCGATCATGCGCCCGTCGATGTCGATCTCGACGCCGCGCGCCTGGCCTTCGTCGGGCAGCCACTCCGAGTACGGGAAGCTGCTGCCGATCATCAGCAGGGTGTCGCAGCCCCGCATCATGTCGTCGCTCGGCTTGCTGCCGAGCAGACCGATGGGACCGGTGACGAACGGCAGGTCGTCGGGCAGCACCTCGCGGCCGAGCAGGGCCTTGGCGACGCCGGCGCCGAGCAGTTCGGCCACCTCGAGGACCTCGGCCGCGGCGCCCGCGGCGCCCTGCCCGACGAGCATGGCCACCTTGTCGCCCTCGTTGAGGATGTCGGCGGCCCTGCGCACTTCTGCGGGGTCCGGCAGCACCCGCGGGCGGCTCCAGCCCACGCTGGAGAACACCGAGCCGTGCTTCTTCGGCGGCGAGGGCTGGGCGTCCTCCTCCTGCACGTCCTCCGGGATGATGATCGTCGCGACGCCGCGGGTGGTGAGCGCGGTCTTGAACGCCCGGTCGATGACGTGCCGCGCCTGCGCCGGGTGCACGATCATCTGGCAGAACTCGGACACGTCCGCGAACAGCCGCTCCAGATCCACCTCCTGCTGGTAGTGCGCGCCGAGACTGAGCCGCTTCTGCTGCCCCAGGACGGCGACCACCGGCTGGTGGTCGAGCTTGGCGTCGTACAGGCCGTTGAGCAGGTGGATCGCGCCGGGACCCGAGGTGGCGGTGCAGCAGCCCACCTCGCCGGTGAACTTGGCGTGCGCGCACGCCATGAACGCGGCCATCTCCTCGTGCCTGACCTGGATGAACTCCGGCTCCCCCTTGGCCCGGTCGAAGGCACCCAGCAGTGGGTTGATGCCGTCGCCCGGATATCCGTACACGCGTTCAACACCCCACTCGGTCAGGCGTTGCAGTACGTAGTCGGCCACTTCGGTCATGGACTTCTCCTGAGCGGACGGTGGAACAGGGCGGCCCCCGGGGTGCCTCCGGCGTCGGCCGGTAAACCCCACGGCGGCCCGCAGTGGTCACCGGTCGTACGGCAGCTCCCGCCTGGCCGGCTCGCGGACCAGGAACACGTCCACCGGATCCTCGCTCTCGAGTGTGAACCCGTGCCGTTCGTACAGCCGCCGGGCCGGACTGCCGCGCAGCACGTTCAGCCGGACCGGCGTGCCCTCGCGGTCGCACCGCGCCATCAGCCCGCGCAGCACAGCCGTACCGATGCCGCCGCCCTGCAGGTGCGGGGACAGGTAGAAATGCTCCAGCCAGTGGGCGCCCTCGGCCGGCCGCAGCGACACGCACCCGGCGAACACGCCGTCCACCTCGATCACCCAGGTGTGCGCCGGAGCGAACCCGTCCCGCAGCCGTCGCCGCACCCGCTGCCCGTCGTACCGTCCGAGCCGCTCCAGATCCGCCCGCAGCACCACGGCCCGCAGCTCGGCCACCGCCTCGACATCCGCCGCCGAAGCCGGCCGAAGCTCCCAGTCCCCCATGATCGTCAGGCTACCGTGCCGCGCTTCTCGTGCCTGCCGCGACGGCCGCGCGGCCTGCTGGATCCTGGCCGGCTGGGGCCTGTTCAACCTGGCCGAGGGCCTGCTGGACCACCAGGCCCTGGGCATCCACCAGGTGGCCGGCCCTTCGGCCCCGAAGCCCCCCCGGCGCCGGGCGGACCGGGGGCCGGGCCTGATGGGCGCCATGCACCACCACGGCACGGGCGGCGCCGGCCTGCCGGGGGCGGCGCTGACCGCCCTGGTCCTGCTCGCCGCGGCCGGCGGCCATCTGCTCGCCGTCCGCCGGGCCCGGCGCCGCAACCCCGCCCTGGGCTGGAGCGCCCGGCGGTCGGCATACTTCCTCACCGGGCTGGCCCTGCTCGCCGTCGCGCTGCTGCCGCCGCTGGGGCCCGCCGCGCACTCCGACTTCCGCGGACACATGGCCCAGCACATGCTCATCGGCATGTACGCGCCGCTCGCCCTCGTGCCGGCCGCCCCGGTCACCCTCCTGCTGCGCGCGCTGCCGCCGTCCCGGGCGCGCCGAGCGGTGCTGCACAGCCGGCCCGTACGGCTGGCGGGCCACCCGGCGGTGGCGCCGGCGCTGAGCACCGGCACCCTCGGCCTGCTGTACTTCACGCCGCTGTACAACACCGCCATGGACCATCCCGCCGGGCATTGGCTGACGAACGCCCACTTCCTCGTCTCCGGCTGCCTGTTCGCCCACGTCATCGCCGGTCCCGATCCCGCGCCCGCCCGGCCCGGCGTCCGTACCCGCCTGGTCTGCCTGGGCGTCGCGATCGCCGCGCACGCCCTGATCTCCCAGGCCATGTACGGCGGGTTCTTCGTCGACGTCCACGCCCCCGTCGACCAGGTCCGGCAGGGCGCGGAGATCATGTACTACGGCGGGGACATCGCCGAACTGCTGCTGGCCGCCGCGCTGGTGACCACCTGGCGGCCCGAGCGCCGTCCGGCCGTGCCGTCCCCGGGTGTGCGGGATACGGTGCGCCCATGAGCGGGATTCTGGTGACCGGCTCCGCGGACGGCCTGGGACGTGCCGCGGCGGACGCGCTGTTGTCCGCGGGTCATGACGTCGTGGTGCACGCCCGGAACCAGGAGCGCGCGGCGAGCCTCGACGGGCTGGTCGGCCGGGGGGCGCGCATCGTCGTGGGCGACTTCACCGAGCGGGCTGCCGTACGGCGCGTCGCGGCCGGGCTGAACGACGCCGGGCCGCTGGACGCGGTGATCCACAATGCCGGTGTGTGGAGCGGCCCGGCGGTCATGCCGGTCAACATCGTCGCGCCCTACCTGCTCACGGCGCTGCTGCACGGGCCGCGCCGGCTGGTGTACCTGAGCAGCGGCTCCCATTTCAGCGGGCACGCCTCGCTCACCGGCATCGACTGGCTCGGCCGGAGCGCGGGCTCGTACGCCGACAGCAAGCTGTTCGTCACGACGCTCGCGGCCGCGGTGGCCCGCCTGCGTCCCGAGGTGCTGAGCAACGCCGTGGATCCCGGCTGGGTGCCCACGAAGATGGGCGGGCCGAGCGCACCGGACGATCTCGAGCTGGGCCACCGGACGCAGGAGTGGCTCGTGTCGAGCGACGACCCCGCCGCCCTGACCAGCGGCGGGTACTGGTACCACCAGCAGCGGCAGCAGCCGCACCGCGCCGTCCACGACGAGGCGTTCCAGGACCTGCTGCTGCGGACCCTGGCCGAGGAGACGGGCACCGCGCTGTGACCGCCGCGCGGCGCCCGGAGGCCGGGGGCTTCCCCGCCGGGAGCCGCGGAGGACCTGATTCCGCGGTGGGGCTGGTATGACTGGCGCATGCAGGCAGAAACCGCTCAGTCGGCGATCGACACCTTCATCTCGGCGTTCAACGCTTCCCAGGACTCCTACGTCACGTCTCTGCTGTCCCAGGCACTGACCTCCGACGTGGTCTTCTGGGGGCCACTGGGGCGAAGGGAGGGAATCGAGGCAGTCGAGCTGTTCGTGCTGGACATCCGACGCCACCCGGCCGGGGTGGGCACGATGGTCCGCTGCTCCGGAGTGGACATGCCGGACGAGTGGGCTCGGTACCAGTGGGTATTCACCACGCCGGACGGGGGCCCGCGGCTGGCGGGAACCGACGTCGTGCACCTGCGACGGAGCCTCATCGACCAGATCATCGTCTTCGCCGGGGACATCCACCCGTCCCCGTGACGACAAGGCGCAACGCCTCCCTGGTGTCATCGAGTCGAGCCTCGTGGGCGCCCGGCCGGCGCTGCGCGGCCGGCCCGTCACTCCGAGCCGTAGTACAGCCGGAGGAACTCCTCCATCGCCGCGTCGACGCTGGCGTGGTCACCGGTGGCGAGCAGATCGAGCAGCAGTCCGCGGACGGTGGCGAGTCCCAGCCTCGCGCGGTTCCGGGCGGTGAGAGGGTCCGCGCCGGCGGCGACCTCGGCGGCGACGAGCGGTTCCAGCCAGTCCGCCACAAGCCCGTCCAGGATCGGGGCGGCTTCGGGGCGGCCCCGCAGCGCACGCCCGAAGATCTCGAAGAAGAGCCGCTCCTGATTGGCCAGTCGAGGTTCCGTCAGCTGCCGCCAGAGCAGTCGCGCGGCGTCGGCGGGCGGGAGGCCGGGCTCTGCGCGGAGCCGGGACAGCAGTTCGCGCTGGCGCCGCTCCGACGTCCGGACGATCTCGACGAGAAGCCGCTCCTTGGTGCCGAAGTAGTGGATCAGCATGCGATGGCTGACGCCGATCGCGGCGCCGAGACGACGCAGGCTCAGGTCGGCCATGCCGTGTGCCGCGACGTGGGCGACGGCCGCGTCGACGATCCGAGCCCGCCGGTCGCCGTCCGTCGCGGTGTCACTGCGGGCGTCGCCATCAGGGTCGGTGTCGGGGGTTCCGTCCTCGGGGCGCGGGCCGTCCATGTTCACCACGTCGCGAGCGTACCAAGTGGTACATGGCATGTGTACCGTGTGGTACATGAAGCCTGTCACCGTGTCGACAGACGTTCCGCAGACGCCCGAGCAGGTCTACGACTTCCTCGACGTCATGGCCCACCACGAGCGGTTCACCGACCACTACCTGTCCGACTGGCGCTACAGCGGGCCCGAGCGCGGCATCGGATCGTGCGCCACGGTGACCGCCGCCCTGGGAGCCGTGAAGACCGACATCGCCATCGAGGTCGTCGAGGTCGACGCACCACGGCGCATCATCGAACGGAACGTCAGCGCGGCCGGCCGGCGGCTGGCCCACGGCACCTACACCATCGAGCCGCTCGGGACCGGCGGAAGCCGCGTCTCGTTCACATACGCCTGGGTTCTCGCCCCGCTCGGCGACCGCCTGCTGGCACCTGCCGTCCGGGCCGCGATGCGGCGCGCCAACCGCACGGTCATGCGGCGGCTGGCCGAGGAGTTGGCCCACCACGCGTCCGCCGCCGGCTCCTGACGACACCTGGGCGGGGTCAGGCCCTGGTCCACGCCCGGCCTCCGTACCTGACTCCGGTCACCACCCTCGACGTGGCGCCGTCTCGCCGTCGACGGGGATGCCCAGCCGGCCGGCCACGGCAGTGAGGGCGGCCCCCAGGGGGAGTGCGACGCGGGTGACGGCGTGCCGGTCGCCCCGGGTCACGTCCCAGTTGACGATCAGCACCGGTTTGCCCGCCTCGGCCGCCTGACGCACGAACCGCAGCCCCGACATCACCGTCAGCGAGGAGCCCAGCACCAGCAGGGAGGCCGCCTCACGGACCAGCGCGCGGCAGAGCTCGACCCGCCCCGGTGGAACGGCCTCGCCGAAGAACACCACGTCCGGCTTGAGGATGCCGCCGCAGACCGCGCAGGGCACCACCCGGAAGTCCCCGACCTGGTCGTCGGTGAGGTCGGCGTCGCCGTCGGGATTGATCCCGGCCGCCACCGGCTCGAACCCCGGATTGGCCTCCTCCAGCCGCCGGGCGAGTTCGGCGCGCGGGCTTGGGTTGCCGCAGGAGAGGCAGACGACACGGTCCAGGCTTCCGTGCAGCTCCACGACGCCCTCGCTGCCCGCGGCCTGGTGGAGCCCGTCGACGTTCTGGGTGATCACGCCCGAGAGCAGCCCGTGCCGGCCGAACGCGGCCGTCGCCCGGTGCCCCGCGTTGGGGCGGGCACGGCCGAAGGTGCGCCAGCCGAGATGGCTGCGCGCCCAGTAGCGGCGTCGGGCGCGGGCACTGCCGGTGAAGTCCTGGTAGGTCATCGGGGTGTGCCGGCTCAGGCTCCCGCCCTCGCCCCGGTAGTCGGGGATGCCGGACTCCGTGGAGATGCCCGCCCCGCTGAGCACCAGAACACCGCCGGCGCCGAGCGCGTCGGCGACCGGCCCCAGGTCCGTGGTGCCCGGCGGCAGGTCCTCGGTAGGGGTCCAGCTCAGAGTGGGGCGCATGCGCATGCCGTCAGGGTACGGAACACCGCGACAGGCGGTCAGGCGGTCAGGCGGTCAGGCGGTCAGCGCCGCGAATTCGGCGTCGGCGCGCTCGGTGACCAGGGCGAGGACGCGGCCGGCGGCGGCCAGGTCGTCGGCGGGTATCCCGCCCCAGATGCGGGCGGTGACGGGTGCGGTCTCCGCGCCGATCGCGGCGAGCAGTTCGCGTCCCGCGTCCGTGGGGCGCAGGTGCGCGCCGTCCTCGACGAGCAACTGCCGGGCCAGCAGTTCGTCGACGGTGGCGCGGACATCGGCCGGGTCGGTCTTGAGGGAGGCCCGGACCTGGGAGACCAGGTCGTCCGTCGTCTGCGGGGCGGCGGCGCGCAGGGTGACCTGTTGCTGGAAGGTGGTGCCGTGCCGGGCCAGGACGTGCTCCAGGACGCCGCGGGCGGCGTAGTGGGCCAGGCCGAGGGCGCGGGCGTCGGCGACGGGTGCGTCGGTGGTCATGGTGTCGTCCCCTGGGTTCTCTTGTCGTTCGGTGCGGATGGTGCGTGTGGTGCCGGTTGTGCGGGTGGTGCGAGAGGTACGTCGAGCAGGGTCGTCAGTTCGTCGGTGAATGCGCGGGTGCGCGGGGCGTCGAGGCCGCCGAGCGGCTCCAGCAACCGCTGGAGCAGTTCCTGGACCGCCTCGATGGCCTGCCTTGTGACGACCCTGCCCCGCTCGGTGAGCGCGAGCTGCACGGCACGCGGGTCGCGGGGGTCGCGGGTGCGCTCGATCAGACCCGCCGCCTCCAGGGCACGCGCCAGCTTGGAGACGTACAGGGCCTCCAGGCCGGTGTGGTCGGCGAGCCGGCGCTGACTGGGCCGCTCGCCCGTGCGCTGCATGCCGTACAGCGAGGCGACCACCGAGTACTGCGCGTGGGTGAGGCCCAGCGGAGCCACCGCGCGATCGACCGCGACGCGCCACTTGTTGGCGAGCCGCCACACGAGAAATCCGGGTGTGGGACCCGGCGAACCCTTGCTCATGTGGATTAAAGTACATGGCTACTATAGCCATGGCTACTATTTTCCGGCGAACGCACCCGCGGACACCCGGAGCCCGACGGCCGAGCCGCTGCGAACGGTGTCGGTCAGGACAACTAAGCTCCCGCGCATGAGTGAGGCAGACAGAGGCACCGAACGGCGGGTCGTCGACGGGCGCTTCGAGCTGGAGGCCCGCCTCGGTGGCGGCGGGATGGGGATGGTCTGGCGGGCCAGGGACCTGGTGCTGCACCGGCAGGTGGCGATCAAGGAGGTCCGCCCGCCCGACCAGGACCTCGCCGAGTACGATCCCGAGTCCGCGCGGATGCTGCGCGAGCGGGTCCTGCGCGAGGCGCGGGCGCTGGCCAGGATCGACCATCCGAACGTGGTGACGATCCACCACATCGTCGACGGCGGCGAAGGCACCTATCCGTGGATCGTGATGGAGCTCGTCAGCGGCGGCTCGCTGGCCGACCGGCTGGCCCAGGGGCCGATGGCGCCCGAGGAGGCGGCCCGGATCGGCCGGGGCGTGCTGGCCGCGCTGACCGCCGCGCACCAGGCCGGCATCCAGCACCGGGACGTCAAGCCCGCCAACGTGCTGCTGCGTCCCGACGGCCGTCCCGTGCTCACCGACTTCGGCATCGCGGCGATCCGTGAGAACACCTCCCTCACCGCCACCGGGTCC
Source organism: Streptomyces sp. NPDC031340 (assembly GCF_055569945.1). NCBI lineage: Bacteria > Bacillati > Actinomycetota > Actinomycetes > Kitasatosporales > Streptomycetaceae > Streptomyces > Streptomyces sp. NPDC031340. The sequence continues at coordinate 82,257 of NZ_JBVIIE010000023.1, forward strand.
ATCATCGGAACACCGGACTTCATGGCGCCGGAACGCATCACCGGGCAGGAGGGCGGGGCCGCGTCCGACCTGTGGTCGCTGGCGATGATGCTGTACACGGCGGTGGAGGGGCACCACCCGTTGCGCCGCGGCACCACCATCGCCACGCTCGCCGCGGTGCTGCACGAGGACGTGCCACCGCCGGTGCGGGCGGGCTCCCTGCGGGACGTCCTCACGAGCGTGCTCGTGCGGGACCCGGCGGCACGGCCGGACGCCGCCGCACTGGACCGGATGCTGGCCGCGGCGGAGACGGCGGCCCCCCGGCCGGCTGCCGCCGCGGGAACACCGCCGGTGGACCAGCCCACCTCGTACGCCCTGCACCCGCCGTCCGGCCCGCTCGGCGCCGGGCACCCCACCGCGCCCGCGCACATGCCGGCCTCCGCGGGCTTCGGTCCGCCGCCCGCCCCCTTCGGGCCCGCGGGCACGGCACCGCCCCAGAAGGTCACCGCACTCATGCGCACGGACGGCCGGCGCGGTCCCGGCCGGGCCGTCCTGCTGAGCGCGCTGGGCGCATCGCTCGCGGGCACCGTGGCACTGGCCTGGTGGCTGGTTCCGCTCGGTGGCGAGTCCGGCGGCTCCGGCGACGCGAAGGCCGGCGCCTCGCCGGGCTCGTCCGCCACGGCGTCGGCGCCGGGCGGGACCGCCTTGGACACGACCGCCTCGCCCACCGCCACCGCCGCCCCCGCCGGCGACGGGTCGCAGGACAAGCAGAACGGCGACCTGCTCACCCCCGACGGCATCCGGAGCGCCATCAAGGCGTTCAAGAAGGCGACCGGCCGGGACATGTTCGGCGACTTCACCGTCTACCCCGAGTACGCCAGCGCCGAGATGATGGTCAAGGGCAGCAAGACCGCCTACGACTCCTACACCTACCGTCCCGGCCAGGGCGTGTCGAAGGGCATCATCTCCGGCACGCTGATGGGCGGAGACCAGCCCGTCAGTCTCGACGACTTCAAGTGGGACAAGGTCCCGGCTCTGCTGGCGCAGGCGGAGAAGAAGCTGAACGTCAAGGATCCGCAGTCCCGTTACCTGCTCGTGCGGCAGCCCAATACCACGTTCGACGAGCCGGCCGGCATGGCCGTCTACCTGTCGGGCACCTACGACTCCGGTTACCTGGAGGCCGACACCGACGGCAAGGTGCGGCGGGTGGTGCCCGCGGAGGGCTGACCACCGCGAACCGTCCGCCGGCGGTCCGGCCCCGTCGTGGCGTGGGCCGGGCCGCCGGCGGACGCCGGGGCATCGGACCCGCCCCTCCCCTGTCGGGCGCCCCCTATACGGCCGCCGCGCCCCCGGCCCGCGCGGTCCGCGCCGGCGGTGCGCTGTCGGCCGCCCGTCCGGGCCGCGCCGGCGGCAGGGGTTCGAGGTGCTGGGCGGCCTCCTCGGCGGTGTACGAGGAGGCGAAGGTGAACGCGCGCGGGGACGGGCCGTCCGCCCGCAGGCGGGCCAGCCGTTCCAGGGCCTCTGCGACGGTCGGGAGGTGACCGGCGGGGACCCACCACAGCACCAGGTGCGCCTCGGCGTGCCGCTCGAACCACTCGCGGCGCCGCCGCATCACCTCCAGGTGCCCGCTGCGGTAGGCGAAGTCCCACAGGGCCTCCGGGGACTCCCACACCGTCAGGTTGACGATGACGTTCTCCCCCGCCGGACGCAGGCCGGTGGCGTCGGCCGCCCCTTCCTCGACGAGCCGCCAGACGAAGCCGGGCGCGCCCTCGGCGGCGGCGTTGACCGGGTCCAGCAGCTCGACGAACGGCGCTGTGCGCGGGTCGTCGAGGGGGTGGCGGAGCGTGGCGAGGTTGAGCTGGGCGAGGTGGGCGGCGGGCACGGATGCGGTCATGGCCTCATCCCAGCACGGCACCTCTTTCTATGTCAATCAGCATTGTTTTTAGAACCTTCAGCATTGTTCTCAGAACCTTCGACCGCCTCGGCCGCCTCGACCACCACGCAGCACTCCCCCGGCCGGGCGTCCATCCGGGCGCGCACCGGACCGTCCGTGCCGAACAGCCCCTCCAGCAGCGCGAGATTCATGCCGCACACCAGCGGCGGGAAGCGTTCGGCGACGGAGTGGAAGGGGCAGTTGCGCATCCGGACGGCACACCCGGCCGCCCCGTCCGCCTCCTCGCCGCCCGCCAGGTACGGTTCGTAGCCCCGGGCGGCCAGCATGTCCGCGGCTTCGTCGAGCCCGCCGCAGGGCGCAGTCGCGCCGCGCAGGGTCTCGCCCCGGCGGCGCGCGGCCGCGTACAGTCCGGCGTCCAGCCCGGCCTCCTCGGCGGCCTCGGCGAGGAGTTCCGCGGCGGTGCGGTAGTCGCGGGCGGGCAGCGACACCGCCCGTTCGGCCCGCGCCCGCGTGTACACCTTCGCGGGACGCCCCGCCCCGGGCCCCGAACGGCCCGTGAGGCGACGGCTGCCGCTCTCCAGCAGCCCCGCCTCCGTCAGCCGGTCCAGATGGTGCGCGGCCAGCGTGCGCGCCACCCCGACCGCCTCCGCGGCCTCGTTGCGGCCGACCTCACGCCCCTGCGCCACCACGTACTCGTACAGACGGCGCCGGACCGGATCCTGCAACGCCGCGATCGCTTCGATGTCCTCCACCCGGCCATTCTAGGAACAACCCAGGTTGGAGATAGAAGGGTCGTGCCGCGCCGACGCGGTCACAGAACGGTCCGGGAATCGGCTCGTACGACGCATTTCCCGCCGCGTGCTCAGTACTGTGTGGGCAGCGATCCGGCGTGGTGGGTGAGGAGTTGGGCATGGCTGCGGCAGACGAACGGCCGGCGGAGGTCGACAAGCGGGACATCCCGCTGTCCGGCGGACGGACCCTGCGGGTGACGGAGTTCGGCAACGGCAGCATCCGCATCGCGGTGCACACCGGTTCTCCCTACGTGATCACCGGCCTGGAGCAGATCGACGGCGGGGCCGTGCTCAGGATCTCGCCCGGACGGGAAGGCTCGAACGCCCACAAGAACTGGGTCCGCGACCACAGCGAGGGTGACGGCGCGCCGTCGTAGGGAGCGGGACCGGCGGCGGGCCGGTCACTCGGGCAGCAGACGCAGGGCGTGCAGGGCGGTGCCCAGGTCGGCGAGGGCGGCCGGGTCGGACAGCGAGCGTCCGGTCAGCTCCTCGATGCGGCGGAGCCGGTAGCGCACCGTGTTGGGGTGGACGTAGAGCCCCTTCGCCGCCTCGGCCGCGGCGCCGCCCGCGGCGAACCACTGCCCCAGGGTCTCCAGCAGCCGCGCGCGCTCCGCGGCGGGCAGGGCCAGCACCGGGCCCAGGACGACCTCCACCAGACGTTTCGCCTCCGCCGGGGCCGCGGTGACCAGCATCGCGAGGGGACGGTCGTCGAAGCGGGCCACGCCCGGGCCGTCGCCCGGCAGACGGTTCAGGGCGAGCCGGGCGAAGCGCAGCGCCTGCGGTGTGTCGCGCAGCGAGTCGAAGAGGGGGCTGACCCCCACCCGGGCGCGGTGCCGGCGCAGCAGGCGCAGGCCCACGGTCTCCGCGCCGGGGTGCGTCAGGGAGACCACGCCGATCTGGGCGTCGGGCAGCAGGCGCCAGGCGGAGTGCACCCGGGCCTCACGCAGCGCGCCCTCGATCCCGGGCAGCGGTTCCTGTCCGGGATCCGGAACGGCCGCGGCCACCACCGCGTACGGTCCGCGCTCGCTGAGGCCGAGCTGCCCGGCGGCTTCCCACAGCGTGGTGCGCTCCGCCAGGGCCCCGGTGAACAGTGCCTCGACCAGTGCCGAGCGGCGCGCCTCGCGGCGCAGCGCCAGTTCCGCGCTGGTCTCCCGGTAGGAGGCGGCCACCGCCTCGGCGTAGCGTCCGGACAGCGCCCAGATGTCCGACGAGCCCGCGACCAGCTGCGCGTCCGTCACCTCGGGGTGCCGCTTGGCCTCGTCGATCATCCGCGACCAGAGGTACTCGAAGCCGACCCGGAAGGCGTGCAGGGTGTCCGCGAGGGGGACGCCCTGCTCGGCGCGCAGGCGGCCGGTCTCCCACGCGGAGCGCACGTCGGGCTCCGTGCGGCAGGCGAGATGGCCGAGCACCATGTCGGCGTTGGCCGTGCAGGACTCGTGCAGCGAAGCAAACGGGATCAGGGTCTCGTCGGTGTACGACTCGACCTCGGCACGGATGCGCCGCGCCATGTTCCCGCCCATTTCCGGCAGCCGGTCACGCAGCGCCGCGGCCACCTCCGAGAGTCCCATACCCGCAGCGTACGGCCTCCTGATTGTCCCCCGGAACAATCAGGCGGTGCGGGAGCTGTCCGCGCCGCCATGGACCCGTCCGGTCCCGGGCGTGAACATTCCGGCAGCGGTGACGGCGGGACCCGTCAGCCGCGAGCGGGATGCAAGGAGGCATCATGGCCAATCTGGCGGAATTCCTGGTGGAGACGGCACGTCGGCAGCCCGAGCGGCCGGCGCTGCGCCTGGGGACGGCGACCACCGACTACGCCGAACTGGACCGGCTGAGCGCGCAGGCCGCGGCGCTGCTGCGCACCGAGGGCCTGCGGGTGGGAGACCGGGTCGCCCTCATGCTGCCGAACGTGCCGGAGTTCGTGGTGCTGTACTACGGCATCCTGCGCGCCGGGGGCATCGTGGTGCCGATGAACCCGCTGCTCAAGGCCCGGGAGACCGAGTACCACCTGCGGGACTCGGGCGCGGTGCTGCTGTTCGAGTGGCACGCGGCCCCGGGCGAGGGGGCGCAGGGCGCGGCCGCCGCCGGGGTGCGGCACATCGCCGTGGAGCCCGCCGCCTTCGCCGCGGAGCTGGCGCCGCTGGAGCCGCTGTACGAGGTCGCCGCGGTGGCCGGCGACGACATCGCGGTCCTGCTGTACACCTCCGGCACCACCGGCCGCCCCAAGGGCGCCGCGCTCACCCACGGAGGGCTGCGCCACAACACGGAGGTCAACGTCACCGACGTGCAGCACCTCACGCCCGAGGACGTCATCGTGGGCTGTCTGCCGCTGTTCCACATCTTCGGCCAGACCTGCACGATGAACACCGCCGTCTTCGGCGGCGCCTCGCTCACGCTCATCCCGCGTTTCGACCCGGCGACCGTGCTGGAGGCCATCGTCCGCGACGGGGCGACCGTGTTCGAGGGCGTGCCCACGATGTACGCGGCCCTGCTCCAGCACCCGGGCGGCGCCGAGGCCGACGTCTCCACCCTGCGGATGTGCGTCTCGGGCGGCGCCTCCCTGCCGGTGGAGCTGCTGCACGCGTTCGAGCGCCGCTTCGGCTGCGCCATCCTCGAGGGCTTCGGCATGTCCGAGACCAGCCCGGTCGTCTCCTTCAACCATCTCGGCCGCCCGCGCAAGCCGGGCTCCATCGGCACCCCCATCCGCGACGTCGAGGTCCGGCTGGTCGACGACGAAGGCCGGGACGTCGACCCCGGCACGGTCGGCGAACTGGCCGTCCGCGGGCCGAACGTGATGAAGGAGTACTGGAACCGTCCGGAGGAGACCGCGGCCGCGGTGCCCGACGGCTGGCTGCGCACCGGCGATCTGGCGCGCCAGGACGAGGACGGCTACCTCTACATCGTCGACCGGAAGAAGGACCTCATCATCCGCGGCGGCTACAACGTCTACCCGCGTGAGATCGAGGAGGTGCTGCACGAGCACCCGGCGGTCGCCCTCGCCGCCGTCGTGGGCGTCCCCGACGACAGGCTCGGCGAGGAGGTGGCGGCGGCGGTGGTCCTGCGCGCGGGCGCCGAGGAGACGGCGGCGGGGCTGCAGGAGTTCGTGCGCGAGCGGGTGGCCGCGTACAAGTACCCGCGCCAGGTGTGGCTGATGGACGCGCTGCCGATGGGCCCGAGCGGCAAGATCCTCAAGCGGGAGATCACCGCCCGGCTCTCCTGAGGGCCTGCTCGCGGGGCGCCGGCGCGCCGGAAGTCCGGGAGCGGACCGGTGCGCCGGAAATCCGCGGGAAAAAATCGCGGCGGGATGTCGAGATCGCGGGAGCGGCTGCGTCTCCTGGGTGAACACGGCCACAATGGGCCGTAGCGCACTCAGGAGAACACCATGGCCAAGTACCTGTTGCTCAAGCACTACCGGGGCGCGCCGGCGGCGGTCAACGACGTGCCGATGGACCGGTGGACGCCGGAGGAGGTCTCGGCGCACATCCAGTACATGCAGGACTTCGCGGCCCGCCTGGAAGGCACCGGCGAGTTCGTCGACGGGCAGGCGCTCTCCCCCGAGGGCACGTTCGTCCGCTACGACGGCGAGGGTCGGCCGCCGGTCACCGACGGCCCGTTCGCGGAGACCAAGGACCTGATCGCCGGCTGGATGGTGATCGACGTCGACAGCTACGAGCGGGCGCTGGAACTGGCCGGCGAGCTGTCCGCGGCTCCCGGCGCGGGCGGGAAGCCGATCCACGAATGGCTCGAACTGCGCCCGTTCCTGACGGCGCCCGAGACCATCACGGAGTGACCTCGGTGGACGAGGCCCTGCTGCGGACCCTCACCCCCGCCGTGATCGGCGTCCTCGTCCGTCGCGGAGCCGACTTCGCGGCGGCCGAGGACGCCGTGCAGGAGGCGCTGATCGAAGCGGTGCGCGTGTGGCCGGACGATCCGCCCCGGGACCACAAGGGCTGGCTGGTCGCCGTGGCCTGGCGGAAGTTCCTGGACGCCGTCCGCGCCGACACCTCCCGGCGGCGGCGCGAGGAGCTCGTCGAGGGGGAGCCCGCGCCCGGACCGGGCACGGCGCGGGACGACACGCTCCAGCTGTACTTCCTGTGCGCGCACCCTTCCCTGACGCCGGCCTCGGCGGTCGCGCTGACGCTGCGCGCGGTGGGCGGTCTGACCACGCGGCAGATCGCCCAGGCCTACCTCGTGCCGGAAGCGACCATGGCCCAGCGCATCAGCAGGGCCAAGCGGACCGTCGCAGGCGTCCGCTTCGACCAGCCCGGTGACGTGGCCACCGTGCTGCGGGTGCTCTACCTGGTCTTCAACGAGGGCTACTCCGGCGACGTCGACCTCGCCGCGGAGGCGATCCGGCTCACCCGCCGGCTCGCGGCCATGACCCGTCACGAGGAGGCGGCGGGCCTGCTCGCGCTCATGCTGCTGCACCACGCGCGGCGCCGGGCGCGGACCGGCCCCGACGGCAGGCTGGTCCCGCTCGCCGAGCAGGACCGCGGTCTGTGGGACACCCGGCTGATCGCCGAGGGCGTCGACGTGCTCCAGGCCGCCCTCGCCCGCGACCGGCTGGGCGAGTTCCAGGCCCAGGCCGCCGTCGCCGCCCTGCACGCCGACGCCCGGACGGCCGAGGAGACCGACTGGGTACAGATCGTCGAGTGGTACGACGAACTGGTGCGGCTCACCGGCAACCCGGTGGCCCGCCTCAACCGGGCCGTCGCGGTCGGCGAGGCCGACGGTCCGCGGGCAGGTCTGGCCGCCCTGGCGGAGCTCGACCCCGCCCTGCCCCGGCACACCGCCGTCGCGGCGTACCTGCACGAGCGTGACGGTGACCTGGCGACCGCGGCGCGGCTCTACGTGGCGGCCGCCCGGGCGGCGTCCAACCTGCCCGAGCGGGACCATCTCACCCGGCAGGCAGCGCGGCTCAACGCACGGCTCCGCAGTTGACCGGCGTCCGCGGCGGACGGGCGTGCGTCCATCGAGGACCGGCGTCCGGCCCCCGGCGGCCGGCTCCGGTCCCGTTCACGCCCGGGGCCCGCCGCGCCCTTCGAAGTCCCGCCGCACGGCCGCGCCCCGGTCCTCGACCAGCCCGGCGTCGTCGGGGAGGTCCAGGACGGCGCCGCAGTGCTCGCACAGCTCCCCAGTGCCGGCCGGCGTGCCGCACGCCTTGCAGAAGCGGCCGGCCCTCGTGTCCTCGCTCTTCTCCGTCATCGCTTCTCCGTCATCGCTTCACCGAACGGGGTGATCGGTGGCGGATGCCCAGTACCCGAAGGTCCGGCGTCGATGCCCCGGCGCCCGGCCGGGCGGAGTCCCGGTGGCGCCGTGCGCCCGCTTGATGGCGGTTCGGCACGGCTGTTTGATGGTCGATACAGGTGCATCACGGACCCCGTGAGCACCCAACTCAGCCTGTGGGGGGCGCAATTGAAGAGCGCACACCGTCCCGGACGTCTTGCGGCCGTCCTGCTCGCCGCCCAGCTCGCCGGGGCCGGACTGACCCTCGCCGCCGCTCCCGCGGCGCACGCGGCGGCGGCCTCCGACGTCGTGGCCAAGCTGCCCATCGCCTCGTACTCGGCGCTCGCGGTCGACTCCGCGCACCAGCGCGCGTACGTCGCCGACAGCAACATGGGCAGCTACTACAACTACGGCGTCACGCCGTCTACACCTTCCAGGGCGAGCGGATCGCCACGATCAGCACGCAGTACCACGTCTCCGGACTGGCGCTGAGCGACGACGGCTCCACGGCCCCGCTGGAGTTCGCCTTCGAGGGCAGCCTCGACGGGGACCGGGTCGCTCCGCGCGGCCTGGAGTGGTCTGCCGACGGCTCCCGGCTGCTCGCCGTGACCAGGCGACGGCACCTTCACCGTCCTCGACGAGCCCGGCCTGGTCGGCGACGCCACGTACACCGTCTCCTTCCTCGGCGATCTGACCCACCGCCCCGCCGAGGACATCACCACCACGGTGTCCGTCGGCAAGGCGCCCACCTCGATCGCGTTGACGGCGCCCGCGGAGGGTTCGCTGAGCACCGGCGTCGAGATCACCGGCACGTTCACCGCGCAGGGCAAGGCGCTGCCCGACCGGGCGGTGCTCAAGGTCACGCGGACGGACCGGCTCGGCACCGGTGCGCTGTCCTCGGTGACCGTCGCGACCGACGGCACGTTCACCATCGACGACCTGCCGCGCACCCGGGGCGACGCGGCCTACACGGTCAGCTGGCCGGGCGACGACCTGCACGAGGCGTCGACGGCGTCGGCGACGGTGTACGTCAAGCGGTAGCCCGGCCCCCTCCCCCCGCTCAGCCGGCGCTCGGCGGCAGTTGCGCCGGGCTGACCAGTTCGCCGAGGACCTCGGCCATGAACTGGACCAGCCAGCGCTGGGCGGGGTCGCGGGACGCTTCGTGGCGGGCGTAGAGGGCGACCTCGATCGGCTCGGTCTCGAACGGCAGACGGACCAGGCGGAGACGGTGGGAGGCGGTGAAGACCTCGCCGACGTACTCGGGGACGATCGCCACCAGGTCGGTCCGCTCCAGCAGATAGGGCAGCATGGAGAAGCGGGTGGCGTCCACCGCCACCCGGTCCAGCAGTCCGTGGGTGGCGAGCACGGATCTGGGCAGGGTGTGGCCGCTGGGGCCGTACACGGTGGCGTGCTGTTCGGCCGCGAGTTCGGACAGGGTCACCGACGCGCCGCGGATCCGGGGGTGGCCGGCGGCGACCATGCCGACGTAGCGCTCCTGGAAGAGCGGGATGCGCACCGTGCGGTGGGAGGTCAGCACCGGGGTGGCGACGAAGGCGTCGAGTTCGCCGCGGCGCAGCTGGCTCTCGGCCTGGTCCACGTCCAGCGGGCGCACCGCGAAGGAGACACGGGGCGCCCGCTCGCGGGCCGCCGCCGCGAGACGCGGCAGCAGCGTCGTCTCGCCCAGGTCGGACAGGGCGACGGTGAAGCGGCCCGCCATGGTCGCCGGGTCGAAGTCGTCGCCCTGGCGGACGGCTCCGTCGATCTCGGCCAGCGCCCGCTGCAGCGGCTCGTACAGGCGCCGGGCGCCCGCGGTCGGGGTCAGGCCGCGGCCGGTGCGGCGGAACAGGTCGTCGTCGAAGTGGCGGCGCAGCTTGGCCAGGCTGTAGCTCACGGTGGGCTGGGTGACGTGCAGGGTCTCGGCGGTCGCCGTGACGCTGCCGGTCTCGTACAGCAGGACGAAGACCCGGGCCAGATTGAGATCGAAGTCGGCCATGACCGGCGACTCTATCGAGGCCATCGATATCGCGGCGCCTGAACATCTATTGGCGACCATGTCGCGCGGTCCCTAGCGTGGTCTGCGTCACTCCGGAAGGAGCGCCACGTGTCGTCCGTGCGCCGCATCGCCCACGAGTTCCTGCAACGCCAGGGGCTCACCACCGTCTTCGGCAATCCCGGCTCCAACGAACTGCCCTTCCTGGCCGGCCTGCCGGACGGGTTCCGGTACGTCCTGGGGCTGCACGAGGGCGCCGTGGTGGGGATGGCCGACGGCTACGCGCAGGCCACCGGCCGTCCCGTCCTGGTCAGCCTGCACGCCGCGGCCGGCTCCGGCAACGCGATGGGCGCGCTGACCAACGCGGTGGCCGCGCGCACGCCCCTGGTGATCCTGGCCGGCCAGCAGGTGCGATCGGCGATCGGGCCGGAGGCCAACCTCGCCAACGTCGACGCCCCGACGCTGATGCGGCCGCTCGTCGGCTGGGCCGCCGAGCCGGCGTGCGCGCAGGACGTGCCCCGCGCGCTCGCGCAGGCCGTCTTCGAGGCCCGGTTGCAGCGCCGCCCGGCCTATCTGTCGGTGCCCTACGACGACTGGGCCGCCGACGCCGGCGAGAACGCGCCGGCGGTACTGGACCGCCAGGTGGGACGGGCCGGCGTGCCGGGCGGGGAGCAGGGGCGCCGGCTGGCCGAGGCGGTCGCCGCCGCCGAGCGGCCCGCGCTCGTGCTGGGCGGTGACATCGACTCGGCCGGGCTGTTCGAGGACGCGGTGCGGCTGGCCGAGCGGCTGGGCGGACCGGTGTGGGCGGCGCCGTCGCAGTTCCGGCTGCCCTTCCCCAACCGCCATCCGCAGTTCCGGGGCGTGCTGCCGGCCGGCATCGCGCCCGTCCGCGAGGCGTTCGAGGGGCACGATCTCGTGCTGGTGCTCGGGGCTCCGGTGTTCCGCTACCACGAACACCTTCCCGGACGGTATCTGCCGCCGGGCGCCCGGCTGATCCAGGTGACCGAGGACGCCGCCGCCGCTGCGCGTGCGCCGGTGGGCGAGGCGCTGGTCGCCGATCCCGGCGCGGTGATCGGCCTGCTGGTGAAGGCGCTCGACGCGCCCGGGGCGCCCGCCGCCGGCTACCGGCCGGTGCCCCCGCCGCTCACCGCGCAGGGCGGGCGCCTGCACCCCGAGGAGGTCTTCGCGGCGCTGCGCGACGAACTGCCCGGCGACACGGCCTACGTGGTGGAGTCGACCTCGACGAACGCCTCGTGGTGGCGCCAGATGGACCTGCGCCGGCCCGGCTCCTACTACTTTCCGGCGGCCGGCGGCCTCGGCTTCGGGCTGCCCGGCGCGGTCGGGGTCGCCATGGCCCAGCCGGACCGGCCGGTCGTCGGCGTGATCGGGGACGGCTCGGCGAACTACGGCATCACCGCCCTGTGGACGGCCGCCCGGCACCAGGTCCCCCTCACCGTGGTGCTGCTGCGCAACGGCACGTACGGGGCGCTGCGCTGGTTCGGTGACCTGCTCGGCGTGCCGGACGTGCCGGGCCTGGACCTCCCGGGCCTGGACTTCACCCGGATCGCCGAGGGCTACGGGGTGCCCGCCCGGCACGTCGGCGACGTGGACGAGCTGCGGGCCGTGCTGGCGGGGCGCCCGGACGGGCCCCGGCTGATCCAGGTCGACACGGCGCCGACCGCGCCGTCCTGACGACGCCCCACCTGACGAGGTCCCATGCGCGGGGTCCCGCACGAGGTCCCACCTGACGACGCCTCACCTGACGGAAGGAAGAACCGGCCGATGACACTTCTGGACAGCGCCGTCTGGAGCAAGAAGCTCTTCAGCGACGGCTGGCGGGACGCCACCGGCGAGTACACGGTGACCGAGCCGGCGACCGGGTCCCGGCTCGGCACCGTGGGCCTGGCCACGGCGGAGGATGTGAACCGCGCCGCGGCCCGGGCCGCCGACGCGCAGCGGGCGTGGGCGGCCACTTCCGCGCAGGAGCGCGCGGCCGTGCTGCGGCGCGCGGGCGAGTCGATCACCGAGCACGCCGCCGAGATCGAGGACTGGCTGGTGCGCGAGGCCGGTTCCGTGCGGGCCAAGGCGGCGTTCGAGGTGCGGCTCGCGCTGGAGGAGTGCTTCGAGTGCGCGGCGCTGCCGACGCATCCGCAGGGCGAGGTGCTGGCGTCGGAGGAGGCACGCTGGTCGTTCGCCCGGCGCCGCCCCGTCGGCGTCGTCAGCGTGATCGCGCCGTTCAACTTCCCGCTCGTCCTCGCTCTGCGCTCGGTGGCGCCGGCGCTGGCGCTGGGCAACGCCGTGCTGCTCAAGCCCGATCCGCGCACCGCGGTGAGCGGCGGGGTCGCGATCGCCCGGGTCTTCGAGGAGGCCGGGCTGCCCGCGGGCGTGCTGCACCTGCTCCCGGGCGGCGGCGCGGTCGGCAGGGCGGTCGTCGCGGCGGACGAGGTGCGGGTGATCTCCTTCACCGGGTCCACACCGGTGGGGCGGGCGATCGGCGAGCAGGCCGGCCGGCTGCTGAAGCGGGCCCACCTCGAACTCGGCGGGAACAACGCCCTGGTGGTGCTGCCGGGGGCGGACGTGCCGAAGGCGGCCTCCGCCGGCGCGTTCGGCTCGTATCTGCACCAGGGGCAGATCTGCATGACGACCGGACGCCACATCGTGCACGAGTCGCTGCTGGAGGAGTACACCGCCGCGCTCGCCGCGAAGGCCCGGGCGCTGCCGGTCGGCGATCCCGCCCGCGAGGACGTGGCGCTCGGCCCGATCATCGACCGGCGGCAACTGGAGCGGGTGCACGGCATCGTCACCGACAGCGTCGCGGCGGGCGCGACCCTGGCCGCCGGCGGGGAGATCGTGGGCGCCGGGTACCGGGCCACCGTGCTCACCGGCCTCACCACCGGCATGCCGGCCTGGCGCGAGGAGATCTTCGGGCCGGTCGCGCCCGTGATCGGCTTCTCCACGATCGAGGAGGCCGCGCGGATCGTCAACGACTGCGAGTACGGGCTGTCCGTCGGCATCCTCGGCGACGTCGGCTCGGCGATGAAGCTCGCCGACCGGATCGACTCCGGCAAGGTCCACATCAACGAACAGACCGTCGGCGACGAGCCGCACGCGCCCTTCGGCGGCGTCAAGGCGTCCGGCACCGGATCCCGGTTCGGCGGCGCCACCGCCAACGTCGACGCCTTCACCGAGACGCAGTGGGTCACCGTCCGGCCGGACATCGCCGACTACCCGTTCTGAGCCCGTCCTCAAGGGGGTGCGTCACCATGACATCCGCCGTCTCGTCCGACGCGTCCGGCACCACCGCCGGGAGCGGCACCGCCGGACGCAGCTTATGGACGGTGGTCCTGTGCTGGATCACCGTCCTGCTCGAGGGCTACGACCTCGTCGTCCTCGGCGCCATCATCCCCACGCTCCTGAAGACCCGTCACCTCGGCATGACGGCCGGGGACGCGACCACCGTCGCCACCATGTCGCTCGTCGGCGTCGCCGTCGGCGCCGTCCTCGTGGGTCCGCTGGCCGACCGGTTCGGACGGCGGCTGCTGCTCATCGCGTCGGTGGTGGAGTTCTCGGTCTTCACCCTCCTGGTGCCGCTGGCCACGTCCGTCGGGATGTTCGCCGCGCTGCGGCTCGTCGCCGGCGTGGGTCTCGGCGCCTGCATGCCGGTGTCGCTGACGACGATGGCCGAGCACATGCCCGCCGCCCGGCGGGCCCGCGCCAGCACGCTGACCATGACCGGCTACCACACCGGTGCCGTGATCACCTCCCTCCTGGCGCTCCAGGTGACCGGGAACTGGCAGGTCCTGTTCTACGTCCTCGGTGCCGCCGGGCTCCTCGTCGCGGGCGTCCAGTGGTTCCGACTGCCGGAGTCGAAGGCGTTCGTCCGCGCCACGGAGCAGCCCGCGTCCCGGCGGGTTCCGCTCACCCGACTGTTCGAGCCGGCCTACCTCCGGGCGGGCATCGGGATCTGGGTCGCCTCCTTCATGGGACTGCTGCTGGTCTACGGCCTCAACACCTGGCTGCCCAAGCTGATGAACGACGCCGGATACCCCGTCCCCACGGCCGTCACCCAACTGCTCGTGCTCAACGCCGGCGGTGTGGCCGGGCTGGTGCTGGGCGGCTTCGTCGCCGACCGGCGCGGCATCAAGCCGACCACCTGCGGCTGGTTCGCGGTCTCGGTCGTCATGCTGGCCTGCCTCAGCATCCGGATGCACAGCGACCTGCTGCTCGACACCGTCGTCTTCCTGACCGGCGTGTTCGTCTTCTCCGCGCAGGTGCTCGTCTACGCGTACGTGACGAACTTCTACCCGGCCGCCGTCCGCGGCACCGCCCTCGGCTCCGCCTCCGGCATCGGCCGCATCGGCTCCATCGTCGGCCCGTCGGTCACCGGAGCGCTGGTCGCGGCGGGGATCGGCCATCCGTGGGGCTTCTACTTCTTCGCCGCGGTCGCCGTGCTGGCCTGTCTGGCGGTGCTGACGCTGCCGGGACGGGCGGCGGCGGTGCGGGCGGAGGCCGCCGAGCCCGCCGTCACGCGTTCCGGATGACCACGCGTTCTCCTACCCCCGGGGCCCCCGGGGAGACGGCGGGGTGGCTTCCGCAGCGCGGCCGCGTTGTCCAGGTTGATCCACGCCTGCCGGCGGACAAGCCGGTGACGAGGGTGATGTCGCTGTCGGAGACCTCGGCGACGCAGGCCGGCGCACCGGTCCAGGCGACCAGGGCGGGCAGGTGGCCGTCCTCCCATGTCCCGAGAAGCCCACGGGACCACCCCCTTCATGACGTCGGGCGCCACCTTACGACCGGCCACTGACATCGCGGGTCCGGCCGGTCCCGGTCCCGGCACCGGTCTCAGCCGCCGGTGCCGGTCCCTGGCCCGTCAGGTGACTTGCCGTCAGGCCGGGTACAGCGCCGCGAAAACGCCCCGGACGCGGGGGCCGTCCGGCGTCCGCCAGGTGCCGGTGACGTGGCCGATCGCTCCGTGCGGAGCGGGCAACGGGCCGTCCGGGGCGGGCCGGAGGACCCGGTGCAGATGGAGGGTCGTGCCGTGCGGGGTGGTCAGACCGGTGGATTCCGCACCGTCGGCGGCGGTGAAGCCGGCCAGGTCGGTGGATGCGGAGGCGACGCCCGCACCGGTGCGGAAGGCGACGACGTCCCGGTCGACGGTGTCGCTGACGTTCTGGTCCTGGGCCTGCGTCCGCCCCTCGATCAGGGCCGCCAACCGGCCGACCGCCACGGGGTCGTGGCAGCCGTCGTAGGCCCAGCGCGGCCCCAGCACGCCGTGCTCCATGGTGCCGACGAGGGCGTGCTCCGCCCCGTCGAGCGGGGCGCCCCGGTAGGTGAGCGGCACCAGATAGGAGACCGGGTCGGGGCCGGAGGTGTCGGCGGCCACCAGGAACTCGATGCCGACCTCGCCCTCCGGGTCGTCCAGCCGGAAACCGCCGGCCTTCGCCAGCTGCGGTCCGCCCGCGCCACCGCGGTACCACGGGCGGGAGGGCAGCCAGGAGGTGAGCAGTTCCAGCTTGGTCGGCTTGAGGACGGTGTGATGGATGACGGCCATGCGGGCGGTTCGCTTCCCTCGGCGAGCGGACACGGACGGACCCCCATACCCACGCATCCTCGTGGGTCCGCGAGCTCCCGATTTCGCCGCCGGGCGGGGGTCAGGCCGCGAGTTCGTCGAGGAGGTGGGGGTCGTTGTTGTGGACGTTGTTGACGGCGGTGGAGACCGGGCGGGCGTTCAGGTGGCCGCCTGCCGGACGGTCAAGCAGGGCCCGCAGCTCGTCGGGGTCCTGGTGGGCGGGGTCGAGCCAGGCGTCGTAGTTGCCGGGGGTGAGGGCGAGCGGCATGCGGGGGTGGACGCGGCCGGCCTCGTCGGTGGCCTCGGTGGTGATGATCGTGCAGGTCATCAGCCAGGCGGCGGGGTCGTCGTGCCCCACAGCCGGGTCGCGCCAGTACTCGTACAGGCCGCCGAGCGCCATCACCTGCCCGTCCTCCGGGTGGATGAAGTACGGCTGCTTGCGGCTCTTGCCGGTGCGGGGGTCCTCGGCCTGCTGCCACTCGTAGAAGCCGTCGGCGGGCAGCAGGCAGCGGCGGCGGGCGAACGCGCGGCGGAAGGCGGGCTTCTGGTGCACGGTCTCCATCCGCGCGTTGATCAGACGGGCGCCGATCTTCACGTCCTCGGCCCAGGACGGCACCAGGCCCCAGCGCAGCGGCCGCAGTTCCCGCTGCGCCGCGGCCGCCGTCCCGTCCGTGTCCCTCGGCGTGCGTTCCAGGACGGCCCACACGTCGTCGGTCGGGGCGACGTTCCAGCTGGGCTCGAGCGTCTCGTCGGCGCGCCAGTCGGTCACCCCGAACAGCGGGGCGAGTTCCTGCGGGCTGCGAGTGGACACGTAACGACCGCACATGCGGCCACTCTGCCACCGCTGCCCGCCCGGGCAACCCGGCCGACGGGGCCGGCCGGGGCGGCGCCGGGGCGGGGCGCCCCGGCTCGCGCCTGTCGCTGTGCGGGGCCATCGGCCGGGACCCGCCGGTGCTCTCGGTCAGTCCCCGCGCGCACAGCGCGCTCAGCAGCCGGTGCGCGGTGCTCTTGGCCACTCCCAGGCGCCGGGACCTCGCCGCCCAGGGGGTGCGCTGATGACGACGACCTGGGGGATCCCGCCCGCGGTCACCCCGCGCCGATCTCCGGCCGCTGCTGCCCGCTCATACGCACTGCCCTCCAGTCTCCGCGCTTGCCCGCGGTCCCCGAGATCGTCCTGCCCCCCGCCACGCCCTGGCGTTCCTCTCTCGGGAACACGCGGTGGCGGATCGCATCCAGGAGCCGGTGGCGTCCGGTGGGCGAAACCCGGTGGAGGGCGCCGAGCGGGGGCGCCTACCGTCGGCCGCATGGCTGACGAGTGCTACGGGCATCCGCGGCTCGCCGCGATCTACGACGTGCTGGACGCCGACCGCGGTGATCTGGACGCTTACGTCCGCATGGCGGAGGAGTTCGCCGCACGCCGGGTGCTGGACATCGGCTGCGGCACGGGGACCTTCGCCCTCCTGCTGGCGAGCCGCGGCACCGAGGTCGTCGGGCTCGACCCCGCCGAGGCGTCCATCGACGTGGCGGTGGGCAAGCCGGGCGGGGAACGGGTGCGCTGGATCCGCGGGGACGTGACGGCGCTGCCGCCGCTGCGGGTCGATCTGGCGACCATGACGGCGAACGTCGCCCAGGCCGTCGTGGACCCGGGCATGTGGCGGGAGACGCTGCGGAGGGCGCGGATGTCCCTGCGGCCGGACGGGCGCCTGGTGTTCGAGACCCGGGACCCGGCCCGGCGCGCCTGGGAGGAGTGGAACAGGGACGCGTCGTACCAGGTCACGGACGTTCCGGGGGTCGGCGCCGTCGAGAGCTGGGTACGGGTCACGGATGTGGACGGGCCGCTGGTGACGTATCGGTGGACCTACGTCTTCGCCACGGACGGGCAGGTTCTGACCTCCGATTCCACGGTGCGTTTCCGCAGCCGGCGGGAGGTCGAGGCGGACCTGGACGCGCAGGGGTACCTACTCGACGACGTCCGTGACGCTCCCGACCGGCCGGGCCGGGAGTTCGTCTTCGTCGCACGGCGTCCGTGGTAGCCGGGTTCTCCGGTGCGGCGAGCGCGGAGCGCGGGGCGCCCGCAGGGCACGGCGGGCACCGCGGGCGGGTGGCAAGAGCGGTCGGCCGGAGGGACCCGAGGGCGTTCCTTCGAAAAACGGCTCGCGCGCCGCGGCGCCCGCACACGACCATGGGCCGCATGAGCGACCGACCCGCACGATGGACCCGGGCCACCGTCTACCCCGACATGTGGACCGACCCGGACGACGACCCCCGCGACAGCGAAGGCAACAGTCCGGACGGCGAACTCGCCACGCTGCAGCACTACTTGACGAACTATCGGTTGACCCTGCGCATGAAGTGCGAGGGCCTGGACGCGGAGCAGATGGCCCGCCGTCCCATCCCGCCGTCGACGATGTCGCTGCTCGGCCTGGTGCGGCACCTCGCCGAGGTCGAACGGGACTGGCGCAACTGGATCGGCGACGCCGACCCGCTGCCGAAGCTGTACGGCGCGCGGGACGCGGACTTCGACGGGGCGGTCGCGGAGCAGGCCGTGGTCGACGCCGCGTACGTGGATCTGGCACGCGAGCAGGCCGCGACCGACGCCGCCCTGGCCGCGCATCCGGATCTCGGGGAGCGCGTGGGGAAGGAAGGCATCGCCGTCCGAGAGCTGCTGGTGCACCGGATCGAGGAGTACGCCCGGCACTGCGGCCACGCCGACCTGCTGCGCGAGAGTGTCGACGGACGCGTCGGCCAGTGACCGGGTCCGCGGGGCGCCCGATCCGCCGGTGAGGACGGCGTCAGCCGGCCGCCGGGCCGTGCTCGTCGCCGGATGCCCGCCGACGAGCACGGCCGACGGCCGTCACACCCCCTTCGACCGCACCGCGCAGCCGGTCTCCCTCCTCGCCGCGGGTGATCCGCCGCGAGGAGGGGCGGACCTCGTCACCGACGGCCGCGCAGCTTCCCGAAGAACCGCTGCGCCTGGGCGCGGCGGCGCGGGTCGGCCGCGGAGCGGCGGGCCTGTTCCCTTGTGCGTCGCCCCTGCGGACTCCGCGCGAACTGCTTGATCCGTTCCATCACTGTGGACATGGCACTCCTTTCGCTCGGGGGTGCCCTGCTCTGTGTCAGGTCCCACGACCTTCCGGTTACCCGGTGACCGCCACTCCAGCCTCTTCCGGACGAGAGTGGGCCGGCCCGGGCGTGACGTCGCTTGCAGCTTCCCGGTGCCGGGCGGGCGCTCGTAGCCCGGCTGCCTGCTCCGACGGAACGGGCCCGGCCGGGGCGGCCTGAAATGGTTGAAGCCGTCACCGCGACAGCGGGCGCGGCCGGCGCCGCGTTCCCGCACACAGCGGTGCCCCGCCCCTGCAAGGACCCGTGTGTCCGAAAGCGGGCTCGGCGTGTTGCACATGGTCCCGCCCCGCTGAAACCTTCGGCTCTTGAACGCATCGCCGGGCTCGTTCGCCGCGATTGTTCGGATTTCTCTTATCTCACTCGTTCAAGAGAACCAGGGAGTCTCCTCATGCAGAGATGGATGAACCGGTCCATCGCGACCGCGGGTCTGGCCACGGCTTTGATCCTCCCCGCCGCTCTCCGGGCCCCCGCCGCCGCGGCGGCGGTCCTGGCGCCGGCCCCGTCCTGCGTGGCGATGTACGAGAGCTGGCGGTACACCGACGCCGCCAACGACTGCGCCAACCCGCAGAGCGTGACGGTCGTCTACCAGGACGGCGCCACCGGCCTGTGCCGCACCCTCGCGCCGGGCGCGTTCAGCACGGTCGGCGAGGGATACCTGGGCCCGCACGGCCACGCCGACCACCTCGCCGTCTGCGAGCCCTCCTGACGAGAGCCGACGGCCCCGTTCACGCCGAGCCGCGTGACCGGGGCCGGGTTCGGAGCCGGGGCCGGGCCAGGACAGAGCCGGGGCCGGGCCAGGACAGAGCCGGGGCCGGGGCTCGGCTCACCGCCACAGCTCGGCACTGTCGCACACCCGCGCGCCCATGTTGCGCTCCATCATCCGCAGGGCGGCGTCCGCGAGGTCGGGATGGATGCAGGCGACGGCGTCGCGCGGGACGGTGACGTCGAAGTGCCGGATGTGGGCGTCGAGGCAGGAGTAGAGGATGCACTGCTCCGTCACCTGGCCGGACAGCACCAGCCGGTCGGTCCCCTGCTGCCGCAGCAGGTACGACAGCGGGGTCTCGAAGAAGGCGGAGTGACGAGCCTTGACCACGAACAGCGAGGCGTCGTCCGGCCGCAGCGGGTCCACCAGGCGGGCGTGCGGACCCGCCAGGGCCTTGTCGAGGAGTTCGCCGTGGTGCGAACGCCACTCGCCGAAGTTGTCGTTCACGTAGATCACCGGTACGCCCTTGTCGCGGGCCCGCTGGAGCAGGTCCGCCACGACCGGGACGACCGTCTCGGCGGAGGGCAGCAGCAGCCCGGCGTCCTTGTGGTCGTACGTGTTGATCATGTCGATGACGATCAGCGCGGTCTTGCTCATGCCGGCCGGGTTCCATCGCGCCGGCCGGTCACTCCTGCCCGGCGGCCGGCCCGCTCCTCGTGCCCCTCGCCGTGCCCCTCGCCGTGCCGCTCAGCCGCCGCTGCCGGTGAGCCCGCCCCGGTGGCCGCGCACCAGGTCGGCGTACACCTTCGCGCTCGGCTTCGGGCGGCGGCGGAACGTCGTGCGGTCGACCTCGTGCAGGCCCAACTGGGCGCCGTAGCCGAAGATCCACTCGAAGTTGTCCATGAGCGTCCAGTGGCAGTAGCCGATCACGGGCGTGCCGGCGCCGGCCTCGGCCGCGAGCGCTTCGACGGCGGCGGGGATGAAGGCGGCCCGCTGCGTGTCGTCGGGGGTCTGGATGCCGTGCTCGGTGACCAGGACCGGCACGCCGGACACCTCGTGGGCGTAGCGCACGGCGCCGGCGAGGGAGCCGGGCGCGATGACCGTGCCCATGCCGTTGAGCTCCCCCTCGGGCTGGACCTCGCCGTCGGGTCCGTGCACGATGCGCTCGTAGTTCTGCACGCCGATGAAGTCGTCCTGGCGTGCCTCGCGCAGCCAGTGGTCGTAGACGGCGGCGCGCTTGGCGTCGCGGCGTGCCTCACCGCCGGGGATCGCCACCTCGTCGGCGATGGCGATGGACACCCCGACCGGCAGGTCGCCGCGGCGGGCCTTGATCGCCTCGCGGGCGGCGCGGTGGGCGCGGGTGAACGCCTCCTGGAACTCCGCCTGCCGGTGGGCGGGGATGACGTTGGCGCCGGCGTAGGTGTCGCTGCCGGCGGCGCGTGCGGCCGCTTCGAGCATCCGCGTCTTGAGCGCCTCCGCCTCGGGCGGCAGTTTCGCGCCTGCCTGCAGCAGCTGTTCGAGGTTGGGTTCGTTGAGGGTGACGCCGTAGGCGATGCGGTCGCCGAAGCGGGCCATGACCCGGTCGCACTGTTCGGCGAAGCGTGCCGGAGCGTCGGGGGCGGTCCACGAACCGGCGGCCGCGAACCAGTGCGGGGCGGTGAAGTGGCTGAAGGTGACGAGCGGTGCGAGTCCCCGCTCGAGGCAGCCGTCGACCATGCGCTCGTAGTGGTCCAGTGCCTCGGCGGAGACGACGCCGCGCTCCGGTTCGACGCGGGCCCACTCGACGGAGAACCGGTAGGCGCTCAGCCCGAGTCCGGCGACCAGGTCCAGGTCCGTCTCCCACTGCCGGTACCCCTGGCACGCCGGTCCGCTGGGCTCACGGAACAGCGAGGGCGTGGTGTGCTCCAGGAACCAGGTGTCACTGGCGCTGTTGTCGCCCTCGTTCTGGTGCCCCGCGGTGGCGACGCCCCACAGGAAGGTGTCGGGCAGGGTGATCGATGTCATGGGTGCTCCTTGCACCGGTCGGGGGACCGGTGAGCGGTGGTGGGGAGGCCGGTCAGTGGCCGGCGGTGGTTGCGGTCGGCTCCGCTCGGCGGAGGGGCGCGCTCAGCGGATGCCAGCGGGCGTTCGCGGTCAGCAGGCGTTCGCGGTCAGCAGGTGGTCGCGGTCAGTGGGGCGCGGAAGGAGTGCCGGCCGGGGCCGGCCTCCCTCGGCTCCGCGCCGGGCAGGTCGACCGTCGCGGTGACGCCGGGCGGCACGACGACGTCGACGAGCAGTTCGCCGTCTTCGACGCGCCAGGCGGTCCCGGCCCGGCCGTACGGCGTGTCGTGCTCGGCCCGTGCCCAGGTCAGACCGGCTCCGGGCCGGGGGCGGACCGACAGCCGCCGGTAGCCGGGCTCGGCGGGGGCCAGTCCGGCGACGGTGCGGTGCATCCAGTCGGCGACCGCCCCGAGCGCGTAGTGGTTGAAGGAGGTCATCTCGCCGGGGTTGACGCTGCCGTCGGGGAGCAAGCTGTCCCAGCGCTCCCACACGGTGGTGGCGCCCATGTCGACCTGGTAGAGCCAGGAGGGGCAGGACCGCTGGGTCAGCAGCCGGTACGCGGTGTCGACGTGCCCGGTCCCGGTCAGCGCGTCGCAGACCAGGGGGGTGCCGAGGAAGCCGGTGCCGATGCGGTGGCCTCCCTCGGCCACCAGTTCGGCCAGCCTGCGTCCCGCCTCGGCGCGCTCGGCGTCGCCGTCCAGCAGGCGCAACGACAGGGCGAGGGCGTAGGCGGTCTGGGTCTCTTCCGTCAGGCGGCCGCCGCCCGCGTGGAAGCGGGCGCGGAAGGCGTCGCGGACCGCGTCGGCCAGGGCGTCGTAGCGTACGGAGTCGTGGCGCGCGGCGGCGTCCGTCTCGCCCAGGACTTCCGCGGTGCGGGCCAGCAGCCGCGCGGAGTGGGCGAAGCAGGCGGTGGCGACGAGGACGGACGAGGTCATCGCGCGGCCGGGGTCGTCGGCCGGGGCGGACGGGTCCAGCCAGTCGCCGAACTGGAACCCCTCGCCCCAGAGCCGGCCGGGCCCGGCGATGCGGTCGACGGCGTCGACCCAGGCGCGCATCGACGGGTACTGGGCGCGCAGCACGTCGGTGTCACCGTAGCGCTCGTACAGCACCCAGGGGACGATGACGGCCGCGTCGCACCAGCCGGCCATCGGCGGGTTGCCGGGCGGCAGGGGGACCGGGGTGATCACCGGGATGTCGGGGCTGAAGACCGGCGGGACGCGCTGCTCGTCGGCCTCCTGGTCGGCGGCGAGGTCGCGCAGCCAGGAGCGCAGGAAGTCGCGGACGTCGTAGAGGAAGGCGGCGGTGGGGGCGAAGACCTGGACGTCGCCGGTCCAGCCGAGCCGTTCGTCGCGCTGGGGACAGTCGGTGGGCACGTCGACGAAGTTGCCGCGCATGCCCCACACCACGTTCTCGTGCAGGCGGTCGAGGGAGGCGTCGGAGCAGGAGAACCAGCCCGTGCGGCGCAGGTCGCTGTGGACGACCACGGCGGTGACGTCGGCGGGGTCGAGCGGGCCGGGCCAGCCCTCGACGTCGGCGTAGCGGAAGCCGTGGAAGGTGAACCGGGGCTCCCACTCCTCCCCCGCCGGGTCGCCGCGCAGGACGTAGCGGTCGGTGGCGGCGGCGTGCCGCAGCGGCCGTACGCACAGGTCGCCGTCCTGCAGCACCTCGGCGTGGCGGAGGGTGACGGTGCCGCCGGCCTCGCCGCGCACCCGGATGCGCAGCCGCCCGACGAGGTTCTGGCCGAAGTCCAGGATCGTACGGCCGGTGGGCGAGGTGGTCACCGCGACGGGCGTGAGGTGCTCGATACGGCGCACCGGCGGGCTGTCGGCCGGAAAGAGCACGCCGGTGTCGAAGTCCAGGATCGCGGCGGGCCGCCACGCCGAGTCGTCGAAGCCCGCCTCGCTGAAGCCGGCCTGCTCGCGCCGGGCGTCGTAATCCTCGCCCTCGTACAGGCCCGCCGCCAGCACCGGACCGGGGCTCCAGCGCCAGCCGTCCCCGGTGGCGACGGTGTCGGTGGAGCCGTCGGCGTACTCGATGCGCAGTTCGGCGAGCAGCCCGGTGTGCGGGCCGTAGATGTCCCGGGTGCCGCCGTTGAAGCCGAGCAGGCCCCGGTACCAGCCGTCGGCCAGGTGGGCGCCCCAGGCGTTGCGTCCCTCCCGGACCAGAGCGGTGACGTCGAAGGACTGGTAGCGGTGGCGGCGGCGGTAGCTCGTCCAGCCGGGGGCCAGGACGTGGTCGCCCACCACGCTGCCGTTGATCTCCAGTTCGTAGACGCCGAGCGCCGTGACCAGCAGCCGGGCCGAGCGCGCGGCCGCCCGCACGCTGAACTCCGCCCGCAGCAGCGCGCCCGGGCGGGGCCCTTCGGCGGGCTCGGAGGCGGACGGGTGGGGACTGACGACTCGTGCGGTCCAGTGGTGGTGCATGGCGGCCTTTCTCAGCACCGGGAGGTGAGCAGGTCCGATCATGCGACCAATACCTAGTGAAAACTAGGTATTCATGGGCGTGTCCTGCGTCACACCGCTGCAGGCGGAGCTGGTAGCCATGCGCATGACAATCATGTGAACCCGAAGCACACCGGCACCCTCCCCGACCCCTTCCGCCCTACAACCCCTGCCCGTCGGCGGAGATGACCCGCAGGAGGCGGTCGAGATGGCCGCGCATGACGGCGATGAGGTCGAAGGACCGTCCGCCGGCCAGCCACTGCTGGAACAGCCCCACGTCCAGGGCCGCGCACTCGCGGGCGATGCCCTCATGGTCCAGGTCCGGCCGCAGCTCACCGGTGGCGCTGCCGACCCGGAGCCGGTCGGCGAGTTCCCCGACGCCCTTCTCCTGCCAGGTGGTGAAGTGGTCGTGCGCCGGATGGTCGGGCGCGGTGGCCTCGGCGGTCAGGACGACGGCCAGCTCGACCATGCCGGGCATGGCCAGCGTCTCGGCCGTGTCCTCCAGGTGACAGCGGAAGGCGTCCCGCACCGAGTCCGAGACCCGCTGCCAGCGCACGTCCATGCGCTCGTGCCAGTACTCGACGACCGCGAGGAGCAGCTGCTGCTTGTCCCGGAAATGGTGCAGCAGCCCGGCGTCGGTGATCTCGGCGTCGCGGGCGATGCGCGCGAGGGAGGTCTTGCGGTAGCCGTCCCGGCCGAACCGCAGCAGCGCGGCCTCGAGGATCTGCGTGCGCCGCGCTCGGCCCGCCGTGTACTGGCCGCGCGGCCCCCTGGGTGTCGCCATGCCAGAACCCTACCGGTGGCGACCGCCGCGACAGCGGGCCTGTCGACCGCCCCGAACATATGGCGTGACGTGGGTCACATCTCCGAAACCTAGCAGTCACTAGGTGTTCGGCTTCATCATCGACGTCACGCGACGACGGGTTGCCGCGCTGTCACGTCCCCGTGAGCGACATGTCACGTCGCCCCCTCCGCCGCGCTCCCCACACCCCCGCGCTTACTCTCCCCTCGGCACCTCCGTGAAAGGAGGGCTGGCATGACGCCGACGTCATCAAGCCCCTCAGTCGACTCCGCAGCACGCTCCGACGCAGACGCGGGGTGGACTCCCCGCCTCGTCCTGCTGCTGATCGCGCTCTCCTGGCCGACCCAGTTGCTGGCCGCGGGCGGCATCCTCGGCGCCAACGCCACGGCGGGCGTCGCGCAGACCTTCCACACCACCCAGGTGGTGTGGTTCGGGCTGACGCTCACCCTGACGTCCACCCTGCTCACGCCGTTCGTGATCAAGCTGGGGGACCTGTACGGCAAGAAGCGGGTGATGCTCGCCATGACCGCCCTGGGCGCTCTCGGCGAGGCCCTGGCAGCCATGGCCGGGAGCTTCTGGCTCGTCCTCGCGGGCCGCGCGATCGCCGGTTTCTACGGGCCGTTCGGCGCGCTGTCGTTCGCCGCGGTGCGCGACGTCTTCCCGTCCCGTCTGGTCAAGCCGGCCAGCGGCATCATGGGCAGCAGCGTCGGCCTGGTCGCCCTGGTCTCCCCGTTCCTGGCGGGCTGGCTGGTCGACGGCTGGGGCTACCGCGGCGCCCTGTGGTTCCTGGCCGCCGCCACCGCCGTCGCCTTCGCGCTGGTCGCGCTGCTGGTCCCGGAGACACCGCGGCACGCCTCCGACTCCGGCTTCGACTGGCTCGGCGGACTCGTCCTCGGCGGCGGTCTGACCGCCGTGGTCTACGCCGTCGGCCAGGGGCAGAGCTGGGGCTGGGCGGACCCGCGCACCCTCGGCTGGCTGGCCGGCGGCGCGATCGCGCTGGTCGCCTTCCTGTTCGTGGAGCGCTCCAGCGCCCACCCCATCCTGGACCTGAAGGTGCTGCGCCGCCGCCCGGTCGCGCTGGCGCTCACCGCGGGCGGGCTCGCCCAGACGGTCGCCTTCACCATGCCCGGCCTGGCCATCCTGCTCGCCCTCTACCCCCACATCCCCGGAGTCTCGGCCGGCCTGGGGTGGAGCGCGCACCACAACGCCGTCGTCAGCGTGAGCTGGAACCTGGTGATGTTCGGCACCGGCCTGCTGGCCAGCCGCCTGCTGCGCCGCTTCGACGCGCGCCGGATCTGGTGCGCCGGGCTCGTGGTGATGGCCGTGGGTTACACCCTCGTCGGCTTCCGCCACGGCAACGAACTCCAGCTCATCCTGACCTCCTGCGTCGCCAACGTCGGTTCCGGCATCGTCGTCGCCGGTGCGCCCGCCCTCGTGGTCGGCGTCGTCACCCGCGACGAGCAGGGCCTGGGCAGCGGCATGCTCAACATGCTGATGAGCCTCTTCGGCGCCATCGTCACCGCCGGCGCCTACGCCGTCCTCTCCGCGGACAGCACCGTCGTCCACGGCACCGCCTTCTACCTCGACACCGGCTACTCCTGGATCTTCTGGCTCGGCGCCCTGGTCACCCTGGTCGCGCTGGCCCTGTCCCTGTTCATCCCGCCGCTGCGCGACCCGGAGGAGGCGGACGCGCCGCCCGTCACCGCCGCCGCCTGAACCCTCCCGTCCCCGCCGTGCGCGCACGGCGGGGACGAGTCGCCGACGCCGTGCGCCGGCCGGCGAGGGACGACTCGCCTCAGTCACGGGCCAGTTCGACGGTGACCCGGCGGGTGAAGCGGAGGGTGACGGGGCCGAGCAGACCGGACGGGATCGGCTTGTTGCGCTCGTTGGACAGGGTGTTGGCGACGCGTACGGCCACCGTGTTGCGGCCGGGGGTCACCTGGTCGGTGACATCGACGGCGTACGGCGCCCACAGCAGCGGCGGCAGCGCGGTGCCGTTGACGGTGACCGCCGCGACGGCGCGCACGTCGCCGAGGTCGAGCAGGATCCGGCGTCCGTCGAGCAGCGACGCCGGGACGTCGACGTCCTTGGTGTAGACGCCGCTGCCGGAGAACAGCCGGTCGTGGTCGGTCCAACTGCCCAGCGGCCCGGTGACCGGGGCGGCCCCGTCGCGTTCCAGGACGAGGGTCCAGTCGCCGTCCACCGGTACCGGTTCGAGGGGGTCGTCGACGCGGACCGTACCCCGGTAGGTGTGCCGGCCGTCGGCGCCGGTGAGCCGGTGCTCGCCGGGCGCCGACGCCTCGACCGTCGCCCGCAGCGAGGCGCCGTGGCGGGCGACGGCGAGCACCGGCAGCGGGCAGTCGGTCAGATGGGCCCCGGCATCGTCGTCGCCGCGCACCACGATCACGGCCGTCTCGTACGGCCGCAGCGTCAGCGGCAGCCGTACGCCGGCCCGGCTCTCCCGGTACACGGGCGCGGGCCGGGTGTCGCCGCCGGCCGGGTCCCACAGCTCCGGCACCCCGGTGACGGGCAGCGTGGCGACGGTGTCGACCTGCTCGCCGCTTTCGTTGTTGAGGACGAAGGCGGTGTCCGCGCCGCGCGTCACGCGCAGGACCCGGACCGCGTCCCGCGCGGGGTCGAGGACGGCGGCCGCGGCTCCGGCATCCCGCGCGGCGGCGCCCAGCGCGCCGGTGTCGGCGACGCGCACCGCGTGCCCCCGGCCCAGGGGCCGGCTGCCGGGCAGGGCGTCGCCGAACAGGTCGGCCAGCGCGTGGGCGAGGGAGCGGTCCCGGCCGTAGGCGTCCTCGTCGTCGAGGGAGCCGACCGCGACGACGGTGCCCCCGGCCCGCACGAAGTCGCGCAGCACCCCCACCCCGGCGACGTCCAGGACGGGCGTGTCCGGCAGCACCACCAGGTCGTAGCGGGCGGCGCCCACCGCGAGGCGGCCGCCGCGCACCTCCGCGTGGCACAGCAGCGCGGGATCGCCGGTGAGGGCGCCCTCGTGCAGCAGGTCGAAGTCGACCTGGGCGCGCTCCAGCGCGAACGCCGCGTCGGTGATCGCGGAGTCGACGCCGCCCTGGGCGGCGGTGCCGGCCCACTGCTCGGCGGCGCGCTGCGGCTGCAGCAGGGCGGTGCGGGCGGCGGAGGCGCCCCGGGCGGCCTCCATGACCCGGCCGATCCACTCGGCGAGCGGCCGCATCGCCCACCACCAGGGGGCGCGCGGACCGAACGGCGGCGGGAAGTAGACGAGCGTCTCGTCGGTCCACAGCGCGTGCAGCACGGTCAGGTTGACGCCCCGCGCGGCCTGCGCCCCGACGGTCGCGTACACGAACGAGGGCGTGACCTGCCAGCCCATGTTGCCGAACATCTCCAGCAGGGCCCGCGGACGGCCCTGCTGGTGGGCGACGGACACCGGATTGCGGGGGATCATCGTCTGCCGGCCGGCCACGTACTCGGCGGTGATGATGTCACCGCCGGGCACCTGCGCCCACTGGTTGACCTTGTGCAGGTCGCCGGTGGAGGGGATGCGCTTGGCCGGGGCGGTCTCGTCGTAGAGCGGGTTGGTGATCAGGGCGACGCCGCGCCGCTCGCACCAGCCGGCCTGCTTGCGGAAGTACTCGGCGAAGCGGTCGGAGACCGCCTGCCAGTAACGGCCGCGGGCGATGCGGCCGGTGCGGCCGAGGTCGTCGAAGGCGCCCGCGTACGCCAGTCCGGGCGTGGTGCCGGTGGCGCGCAGCGCCCGGTCGAGGGTGGGCGACCAGGGCAGCCGGTTGAAGTGCGCCTGGGCGGAGGCGAAGAACGGCTCGTCGTCCCAGAAGCCGGGCACGACGGTGCCGAAGTACCGGCCGAAGCGCCGGTGGTACTCCCCCGGCACGATGTCGAGGAACAGCTCGACCGGCTCGTCGTCGAGCAGGTCGACGTAACTGCGGCTGTAGCCCTGGGAGTCGTCGACGAGCGGCACGCCGCCGAACAGGTCGATCTGCCAACGGCCCTCCGGCGCCTGCCAGATGTGGCCGTCGGCGAGCGCGCCGGTGAGGTCGACGACGTCCGACGCGTCGGCGGACCCGGCCGGGCGGGCCGCCGCGGCGGCCGGAGCGACGGCGCCGTCCGCGGGGGCGCGGTCGGGGAAGTCGCCCGCGGCGGCGGGATCGTCGAAGGCCGAGGCGTACAGCGTGCTGCCGTCGGCGGCGGTCACGGTGAGGCTGTCCCACAGCCCCCGCTGCCCGGCCACCGCCCGCACGCCCACCCCGCCGGAGGGGTACGCGGAGTCGGTGACCGTGCCCTTGGCGCGGCCGTCGAGGGTTACGGACAGGCTGTCGCCTTGCACGGTGACGGCGACGGTGTGGTACTTGGTCTTGTTGAACCCGTCGGTACGGCTGCTGCGCAGCAGCTCGACGGGTTCCGCGCCGCCGGCGAGGCGCTGCACGACGACCACGCCGGTCTGGTCGAAGGTCACCGCGTAGCCGTCCTGCCCGTCGGCAGAGGCCCGTACGACGAGCCCGGCGCCCACGTACTCGGCCTTGGCGCTGCCGGTGACGGTGCAGTCGGTCCACCGCGCGCCGCCGCGCAGCACGGCCGCCCCCGCCAGGACCGCGGCGTCGGCGACCAGGTGTCCCGCCTCCACGCCGACGCCGGTGCTGCGGCGCAGGTCGACCCGTGCGGGGCCGTCCACGACGGTGGTGGACCGCCACAGCGCCTTCAGGCGCAGGTCGGGGCGCGGCGCGTAGGTGCGGGAGCCGACCGTGCCGCCCTTGACGATGTACTCGCCCGCCCGGCCGCTGGGGAAGTGGTCGTCGTTGAACAACCACACCCGCATTCCGGTGCGTTCGGCGACGGCGAGGGTGTGGCCGACGATGTCGAACCACTCCTCGGTGAAGAACACCGGCTGCATCTGGGCGTTGTCGAAGGAGAACAGGACGACCTCGAACATGCCCTTGGACCGCAGTTCGGCGAGCTGCCGGTCGACGAGGTCGGGGGTGACCGGGCCGTTCCAGTACCAGTAGACGGTGGGACGGCTGTCCTTGCGGGGGTCGGCGAAGTCCTGGCGGAGGAAGGCGTGTTCGGTCTCGGGGAGATCGTCGGCGCCGGCCGTGCCGGCCGCCGCGGTGGCGGGCACGCCGAGGGCGAGCACGGTGCCGGTGGCGCCGGCGGCGGCCACGAACCGGCGTCTGGACAGGCCGTCGTCGGCGGACGTGCGAGGGTTTTCGGGCATGGCGGAACTCCTGCGGAAAGCGGTGGAGGGAGGACGGGGGAAAGAAGTCAGTCGATGGCCGGGCGTGCCAGGCCGGCGGCCGACAGCGCCGGGTTGCGCAGCCGGAAGTCCCGCACCGCGCCGCGCGGGCAGGGATGCGTCGGATTCTGGGAACGGCCCAGGTGATTGCGGGTACCGGCGCCGAGCAGCGGCGGCGAGGCCACCGTGGCGGGGGCGCGGCCGGCCTCCTGGCCGTCGGCGTACAGCACGTCGGCGCCGCCGCCGAGGGTGAGCGCGGCATGCGTCCACCGGCCGACGGTCAGCGGACCGCCGGCGTCGACGACGTCCTCGGTCTGCGTCCCCGCGATCTTCAGGGCGGCGCGGGCGCGTCCGGCGCCGGTGGTGGCGAGGAAGAGGCACGTGTCCTTGTCGGCGAGGAACGGGCTCTGCGGCAGCCGCACGGGGGACAGCGGGAAGGGGGCGAGCGCGGCGGCCGGAGCGGTGGCGACTCGGGGTTCCGTCGCCGCCCGCGCGCGGCGCTCGCGGGGCCCGCGGGGACCACGGCGGCGGCCGTGGCGGCGGAGGCGGCGGAGGCGGTCTGTCTGCGGGACGGTCGGGGGAAGTCGCTTCGTACGGGCAAGCTCCGTGCTCCCTTCGGACGTGCGGCAGTACTTCCGGTCACGCAACGGGGCGCGGCCGCTCGGGTGGTTCCGGAACGGGCTGGGGCATGACCGACCGGCGGCAGGGCTGCGGTGCCGCGGTCGATTGAATCGTTTTATATCGTCCGGCGGAGACGGTAGGTGCGGCTTCAGGGGGCGTCAAGACCTCTCACAGGATCGCCTGTCGCGGACTCCGCTTGCGGGAACGGCGAGTTGACGGACAGCGACCCGGTTGACGTGGGGCGCTGCCGCGCCGACCGCCCGAGCACGGGGCGCGTCGGCGGCCGACGGCACGGGCGTCGGCTCAGCGGCCCGGGAGGAATTGAAACGTTCAATACTTGCTGCCCGCCCCGAGCCCGGCGGGCCGGCGAACGCGCGGGCCAGCCCGGCGGCGCTCGACGCGCCGAACGGCCGGGTGGTGCTGATACTCGGTGAACGGAGGACCGGCAGGCCTGCGGCACACGCCGTGCGGCACAGTCCGGCGCTCGCGGCGCGCCGCGGCACACGGCGTCCGCCGCGCAGGCCGGGGCGACGCGTCGCCGGGCTGTGCCGCACGGGCGCGCGGGCGCCGGCGCTCCCCGGCTGCCGGCGCCGTCCTGAACCCGGCGACGGACCGGACGGCCAGGCAGGACACAGCCGCGGCACAGGGTGTGCGCGCTTTCCGGCCGTGTTCACCCGGATGATCCACCGCCCGTGTTCGCTCACGCCGCGCGGGTACCCGCCGTGTCGCTGTGCCCGAGTGCAGACCACTCCCCGCGCGCGGCACCGCCCCGTCGAAAGGTACGAAAGCAGTGAGCGAGAAGAAGAACCCGGTGACAGCCGCCGCCGAGAAGGTCGTCGAGAAGGTGCAGGAGGCCGTTTCGCCGGGCAACGAGATTCCCGGCGCCCCGAGCCCGCAGGCCCCGCCGGTCGATGAGCCGACGCGGGTGCGCGAGCCGCTGCCGCCCAAGCCCGACCAGCGCGGACCGGACACCTACAGCCCGACCGGGCACCCCACCGGCAGCCCGCAGGGCGACGTCGCCCAGCAGGGCGCGTACGCGACCACCGCCCAGGGCGCCCGTCTGTACGACACCGACCACTCGCTGAAGGCGGGGCCCCGTGGCCCGGTCCTGCTCCAGGACCATCACCTGCGCGAGAAGATCACCCATTTCGACCACGAACGCATCCCCGAGCGGGTGGTCCACGCCCGTGGGGCCGCCGCTCACGGCGTCTTCAAGTCCTACGGCACGGCGACGGGCGTCACCAAGGCCGCGTTCCTCGCCGACGGCGCCGAGACGCCGGTGTTCGTCCGGTTCTCCACCGTGCTGGGCTCCCGCGGCTCCGCCGACACCGTGCGCGACACGCGCGGTTTCGCCACGAAGTTCTACACCGGTGAGGGCGTCTTCGACCTGGTCGGCAACAACATCCCGGTGTTCTTCATCCAGGACGCGATCAAGTTCCCCGACGTGATCCACGCCGGCAAGCCGCATCCCGACCGTGAGATCCCGCAGGCGCAGAGCGCCCACGACACGTTCTGGGACTTCGTCACCCTCCACACCGAGGCGACCCACCACACGCTGTGGAACATGTCCGACCGCGGCATTCCGCGCTCGTTCCGGATGATGGAGGGGTTCGGCGTCCACACCTTCCGGCTGGTCAACGCCGAGGGCGCCACCACGCTGGTGAAGTTCCACTGGAAGCCGAAGCTGGGCGTGCACTCGCAGGTGTGGGAGGAGGCGCAGATCACCGCGGGCGTCGACCCCGACTTCCACCGCCGTGACCTCGCCGACGCGATCGAGGCCGGGGCGTTCCCCCAGTGGGAGCTCGGTGTGCAGACCTTCCCGGACACCGAGGACCAGATGTTCGAGGGCATCGACCTGCTGGACCCGACGAAGATCGTGCCCGAGGAACTGGCGCCGGTGCAGCCCGTCGGCCTGATGACGCTCGACAAGAACCCGTCGAACTTCTTCGCCGAGACGGAGCAGGTCGCCTTCCACGTCGGGCACCTGGTCCCGGGCATCGACGTGACCAACGACCCGCTGCTGCAGGGCCGCCTGTTCTCGTACCTCGACACGCAGATCACCCGGCTGGGCGGCCCCAACTTCGCCCAGCTGCCGATCAATCGCCCGCACGCGCCCGTCAACGACATGCTGCGGGACGGCATGCACCAGACCGCGGTGCACCGGGGCGTGGCGCCCTACCGGCCCAACTCCCTCGACGGCGGCTGCCCGTTCATGGCGGGCGCGGAAACCGGCGCGTACATCGAGGTGCCGGCCGAGGTGCCCGCCGCCCGCAAGGTGCGGGACGCGGCGGCGTCCTTCGACGACCACTTCAGCCAGCCCCGGCTGTTCTGGCTGAGCATGTCCCCCACCGAGCGCGAGCACATCGTCGCCGCCTACACCTTCGAACTGGGCAAGTGCTACGAGCAGTCGATCAAGGAGCGCGGGCTGCGGGTGCTCGCCAACATCGACCCCGGGCTGTGCGCCCAGGTCGCGGCCGGTCTGGGGCTCCCGGTGCCGGAGGCGACCGTCCCGCCGGCGGCCGTCGAGCCCAGTCCGGCGCTGTCCCAGCTCGGCGAGGAATGGCCGGTCGACGGCCGTGTCGTCGGCATCGTCACCGACGGCGCCGACGGCCTGGACCAGGTGCGCGAGGTACGCCGGGCGGTCCTCGACGCCGGAATGGTCCCGCTGGTGATCGCGCCGTCCGGCGGCACGCTGGGCGCCGGCGACGCGGTCACCGTGCAGCGCACCTTCGCCACCGCCCGGTCCACCGAGTTCGACGCGATCCTGCTGGCGGGGGCGCCCGCTCCGGCGGCCGACGCCTACGGGGCCCGTGAGGCGAAGGCCGACGACGCCGCCGCGCGGCTCACCGCCCTCGACCCCCGGGTGCTGCTGATGGTCACGGAGGCGTTCCGCCACGGCAAGGCGCTCGGCGCCTGGGGCAAGGGAACGGACGTCCTGCAGGCCGCCGGTCTGCCGGCGGGCGCGGCCGGCGTGGTCACCGGCGATGCCGCGGGTGCGGTCCTGGAGACCGTCACCGGCCTGCTGCGCGGGCACCGCGCCTGGGACCGTTTCGCCCCCGCCGTGTGAGGCGGTGTCTCCCGTGAGGGACACCGCGCGGGACAGCTGACCGCCGCCCCTTTCGGACACGCGCCGACGGCGTCGTCCGGAAGGGGTCCGCCGCTGTCCCTGCGCCCCTCTGTCCCTCTGTCCCTTCTGGTGAAACACTGATACATAGAACGTGCTTATGTATCTCTCCGACGGGAAGAGGGACTGATGGACATCGACGAGGCACGGACCAGGTTCGCGGACCTGCGCGGCAGGAGCTCCGCCGTCTCGCCGGACGAACTCGACGCGATCTGGGCCGCGTTGCCGGCCATCCGCGTCGAGGACATCCTCGGCGAGTGGCGGGGCGACGAGTTCGACACCGGCCATCCGCTCAACGGGCAACTGGAGAAGGCCGGTTGGTACGGCAAGACCTTCCTGGCCGCCGACGACGCCAAGCCGCTGATCATGCGCGGGAAGGACGGCCGGCTCTACTCCGACACCGAACTCGGCAAGGGCGAGGCCAGCCTGTGGATGGTCGAGTTCCGGGGCGAGTCGACGGCCACCATGGTGTACGACGGCCAGCCGGTCTTCGACCACTTCAAGGCCGTCGACGACCGCACCCTGATGGGGATCATGAACGGCAAGGGGTTCCACGAGGACGGCCCGTTCTTCTACTTCGTCCTCGAACGCGCGTGAGAGCCGCGGTGGTGGAGGCGGCGGGCGGCGCCTTCACCGTCCAGGACGTCGACATCGCCGGACCCACGGGCCGCGAGGTGCTGGTGGAGGTGCGGGCGTCGGGTCTGTGTCACACCGACCTGACCCTCGCCGCGCACCCCTCCGCACGGTTTCCCCCGCCGGTGGTCCTGGGGCACGAGATCGCCGGAGTCGTCGCCGCCCTCGGCCCGCTCGTCACCGAGTTCGCCGTCGGCGACCACGTCGTCGGCTGCCTCGTACAGTGGTGCGGCGCCTGCCCGGCGTGCCTGGACGGCCGGCCGTACCAGTGCGGCCGGCCCGGGTCCACGCTGCGCGACCCGCGGGACGATCCGCGGCTCAGCCGTTCCGGGCACCCCGTCGCCCAGGGCATGGGCCTGGGCGGCTTCGCCGCGCAGGCCCTCGTCCACGAGAACCAGCTGACTGCCGTCCCACGTGAGTTGCCGTTCGACACGGCCGCGCTGCTGGGCTGCGGGGTGCTGACCGGCGTGGGATCCGTCCTCAACGGCGCCCGCGTCGAGGCCGGGGAGAGCGTGGCCGTGATCGGCGCCGGGGGCGTGGGGCTGAACGTGATCAGCGGGGCAAGGCTCGCCGGGGCCGCCCGGATCGTGGCGGTCGACGTGCGGAAGGGCGGGCTGCGGCGGGCGCCGGCCTTCGGCGCCACGGACGTCGTCGACTCCTCAGCCGCCGACGCCGTCGCGGCCGTGCGCGAGCTGACCGGCGGCGGGGTGCGGCACGCCTTCGACGTGGTGGGCGTGGCCGAGACGGCGGAGCAGGCGCTCGGCATGACCGTCCTCGGGGGCTCCGTGCACCTGGTGGGCCTGGCGGCCGGCCCGGCGGAGCTGACGCTGTCCCTGCCCCGGCTGCTGCTGCAGCAGAAACGGATCCAGGGCCTGATCATGGGCTCGGGCAACCCGCGGCGGGACATCCCCCGCTACGCCGGTCTGGCTCTTCAGGGACGGCTGGACC
This sequence comes from Streptomyces sp. NPDC031340, assembly GCF_055569945.1. Lineage (NCBI taxonomy): Bacteria > Bacillati > Actinomycetota > Actinomycetes > Kitasatosporales > Streptomycetaceae > Streptomyces > Streptomyces sp. NPDC031340. The sequence continues at coordinate 117,368 of NZ_JBVIIE010000023.1, forward strand.
TCGACAGCCTGGTCTCCCACCGCATCGGGCTCGACGAGATCGACGCCGGTTACGCCGCCCTGCGGGATCCGGAGACGGCACGCGTCGTCGTCACGTCCTTCTGAGGATCCCTGCCGCGGCGCCCGACGGCGTCCCCGGCTCGCACCGGCGAGGCGGGCCCCGGCGGATTCGCGGCAGCGACCTCGCCGGGGTCCGCTCGGACGGGCCGAGTCACCAGGCGGCCGCCTCGCGCGAGGCGAGGGGGTGGCCGGGCCGGTCGCGCACGTCCCGCATCAGGCCGGCGCACGGCGCACGGCCCCATCACCGGCCGGCCGAGCACGGGCCGCCGCCGGCGCTCGGCCTCCCGGCCGGCAAGGCGTCGCGGGCCGCCCGGCGCCGGCCTGGACGCGGCCGGCGTCACCACGCCGGCCGGGGCCCCCGGAGGCCGCGCCGTGGGCCGGGGCCGCGGGAGGAGTTCCGGGTGGAGCCGCGTGCGGACGTCCGATGGTGTCCGCCGGCCGCGCGGCGACCGCGGGCCGTTCCGGCAGGTCCTCGTCGAGGACTTCAACGGCGACGAGGTGCCGCCGGGTTGCTTCAGCGACCGGCGCGCCGTGTCCCCCGAGTGGACGCCGGGCAGCTCGCGGCCGGTGCGCGGGGTGTCGGGCGGGGCCGGCACGGTGAGCGCATGCGTCTTGACGAAGAGCGTCTCGGCGTGCCGAGAACGCTGTTCTGGGTCGCCGCCCTGCCAGGAGTGATGACCTTCGCCGTCCTGCTGTTCGCCGGACCCGTGATCGCCGCCGGGCTGGTGACGGTGACCGCGGCGGCCGCCTGGGGCCTGCACGCCTACGGCGGCGTCGGCATCGTCGTGACGGGCAGTCACCTCCGGGCGGGAGCCATGCGGTTCCCGCTCGCCTCCCTCGGCGCGGCGGAGATGCTGGACGAGGAGGAGGCGTTCCTCTGCCGCACCCGGCGGGCCGACGTGCGCGCGCTGATGCTGCTGCGCAGCTACGTCCCGACGGCGCTGCGCATCGAGATCGACGACCCGGACTGCCCCGCCCCCTACCTCTACCTCTCCACCCGCCGGCCGGCCACCCTGCGGGCGGTCCTGGCCTTCGCCCGCGCCTGACCGGAACATCGCGGTCGCCGCCGCCTCGGGCACCCGCCGCACCGGCGAGCCGTCGACGCGCGTCACATCAGGCGGCCCACCGGGTGACCGCCCGGATCGTCGGCGAGCACGATCGTGGCCCTGACCCGCTTGCCCACCGGCTCACGGCGGACCTCGAAGCTGCGGCACACCGCCATGACGATCTCCAGCCCGTGCTTTCCGATCCGGGCCGGGTCGGCGGCCTGGGGCACCGGAAGAGTCGGGTCGCCGTCCCACAGGCTGATCTCCACGGCTCCGTCGCCGACCGCCAGGTCGAGCAGGCACGGGCCGGGCGCGTACTTGTAGGCGTTGGTCACCAGCTCGCTGACCACCAGCTCCACCGTGCCCATGGCGCGGTCCGACACCGGGATCCCGTGCACGGACTGCAGCTCGGCCATGAAGCGCCGCGCGGCCCGGCGGGCCTCGGCGATCGGCTCTCCGGCGCCGAGGGCCACGGCCGCGGACACGGGACGGCTGGCCAGCGGCTGATCTTCACTTTCGTGCACCACTGGCCCACACCGCCACCCTCGTCCTGAGCAACACGGCTAACGGCACTCGGATACCCCCGAAACGCGGCCGTACGCAACCTCCGCACCGACCTCGTTGAGACGGGTCGGCCTCCGGCTCGTTCAAGAGGGGGGATCCGCGGCCACGTTCCGGAGGGGACCCGGGACCGCGTGGCGACAGCTTCGCCACATTCTCCTTCCCATCTGCACGATCGCCACGTCATCGGCGTCGCGGGTGTGGGCGGGAGGCGTCACCGGGGCGGCCGCGCGGGCACCGCCGGACCGCCAATGCCAACATCGGTACGACAGTTGGCTGAAAATCGACCTACCCGATAAGGTTTCAGCTCATGCGACGCGCATCAAGCCGATCTAAGTATGTCCGAAAGTGCCGACTGCCGACCGTTTGAGATCGACCGACGTCAACTCGGCGCAACTACCACATGGCACCGGGGTTGTGACTTTTTCTCGACGAAGTGTCGATCTCCGAACAATGAGACCCCTTCGCCGGGGCCGACCACCGGATGCGATGACTAGCATGAGCAGCGTGCTTGATCTGGAAGATGGTCATCCGTCCTCCGGCCTGTCGGCGATGTTTCAGTCGTCCACGTACTCCTGCTCTCACGGACCGAGGGACCGCGGAATGTCAGTGCCTGCTCGACCCCACCAGCGCCGATCTGCGCAGGGGCGTTCCATCCCGGCCACCTTCGCCGCGGCCCTGCTCGCGCCCGCCGCGGGCGCCGGAGCGGTGATCGCCGCCGCCCCCGAAAGCGCCCGCCCGTGGGTGATGGGCACGGCGGCCGTCGCCTGGTGCTGCATCGCCGGCATCGCCGCGACCAGCTCCGCCCTGCTGCGCCGCGCACGCCGCCAAGTGGCCACGCGGGGCAGTGAACTGGAGATGACCAAGAACAACTGGACCCAGCAGGCGGTGGAGACCGCCCAGCTGGTCAACGTCACGTTGCCGACCATCGCGCGGCAGCTCAAGAGCGGCGCGAGCGCCGACGAGGCGCTGGCCCGCGCGGCCACCCCGACCGACCCGTACCTGCGTCAGATCCTGCACGTCTTCGCCACCGAGATCGCCGAGGTGATCCGCCGGGCCGCCGAGGCGCACACGGAACTCGGCGTCATGCAGCGCGAGCTGTCCCAGGGCACCGCGGAACTCGAGCGCCTGACGAACGAGACGCTGCCCGCCGCGATCGCCCTGCTGCGGGACGGAAGCTCCGCCGACACCGTTCTGGCCAAGCTGGACTGGCCGCAGAACCCCCTGCTGCGCACCCCGGCCGAATCGTTCGTCAGGGAACTCGCCTACAGCGAGCGCCGGTCCGCGGCCGCGCAGGCCGCCTCCGCGAAGGCGCTCAGCCGGGTCCAGGCCAAGACCGTCAGCATGCTCGCCGACCTGCGCGACATGCAGGACCGGCACGGCGGAGAGGTCTTCGGTGACCTGCTGCGCCTGGATCACAGCACCTCCCAGCTGGGTCTGATGACCGACCGGCTGGCCCTGCTCATGGGAGGCCGGCCGAGCCGCGTGTGGAACAAGCCGATCGTCATGGAGAGCATCCTGCGCGGTGCCGTGGGCCGTATCGCCGCCTACCGGCGGGTGCGCCTGCACAACTCGAGCAAGGCCGCCATCGCGGGCTTCGCGGCCGAGGGCGTGATGCACCTGCTGGCCGAACTCATGGACAACGCCGCCAACTTCTCCCCGCCGATCGACGAGGTCCACGTGTACGTGGAGGAGCGCAGCGCCGGCATCGTCGTGACCATCGAGGACAGCGGTCTGAAGATGTCCGACGCCGCCATGCGCCGGGCGGAGGAGGCGGTCTCGGGCAATGTCACCGACCTCGCCTCGCTGCAGGGCACCCGGCTCGGTCTGGGCGTCGTGGGCCGTCTCGCCCTCAAGTACGGCATCAGCGTCAACTACCGGCCCTCATCGCGCGGCGGTACCGGCGTCGTCGTCCTCCTGCCGCCGGAGCTCGTGGCCCAGCAGCGTGACCAGGTCACCGCCGACCGTCGCCCGTCCGGCGCCGAGACCCCGGCCGCACCCGCGCCCACGTCCGCACCCACACCCGCACCCGCACCTCCGGAGCCGCTCCCGCCGCGGTCCCCGTCGGTGGCGCGGGCGGACGTGACGCCCCGCGCCGAGGCCCCCCGCAGGAGCACGTCGGCCACCCCGAACGGGCTGCCCGTGCGGGCCCCCGGCCACACCATGGCCGAAGCGGAGCGGGGCCGCCCGAAACCGAATCCGGAGCGGTCCGCGGGACAGCGCGACACGGGCCCGGCGCGCGACGCCGGAAGCCGGTTCGCCGCCTTCCACCGCGGCCGGCAGACCGGCGGCTCCCCCGCCGATCCCGGCGCCGGCACCGGAGACGAGACCGAGTCCGAGGACTAGGTTCGCGGCCTCCCGCACAGCTCAGGGCAGCACAGCCCACCCCACCCCTGCACCGATTCGCTGCACCTCGTTGGATTGGAGGAACGGGCCGGGTGACCCTCCGCCGGTCATGACCCGTCCCAGCCACCATGGAGACCACTGACAACAGCCTCACCTGGCTCTTGACGAACCTCTTGGAACGCACTCCGGGAACGCGTCATGCCCTCGTCCTGTCGCGGGACGGCCTGAAACTGTGCTGGACCGAGCACATGACCCTCGACCAGGCCGACCAGCTCGCGGCGATCTGCTCGGGCATCCAGGCGCTCGCGCAGGGCGCGTCCATCGAGTTCGGCGACGGGTCGGGCGGCGTCCGGCACTCCATGACCGAATTCCACGGGGGCCTGCTGTTCGTCGTGGGGGCGGGCCAGGGCGCGCACCTCGCGGTCGTCGCCGACGAGGACGCCGACCCGGGTGTCGTCGGGCACCAGATGACCGAGATGGTGGACCAGATCGGCGAGCATCTGCGGGCCGAACCCCGCACGCCCGTCAGCAGGGGTGCGACAGCGTGATCCACAAACCCGTGGACATCGGTGATCCCGACCGGCTCTACACGGTCACGGGCGGCCGCAGCGAGGCCGACGACTCGTTCGACCTGGTGACACTGATCGTCAGTGAGTGCGAGCCCGCGGCCGGCATGCAGTCGGAGCACGTCCGCATCCTCGAGCTGTGCAAGCATCCGACGGCGCTGGTCGAGGTCTCGGCCGAGCTGAAGCTGCCCATCACCGTGGTCAGGATCCTCCTCGGCGACCTCCATGCCATGGGCAAGGTGAGCGCCCGTCACCCCCGCGCGGCCCGGTCTGTCGCGAACCTCCCCGAAACCGCTCTGCTCCAGGAGGTGCTCCATGGGCTCCGCAACCTCTGAGTTGCCCTCCCAGCGCACACCGCTCGCCGATGGCGCCGAGACCGGCCTGAAGATCGTCGTCGTGGGCGGGTTCGGTGTCGGCAAGACCACCCTGGTCCGCTCGGTCAGCGAGATCCGGCCGCTGAACACCGAAGAGGTGATGACGCAGGCCGGGCAGGGCGTCGACGAGACGACCGGCGTGGAACGCAAGACCACGACCACCGTCGCGTTCGACTTCGGCCGCATCAGCCTCAACGACCGCATGGTGCTGTACCTGTTCGGCGCGCCGGGCCAGGAGCGCTTCTGGTTCCTGTGGGACCGGCTGTTCTCCGGCACGCTGGGCGCGGTAGTCCTGGTCGACACCCGCCGCATGGAGGACTCCTGGTACGCGATCGACCGGCTCGAACACCACAAGACGCCGTTCTTGGTGGCCGTCAACCGGTTCGATGACGACGACAACCGGTTCTCGCTCGAGGAGATCCGTCAGGCGCTCGCCCTGGGCGCACACGTGCCCATGATCGACTGCGATGCGCGGCTCAGGTCATCGGGCAAGGAGGTCCTCATCGCTCTCGTGGACCACCTCTACTCAATGGCCCTGTCCCAGGAGAGATCACAGTGAGCGACACCACCGGCTCCCCTTCCGCGAGCACACCGCCGCCCGGCTGCCCCGCGCACCCCGACGCCGTACAGCTGGGCGGCCTGGAGTACCAGCAGACGCCGTCGCAGCTGTACCGGACCATGCGCCGGGAGCACGGGGCGGTCGCGCCCGTGCTCCTCGACGGCGGCATACCGGCCTGGCTCGTCCTCGGATATCCCGAGGTCTGCTACGTGACCAGCCATGACGAGCTGTTCGCGCGGGACTCCCGGCGCTGGAACCAGTGGCCGAACATCCCGCCGGACTGGCCGCTGCTGCCGTTCGTCGGCTACCAGCCGTCCGTGCTGTTCACCGAGGGGCCCGAGCACCAGCGGCGGGCCGGCGTGATCACGCAGGCGCTGGAGGGCGTGGACCAGTTCGAGCTGGCCCGCGAGTGCGAGCTGATCGCCGAGCACCTGATCAGCTCGTTCTCCGGCAGCGGTCAGGCCGAGCTGATGAGCATGTACGCCCACGCCCTGCCGGCCCGTGCCGTGCTGTGGATGTGCGGCGTGTACGGCGACGCCGACGTCGACCAGCTCGTCGACGACCTGCGGATCTCGCTGGACGCCGGCGAGGGCGACGACCCGGTCGCCGCGTACATGCGGGTCGGAGAGCGCATCATGCGGCTGGTGAAGGAGAAGCGGGAGCGGCCCGGCCCCGACGTCACTTCCCGCATGCTGCAGCACCCGGCGGGTCTGGCCGACGAGGAGATCGTGCAGGACCTGATCTCCGTCATCGCCGCGGCCCAGCAGCCCACCGCGAACTGGATCTGCAACACCCTGCGTCTGCTGCTGACCGACGAGCGTTTCGCCGTCAACGTCTCGGGCGGTCGGGTCAGCGTGGGGGAAGCGCTCAACGAGGTGCTGTGGCTGGACACGCCGACGCAGAACTTCATCGGCCGCTGGGCGGTGCGCGACACCCAGCTCGGCGGGCGGCTCATCCGCGAGGGCGACTGCCTGGTCCTCGGTCTCGCCGCGGCCAACACCGACCCGCAGATCTGGCCCGACTCGCACGTCGGGGCGGAGAACTCCGCGCACCTGTCCTTCAGCAACGGCGAGCACCGCTGCCCGTATCCGGCCCCGCTGCTGGCGGACGTGATGGCGCGCACCGCGGTGGAGACGCTGCTGGAGCGGCTGCCCGACATCGTGCTGGGCGTCGAGACGTGGGAGCTGACCTGGCGTCCGTCGATCTGGATGCGCGGACTGACGTCGATGCCGGTGCGGTTCACCCCCTCCGTGCAGTGACCGCGTCCTCCGCGCGGCCGGACGGGGAAGCGGCGGAGCTCCCCGGGCGCGCGGAGGACGCGATCTGAAGCACGGCGGGCGGTCAGCCGGTGACGGGAGTGAAGCGCACCGGCAGCGCCTGCGGGCCGCGGGTGAACACGCCCTGCTCGACCGGGTCGAACCCGTCGGCGAGACGAATGTCGGGCATGGCGTCGAGCAGCTGGTTCAGGCCGACTTCCACCTCTGCCTTGGCGAGCAGGGCGCCGACGCAGAAGTGCCGGCCGAGCGCGAAGGCGAGGTGGTCGGCGGCGGCCGAGAACGCCGAGGTGGTGTTCAGGTCGTCGCGGAAGATGTCGAAGCGGTCGGGGTTGCGGTAGCGGCGCTCGTCCCGGTTGGCGGCTCCGATCAGGCAGGTCACCGTGGCGCCCTCGGGAATGGTGCCGCCGGTGACCTCGACGTCGGTGGCCGCCTGCCGCATGATCATGTGGACCGGAGGGGTGTAGCGCAGGGTCTCGGCGAAGGCGGCCGGGATCAGGCTCCGGTCCTGCTGGACGGCCGCCAACTGCTCGGGGTGCAGCAGCAGGTTGGCGAGGATGCCGGCGATCGCCTTGTCGGTGGTCTCGCCGCCGGCGGCGAGCAGCAGGCTGCAGAACGCCTTGATGTCCTCGTCGCTCATCCTCACGCCGTCGACCTCGGCGGCGCACAGCGTGGACAGCAGGTCGTCGCCCAGGTTGTCCCGGCGCTCGCGGATGATCGGCAGCATGTACTCGGCGAACTCCACGCGGGTGCGCTCGCCCGCGGCGGTCACCTCCGGGTCGCCGGAGAGGTTTCCGAGGAAGGCGATCACGGACGTGTACCAGCCGTGGAACCGGTCGTGGTCGGCCTTGTCCAGGCCCAGCATGTCCGCGATGACGTTGACCGGGAACCGGGTCGCGTAGTCGGTGACGATGTCGGCCGATCCCGTGTGCCGGAACGCGTCGACGAGTTCGCGCGAGTTGCGCTCGATCACCGGCATGAACTTCTCCTGCAGGTCGCTGCCGCGGAACGCGGGGGCGACGAGGGCACGCCGCACCGCGTGCTCACGGCCGCTGAGCTGCAGGATGGTCTTGCCGTGGACCGGTTCCACCTGCCAGTTGTAGTTGTCGGTCGTGAACTCCGACTTCTTGTCCTTGAAGACGCGCTCCACGTCCTCGTAGCGGGAGATGATGTAGCTCTGGGTGGCCTCGTGCCAGATCAGGGGCGCTTCCTCCCGCATCACCGCGTAGGCGGGGTAGGGATTCTCGGCGAACTCGGGCGAGAGAATGTCGGGAACCTGCTGCGCAGTGGACACGGAACTCCTCGAAGTAGGTGCATACGTTCGAGGACAGATTATTGATCTTTTGGTGGCTCAAACAGACCAGTCCTGGCCGAAGTTGCATGGCCGCTCGCCGCGCGGCGGGCGGCGCGGGCCACGGGCAGGTACCTGAGCCGCTCCGGCAGCAGCGGTACGAGGGTGCGCACGACGGCGCCGAAGCGGCGCAGCCCGCGTTCGTCCCGGGCGGTCCAGGACAGGCCGAGGTGGTCGCGGACGACGGGCGGGAGCAGGCCGGTGGTGACGAACACGTGCAGCCGTGCCAGCGACGGGCGCAGCAGCGGCCAGACCAGGCGCAGCGGCGCGCGGGCGCCGTCCGGGGGCGGGATGGGCCTGCGGGGGTCGAGGAGCTCCCGCGCGACGACCGTGTTCTCCAGTTCGTCGCGGACCATGGCGTCGAAATACGGCCAGTACGCTTCGGGGGTGGGCGGCATGTCGCGGCGGTGGATGCCGAGGATGTCGCCGAGTCGGAGCAGTTCGTCGTACAGGCGCCGCTCCTCCTGGTCGTCCAGCGGGCGGGAGAAGTACCGGGCCGCCCGCAGGAAGGCCGGGTAGGCGGTGGCGTGGACCCAGGCGTAGTAGGCGGGAGTCAGGGCGTGGTAGGCGCGGCCGTGGGTGTCGGTGCCGCTGATGCCCTTGTGCACCTGACGCAGCCTGCGGCCCTCCTCGACCGCCCGCTCGCCGCCGTAGACCCACAACTGGAGGGATTCCAGGGAGCGCTGGGCGCGGCCCCAGGGGTCGGTGCGGAAGACCGAGTGCTCGTCGACGCCGGCGCCGACGGCCGGGTGGGCGACCTGAAGGACGGTGGCGGCCGGGAGGGACAGCAGCAGCCGCACGTCGCCGGCGATGTCCCACAGGATGGAACCGGGGGCGAACGGGACGGGTTCGGACCTGGTGGTCATGTCACCACGCTCCCAGGGGCCGCCGGCGCGCGGCGGCTTCGGTGCCCGGCCGGTGGGTCGCCCAGTAGGCGATGGCCAGGGAGACGGTGATCCGCAGCGGGGGCGGCACCAGCGCCGTCACCGCCCGCACCAGGCGGGCGAAGCGCCGCAGGGCGCGTTCCTGCCGTGCGCTCCAGCGCAGCTGGAGACGGTCCCGCAGGTCGGGCGGCAGGGTGCCGACGGTGACCAGGAGCGCGAAGTGGGCGGCGGCGCGGGCGAACGGCCGCCAGAGCGGGCCGGGTATCCAGCTGAACGGCTTCGCGGGGTGCGAGAGTTCGTCGAGGACGTCCTGGACGGACCGGTTGTACTCCAGGCGCTCCGCGACCATGTCGTCGTAGTACTCGACGAACGACGGCCAGTCCGGCGGCAGGTGATGGTCCTTCAGGCCCCACACCCGCCCGACGTCGCGCATTCCGCGGTAGTAGGCCTCGAGTTCGTCGTCGGTCATGCCCTTGCCGAACAGGCGCTGCGCGTCGACCGGGCCCTTGACGAGCGTCGCGTGCACCCAGTGGTAGGCCTCGGGGTTGAGGGCGTGGTAGCGGCGGCCCGCCTGATCGGTGCCCTTCATCGGCGCGTGCACCTGGATCAGCCGGCGGGCCTCGGCCGTGGCGGCTTCCTGGCCGCCGTAGACGACCGTGGTGAGCGACAGCAGGGTGCGGATCAGGCGCGGCCAGGGCTCGGCGCGGAAGTTGCTGTGGTCCGCGACTCCCGCGCCGACCACGGGGTGCGAGACCTGCAACAGGAGCAGTTGCGGGGCCATCAGGGTCGCGCGGATGTCGCCGAAGCGGCGCCAGACCACGTCGCCGCGGCGCGGCGCCCGGATCTGCGAGGAAGCCTCGACTTCCGTGCGCCTGGGGCCGGTTGACACTTCGGATGTGTGCGGCAGAGCGGTCATGTCGCCTCCGTTTCTCCGTCGTGTCCGGAGTATTGACGTGGCCTGTGAAACAAGTCAATAGTTTTTGTATCTTCGACTCTCTCGGCGATCCGCTCCGCACGCCGTCCGCACGTCACCGCGCACGCCACCCCGCGCGTCACTCCGCACTTCACGCCATCGGACTACCCGAAACGGGAAGGACACACCATGAGCGACATATCGTCAGATACATCACGTAACACCCAGGGTGAGGGCCGTACCCGCTGGAAGCGCAGCGCCGTCATGTTCATCCCGTGCACCCTGGCGGTGGGCGCGCTGGGCATAGCCCTCGCGCAGGGGGCGCTGGCCGCGTCCTTCGCCGTCTCGGGAACGGCATTCAAGGTCGCCGCCTCGGAGGTCACCGCGGAGGGGGTGTCGTCCTTCCCCTCCTCCATCGGCGACTCGGCCGACGACGCCAAGCCGGTCCTGCTGGCCGCGGTGAAGAACGGCACGGTCTCCGACGTGTGCGTCTCCCTGGAGCAGAAGCTGCCCGTCATCGGGAAGATCTCCATGCTGGTGCACTCGGGTGCGGACAAGCCGCTGGCGGGCACCGACCTGGTGGTGAACGCGGACGCGCTCACCGGCGGCGGAGGGAGGGTCACCGGCGTCGAGGCCGGCCGGGACGCCTCCACCCTCACCGGGGCACCCGGCGTGACCGGGCCGAAGGGCGTCTTCGGCGTCCAGGCGAGCACGGCCGTCGCCCACGACGTCAAGAGCACCGCCTACTCCGCCAACGGCGGCACCCTGACGCTGGAAAAGCTCCAGATCGAGTTCAGCCGCACCGGCAAGCAGTGCTTCTGACGGCGAGGACGGACTCAGGCCATGTTCACCTTCGTTCTCGGCTTCCTGTCGGAGCTCGCCCGTGAGACCGGCGACTGGCTCGACCGGCTGCTGCCCGCGCCGCGGCTGCGGCGCGCATTCCGCGGATGGCGCAGGAGGCGGCCGTTCTGGGCCGCGATGTGGGTCGTCGCGGGCGGTGTGGAGATGGTCGCCATACCGCTCGCCCCGCTGCCGCTGATGATCAAAGTGGGTGTGGGCGCCATGTCGGCCGTCGGCATCAGCGTCGTCCTGGTCGCGGGCGGGGTGTTCTTCCTGTTCAAGCCCGACCAGCGGATGTTCGTCTCGGTCGTCACCGCGGTCGCGTCGCTGACGTCGATGGCGACCACGAACCTGGGCGGTTTCGGCATCGGCATGATGGCGGGCCTGATCGGCTCCTCCATGGCGTTCGGCTGGATGCCGGGACCCGCGCCGGCGGAGCCGGACGTCCCCGAATCCGGCAAGGAGGAAGCCGGGCACGCCGGGCACGCCGGGCACGGCAGGGACGCCCAGCCGGCCGCGGCGGCCGGGGCGGCGCGGGTGGCGCGCGCGGCGGCCGGGACGGCCGGGAGGGAGGGCGACCTCCCAAAAGCCGGTGAGGACCGTGCCCGCTCCGGCAGGCGGCACGGCCGGGCGCGGGGCGCGGTCCTCTTCGCCGTGAGCACGGTGCTCGCGGCGGCCGCGCTGCCGGCCGCCGCGGGCCCCGGGGGGGGGGGCCCAAGGGGGGGGACCCCCCCCCCGTACCCCGCGAAAAACCACCCACAAGAAGGGAACCAAGAGAAGAAACCCCAACCCACCAA